>JAITGS010000004.1 GCA_031280435.1 Tannerellaceae bacterium | reverse complement strand
ATCCACTCCCACAAGCACTATTGTGCTGAGAAGCGGATAGATAAATAACAATACGTATATACAGGAAAGGAGGTGTCGACTAAATACAGTCTTTCTCGCATTATCAGAAAAAAGGAACGTTTAAACTGACAATGACCGATGCAAAGTAAACAAATATTCACCAAAGGGCAAAAACACAGCCAGCATTTAAGTCGACCATAGCAGCCGGGAAAAAAATAACCGCACTTTCACAAGCACGGTTACTCGATTTTTAACGATTGTCGAGTATTGTAAGGTCAAATACTCGCATAAGAATATTTCTAAACAAACGGTTTCTTGTGAGGACACCCGCCGGCTATATCCGACTCTTCAGATATTCGTAAATCGCCGTTTGCGAGCGTACCTGAGATGCATTTTCTGTTTTTCTGACGTTGTCCATCGATCTATTAATAATACAAGCTTTGACCGAATCCTGCAGCTGAAGATTCAGTATGTGCCGAATCTCCTGCTTCAGTTCAGGATCCAATACCGGAGCTGCCGCCTCAATGCGTCGCCTCAAGTTGCGGTGCATCCAGTCGGCCGAAGATATAAAAATTTCATCATTCCCTCTATTATAAAAATACCAGATACGCGCGTGTTCGAGATACATGTCAACAATGCGGGTGACGTATATGTTCGGACTGAAGTCCTCGCCCGTAACCAAGCAGCAGATACCCCGGACAATCAAATCTACCCGCACTCCGGCCTGGCCTGCAACATACAGCAGATCTATCATCTCCTTGTCGTGAAGGCCGTTCATCTTAAGAACAATCTGCGCCCTGTGGCCCGCAAGCGCATTAGCCGCCTCGCGCATTATCATACGCCTGAGCTCCTCAACCATATTGCAGCGCGTAACGAGCAAGCGCTTGAAAACAGGCCTTACACTGTCGGCCGACAAAGTGTCTAAGTATGCAAATGCCTCGGCAACGTCCGACGTAAGAGTTGCATTGGCCGTAAGCAGAGCCATATCCGCATAAATTCCGGCAGTCTTCTCATTAAAATTGCCCGTACTGATGCAGGCAATGTCCTGCAAAGGCCGGCGCCGGGCGATATGTGCAATCTTGGCATGCACCTTCAGCCTGGCGTTGCTATATATGATATGAATACCGGCCTGCTCCATCTGCCCGGCCGTAAACATGTTATTCTCCTCGTCGAACCTGGCTTTGATCTCCACATAAACCCGCACATCCTTGCCGTTTCGCGATGCCGCAATCAGCTGATTGATCACCTCCGAATGTTCCGCCACCCTGTACTGCGTTATTTTTATGCCCGTAACATTCGCATCCGTAGCAGCCTCTTTCAGTATGCGGATGAGATAGTCGAACGACTGATACGGAAAATGCAGAAGCACATCCTTTTTGCTCACCACCTCCATTACTGACGGCGATATGTCGGCCCACGGCAGTCGAACCGGTTCGGGCAGCGCCGACTCAAGCGATTCGCCAACAGGGTTCGGAAGCCGGCGCAAGTCCGACAGATTCATATAACGGGCGCCGGCAACCAAATGATCGACCGTAAAACCGAAAGCCTCGCAGATGAAATTCAGGAAGTCCGCAGGCATGGCGCGGTCATACATCACACGGCTCGGATAGCCGTTCTTACGCTCGCGAAGCTTGAGGCGCATACCTGCAACAATGTCTATATCACCAACATCATCAAGGTCAATATCAGCATCGCGCGAGATTTTTATGCTATAACAACTGTCGATAATATAGCCCGGAAAAAGCCAGCCGAGATTGGCGCGGATCGCATCATCTATAAACATGATATAATGAACGCCATCCTGCTTGGGAAGCTCAATGAAGCGCGGAACCTTTGAATAGGGAATCTTCATGATAGCGTACCTAAAGCTATCGTCGGCATCCCTGCGCCTCATCCTTACCACCAAATACAATCTCCGGTCCCTGATAAACGTACGGATTTCGCCGGGACTGATCATTACGGGCGACAAAAACGGAAAAATATCCCGCGTGAAATACTCTCTCACAAAATCCTCGTGGAAAGGCTTCGGGCAACTGTCGCGATAAAGAAAAATACCGTTCCGGAGAAGTTCCGGCACTATCATATCATAAAAAATACGGTGATATTCATGATGCTGCCTGTTGACTTCGGCCGTAATCTCGGCCAATGTGGCTTCGGCAAGCGCACTGTCCTCCACCTGCGACGTCCGCCGCTTCATGGCAACGCCCATGTGCTCGGCAACTCTTATCTCGTAAAACTCCTCAAGGTTAGAAGAATAAATCGACAGAAACTTTATGCGCTCAAAGATCGGCAGGCTCTCATCCTCCGCCTCCAAAAGCACTCTGTAATTAAAAGATAACCAGCTAAGATCGCGCTTAAAGTATTTGTACTTCCGAGATATGTCCGACATGATTGTTTATGCATTTACGCTTATAGAAACGTTGCTGACAGGCGTTTTATTGTGCATTCCCACAAATGTTTGGATAGCCGCATCAACAGCAGATCGCATGAAAAAAAACGATGTGTTAAAATTGGCCGTAGTCGACAGCTATACAACGACTTAAATACCCCCGTCGACAATTGTTTTTTTGTTCATTTCGTTTGATATAATCAAAAAAACAATTGTTTTTCCGTTCATTTCGTTTGATATAATCAAAAAAACAATTGTTTTTCGGTTCATTTCGAATGATATGACACAAAAAACAATTGTTTTTCGGTTCATTTCGAATGATATGAAGCAAAAAACAATTGTTTTTCGGATTATTTCGAATGATATGAAGCAAAAAACAATTGTTTTTCGGATTATTTCGAATGATATGAAGCAAAAAACAATTGTGTTTCGGATTAGCGCGAGCTAAAGCAAGCCGGCGGCAATTATCGCCGGGAATACGGCAACCGATGCAGTTTAAAGCATAAGTCTTGCTGAAATAATCGTGATGTATGCATACGCAAAAGCAATTATGTTTTTTAATAATAGCAATAGGCGTATTCGTTAACGGAATAATGGTCTTGAATATGCATGCAGATAGATATATAGGCGATAACTGTTGATTTGATTAAGGCAACGCGCGCGAATAGTATTGATAATTGTGTTTATATATATAGCAACCTGTGCATTTTTAGAAATGAAGCTTGCTGTCGGTTTGGCAGCGCCTGTATACTGCGGGGGCGATGTAAAAGAAAAGCCGGAAGAAAGAGGATTCTCTCCCTCCCGGCCTGTCAACAATTCGCCGATTGCAGATTATCAGTCCACCGTCAGCTTATTCACCATAGCGCCGAGTCGAGGATGCGACATAATCAGCAGATACGAGCCGGGCCTGAGCCCTGTGCGAAGCGGAATTGTGATACCTCCGCCGGCCGAAATCATGGTTTCGTACACAATGGCTCCCTTTGCTGTGGCGACGGCCACTCTCAGATCGCTCATTTCTGTTGTAAATGACATCAACATCACACCATTTTCAACTGCTACCGCGGGAAGCACCTCAAATGCTGCATTCTGTCCGGCAGGATTTGATGAACGATAGTCTTTTTTGCTCCATCCGGCCATTACTACTAATGCGTCATCGGCAAATAAATTAGTGGATGTCATTAAGGCTGTAAGGATAAGTGTAAATACTACTACTCTTTTCATAATCATGCATTTAATTATTAAACAATTGTTACTAAATTCGACTGAAAGTTGAATTTAAATTTTTGCGATGAATCTGAAAACGAGCACAGTATACCACTTGTTGAAAAAAAGTATGCTGTACGGCATAAAACCGGTTTTTGTACTCGGAAAAACAGAATTGCCGTCAATTGTGGAGACGGGCAGTATATAGGGCGTTAAATGTTGTGCGACAAAAAGTGTAACAAAAATCGCCTTAAAAAAAATAACGGCAATTTTGTGGACTAATGTTCGGGAAATGTGCGACTAATAGGTCGCAGCTCTAAATGTCTTTAATTACCTGATCCAATGTGCCCGGAAGGCAGTCGGCTCCGAAGGCCTCGTCGGAAAGTTTCCGGCAACGGTTGTTGATTGCCTGCCGCGACAGCTTGAGAACCCGGCCTATATTTGCTTTTCTCACTTTGGCTTTTAACAGATAGCAAATACACAGATCTTCATGGGATGTAACCTTTAGCAGAGTGGTAAGGCCGGGTCTGAAATTCGGATAACGCTTGTCTGTTAATGCTATAAACAGTTCCAGCTCCTGAGCGGTGACAGTGTGGGCTTTCCTGTCATTATGAAGGCGCAGATATAAATTGGAACAATAATACTCTTTTTCGGCCTTTTCCTGTTCTTCCAGGGCTTTAACAATCCATATATTGGCAAGTCCGAGAAGATTTATCTCGTAGAGAATGGTGTCTCTGTTCTTTTTTGCAGTTACAAGCTCTTTTTCTAACTCAGCCACTCTCATCATGTTTATTTCGATTTGCGCCTGAGTCCTATTCATTTCGAGGTTGTGAAACCTGCGGAAAACCTCTTTCTGGGCCTCTGCATCGCGCTGACGTTTGCGTGATATTTTTATAATAATAAATGACAGGCACAAAGTTATTATAAATGCGCTAATACTAACAATCAAGAGGATTCGCAATACAAAGTTGCGCTCGTTGCCGGCCTTTGTGGCCAATTTCTGTATTTTCTGATAGTCATATAGAGCCTGCAATGCTATTATTGTTTGCGTGTGCAGGCGAGATTCCAGGGTATCGCGTAGCGATTCATATTGCGTTTGAAATTTTACATAATCTGGATACCGACGGTTGTTACGTGAGAGTTTTGCGAGATACATATAGCCTCCTGTACGTATTCCCATATCAGGACTATGGATACAACGGTTCAGGTAGGTAATAGCGGAATCCGTTTTATTTGTTTCAACAAAATAGCGACCCATATATAAGTTGACGTGTGGCAAATCATCATCGTCGGCGGTATTAACTGCTTCGCGGAGATAGATATAGGCGCTGTCGTAGTCATTTCGCTTTATCATGCGTTCTCCGAGTTCGGCGAGGACGGAAGGTTTCAGTGCGCTGTTTGCATGTGCAATTGAGTGCTTGTAATATTCAATGGAGCGGTTAAGGCTGTCCATAAGTCCGTAAGTGCGTGCAATATTGCGCAAAACGTAGGCATGCGCGGCGGTGTCATGCAGGATAATGAGATTGTCGTCTGCTTTTTTGAGGTAGGCAAGAGCGTCGCCGTAAGCATACTGGTAAGTGTAGAGCTGGCCAAGCTGATTGCATACGAGCGACAGTTGGGCAAACTCTTTGTGAGCTTCGCCAACGTCGACAGCCTTGAGGTAGTATTCCTGCGCAAGCGGAGCATTCTGCATAGACTGCGCAACGCGGCCCATGTAATAATAGGCCTCTATAAGCCGCGGAGGATCATGGTGCTGCTCATAATATCGTATGGCGGATTGGATGAGGGAGTCGGAGGTGTGACGTCCGTTGATTTTGTCTTGCGCGTGAGTGAGGGCGATGGCCCATCTGGCATGATAGCTATCCGGGAAATTGGTTTTGTCTACACTTTTGAGGAGTATCATTGCATTTTCGGGCTGGCTGTCGACCATCTGCTCTGCAATGAGAAAATATTCATCGGTGATTTTTTTACAGGAAAAGCTAAAAATTAAAGCAGCAAGAATCAGTGTTAGTTGTAGAGTTTTTTTCATTGTAAGAGAAATTAAATTTAACGGGTTACTACCAATCAATCCCTTTTTTCCTACAAGCTACGAGATAATCATTTGTTTGACTAAAATGTTTGTTACCGAAGAAGCCCCTGTATGCAGAGAGCGGGGATGGATGAGCAGAACGAAGTACGAGGTTTTGCCGGTCGGGGATGATGTCGCCTTTTTTCTGTGCGTAGGCTCCCCACAGCAGATATACAATATGTTTGCGAGTTTCGGCAAGCCGCCTGACAACAGCATCGGTGAAGGTTTCCCAGCCCTTGTTCTGGTGCGAGCCGGCTTGCCCGGCTCTGACGGTGAGGGTAGCATTGAGCAGCAGGATTCCCTGTTGAGCCCAGCGGGTCAGGTCTCCGCTTGCCGGGACAGGTATCCGAACGTCGTCGCGTATTTCTTTGAATATGTTGTCGAGCGATGGAGGGAAGGGTACGCCATCCCTCACCGAGAAGCATAGCCCGTGAGCCTGTCCGGGCTCATGATAAGGATCCTGGCCGAGAATAACTACATTGACGTCGTCGAACGGGCAGTATCTGAAAGCATTGAAAATGTCGGGGCCGGGAGGATATACGGTGGCGCTACGGTATTCATCCCTGATGAAGGCAATTAGCTGATGAAAGTAATCCTTTTCAAATTCGTCTGCCAATTGTTCTTTCCAAGTCGGCTCAATTTTAACTTCCATGGCCCCCGGTTCTCACGCCTCAGATTATATTCATGCCGGCTGCAATTGCATCCCGGCGCATCTCGTCAGGCCAGATGCTTGCCTGGATTTCTCCAATGTGAGCTTTGCGCAGATAAAACATGCAGAGGCGGCTTTGTCCTATTCCGCCGCCTATGCTTTGAGGGAGCTCGCCGTTGATCAGTCGCTTGTGGAAGTAGAGCTCTTTGCGGTTGTCGGCATTGCAGAGTGTGAGCTGTCGGAGTAGGGTGTCGCGGTCGACACGAATACCCATAGAGCTGAATTCGAGGGCATGGTTAACAACATCATACCACACGAGGATATCGCCGTTCAGCCCTATTCCTTCCGGAGTGGGGGTCGACCAGTCGTCGTAGTCCGGAGCGCGTCCGTCATGCTTTTCTCCATGACTGAGCTTGTTGCCTATGCCTATGATAAACACTGCGCCGTATTCCCTGGCGATAGCGTCTTCGCGCTCTTTGACGGACAGATGCGGATAGCGCTGCATGAGTTCCTCGGCATGTATGAAGTGAATGTCTTGAGGGAGAGTAGGGCGGATGGCAGGAAACATCTCGTAAACCATGTATTCGGTTCGCACCATTGCAGCATAGATTCGGCGGACTATCATGCGGAGGAAGTCGAGGTTACGTTCACTCTCGTTCATAACCCGTTCCCAATCCCATTGATCAACATACAGCGAGTGGAAATTCCCAAGAGATTCGTCGGGCCTGATAGCATTCATGTCGGTATAGATGCCATAACCGTCTTCGATAGCATAGTCGGCCAGCGTTAAGCGTTTCCACTTGGCGAGCGAGTGTACGATTTCCGCCTGTGAGTCGTGCAAATCCTTGATCGGAAACGCCACCGGACGCTCTATCCCGTTGAGGTCGTCGTTAATACCTGTGCCTTTCATGACAAACAAAGGCGCAGTGACTCTGCGAAGACGGAGCTCAGCCGATAGATTTTGTTGGAAGAAGTCTTTAATGGCTTTAATGCCTAATTCTGTTTGGGCGAGGTTTAGTAGAGCGCGATAACCTGCCGGTTTGATCAAGTAACTCATGTTTATACTGCAATTATGTTCGATTTAACGGTGACAAAGCTAACAAATTATTTTTTTAATAGCAATATATGCGTACATTTGCATGCAGATGGCCTGGTAGCTTAGTGAATAGAGCGTCAGATTCCGGTTCTGAAGGTCGTGGGTTTGAGTCCCACCCGGGTCACAAACCATCATAGATGCATTTTTTCATTTCAGAAGCCTTTCGCACACTTGCTGCGGAAGGCTTTTTTTGATTATTATTAGGAATTGCTCTCGGCAAATTATGAATTATTCTGATTTCGCACAGCATAAACATTGCCCGGATATGGCCTTTGCCCATCCTGAAGCCCATTTATCCGGAAGCAATATCGCTGCCGATCCTGCATCGCTCCACAACCCCGCTAAAGGAGTTGAGCTCTGCGAAAGCCGAGCCCCTGCCTCTGCTGCACTATATATATAATGTGTACCGTCCGCCGACTTTTGTCGCGAGCATCAGGATCCCCGGCAACATGACAGGCTAAACCGAAACTGTTTCTTATATTTGCGATATGAAAGTGCATATCCCTCATATAAACTTAATACTGACGGCAGGCTTCCTGCTGACGTTTGCCGCGCAAAGTGCATCCTCAAAGATATATTGGGGAGGCAAAGCGGGCATATCACGCTCCTCTATCGTACAGAAAATGGATCTCGACTATCGCTCAGGATGGAGCGTCGGATGGAATGTGGCAGCTATGGCCGACATTCCGGTATCCGAACGTTTTTCCTTAAGGCCTGAGCTGGCTATGATCTCGCAGGGAGGATCCTTTCTGGGCGGAGACGGAGTTACATATATATGGGAGCATAAGGTTGAAGCTTATGCGTTTCAGCCTGCATTTCATGTTGCTTACAGCTTCCCTATTCTCGATGTGAAAATGACGGTTTATGCCGGGCCGGCTCTAACATTCCAGCTTTACAGCAAGCTTTATTCAAACGCATTAGTGCAAGATGATGTGACGCAGTCGGAGCAGCCGGTGCGACCCTTTGACCTGGCCGGCAGCGGAGGGATTAGTGTAGAGTACGGAGGCGTGTTTTTTTCTATTACGACGGTGAGCGGTCTCTTGGATCGTCGACGTTTTTCGATTGAGGGCGAAGGGCCGGTCTTGCAGAACAACCTGATCTTCTCGCTGGGTTATTTCTTCCGCTAATATTCCTTACATAAAAAAAGAAACCTCCCCGCAGATGCAGGAAGGCTTCTCCCCATTAGATAGTCATCAAACTGTGCTTGAAGCTCTATTATTTATTGTCCGAGCAGTGAAGCAAACTCGGCATTGGTAACGTATTTGGCAAACTCTATGTCGTTAGCAGCTTCCTTCAGGTATGTCCTGTCTTTGGCTATGGCGGCTCTGAGGCTGCTGATTACACTGCCTGCATCGTTAGTGCGTGCGGCAACGATAGCTTTCAGATAGTCGGTGAGAGCATTCGGGTTGGCTACGGAGCTGAGCGTTTGCGATGCCTTGCTGTAATCCTTGGTGAGGATCTGAGCCAAGGCTGCATTGTTGCTCTTCGACGAGGCCAGCGACGAGGCTGCCTGAGCGAAGTCGCCCTGCTGAAGGTAGAGGAGTCCGAGAGCTTCGTTCAGCTCGGGGACGCCGGCTGCGCTGCCGAGCAATTGCTGTGCCTTAGCCTGATCGCTCTTGGAGAGGGCTATCAGTCCGAGGTTCATGTTGGCTTCCGGATTGCTCTTCACTGAGGATGCTTTTGCGAACAGCTCTTCGGCCTTAGCCAGATCGCCCGAAAGGAAGCGTATCATGCCTATGTTGTTCCAGGTACGATAGTCGTTCGGGTATTGCTGGCTTGCTTTGGTGTATACGGATTCCTTTTCGGTTACGTTATTGAACAGGGTAGCGGCATACAGGATCTCTTCTACATTCAGCGCTTTGGGATTGCTGTTCACAAGCGCCTTGATTTCGTCGTCGGACTTGCCTATGATCTCAACATTGGCGATCAAACGTGAGCGGCGAAGCTGAGGCAGGATCTCGTCGGCAAGTGTGCTGAACACTGAGGAGATGTTCTTGATTTCCTTCTCGCGCTGTTCCGGATCGGTGTACATGGAGAGCACTCTCAGCACCAGATCCTTGTCTTGCAGGTTCGACTTCGACACCAGCTCGCGGAATCCGTCCCAGTCCTGAGCCTGATAGTGGGCATCGATCGGAACGTTAACCTTGGCCTTCTTCAGTTCCTGGGCAACGTAGCGTTCTGTGGCTGATTCGCGTCTTTCGGCAAGGCCGGTGTTGAGTTTCACACCTCCGTCGGGGGATGCGTTGGCTGCAATTTCGATAGCCACATTCTGGTTGGGAGCCTCGTCGGCGTTCTTCACCAAGTTTTTCCAGTCGGCTATTTCCTGCTTGCTCAGTTCTTTCGAGCGCAGCTCTGCCTGCTGGATAAGGAACATGATGTTGGCCTCATGCGCCTGTTTGATGATACGCTGGAACTTGTCGGCGCCTATTGCAGGCTTTGCCGAAGCTGCATCCGCAAGCTCGGCTGTGGCTATCACTCCGTCGCCAATCTTAATGTCGGGGAGCTGAACCGTTTTGCCCTTGATCTTGGCATCAAACGTCAGGTAGAGCTCAGACTTTTTCATTTCGGGCTTGTAGTTGAAGGCCGATTTAAGGCTAACATTGCCGCCTGCGCTTTGAGAAATGCTGGGATTGTTGCCTTTCACCTTCTCGCCCTGAAATGTGTAGGCTGTTCCCCAGGCCTCGCCGCCCTGATAGCGGATGACGGGAGTGACGGTCACTACTGCATTCTTGTTGAACCATTTCGCCGGGAAGGTGGCGTCTATTGTTACCGGAACTTTGCCTCCAACGGCCTCAAGGGGCTGAGGAGTAGCTTTAACGTAGTCGCCGGCCAACGGATTCAGCTTGCCTGAGCAAGATGAAAAGGTTATGAAAACAGCCAGCACTAAAAGTTGCAATACATACTTTTTGCTCATGTTAATGTAAGTGTTTGAATTATTACTATTTTGATTGAATTATATGTTTTCGATTGGTATTACGCCCTGATTTTCTTTTTGCAAATCTAAACGATTTTTTGATTATGCGTATGTGCCCTTCACGAATTTCTACACAATTAATACTTATTAATGATTCAGAGTACCAGCTTGCGGCTGTATACCTCTTTGCCCCATCTCAGCGTTCCCACATATATGCCCGGCGGAAGATCTGTTATAGCTATGCTTGCCGGCGAGCTGTCGATTCTTCTTTCCATCAGCTTGCGGCCTGAAGTGTCGTAGAGGCTGAAGATTGCGGGGCTGTTTTGGTTCAGCTCTATGTGCAGGGAGCGGCCTCCGCGATCGGTGTAGATGCCGGCGGGTGGGGTGGGGGAGGCCGGCTCTGTGGAATTGCCGTCGGTGTAGCGAATCACCGGATCTACAAACAGAGAGGTGGCGAATCCGCCCTGCGTCTGACGGTTTGCCTGAATCCAGCCCTCTGCCGAGCGCAGCCAGGCAGTATTAGCGGTAGTCATTCCGCGGCGCAGGTTGTAGGCCGCGAAGGTAGAGTTGGGAGGAGAGCTGATGCGGTAGCCTATGAAGAAGTTCCCCGTCACCTTCACGGCCGACGAGAACTGCACGAAGCTCTCCTGCGCACGGTTCAGCCTCTTGGGAACGTCAACCGGCGCATATCCGGGTGCATTCATGTCCTTGTATGCAGGCGAGAACAGCTCCGAGTGCAGTTCGCGGGCAGCCCCGCCCTCCGGCGAAGCGTACACCACTATCTCCACCTTCAGCAGCGCCGGATCGTCCGTAATCCGAGGCGTGACTATGTAGGCGCCGGCCACGTAGGCCGTACCCTCAACGCTGTATTCCTCGGCGTACTCCGTAGCGCCCGCATTGCTCCCGAAAAGATTTCCGCCGCGCGGATGCAGCGATATTTCAATGCTGTCGCTCAGGCCCGCCTCCATGATGTTGCTCAGGCGATAGCTGCGGTCGTTTGCATACGGATCCAGGCCGGCGGTTTGAAGCCTGTTGCTGTTGGCCGTATCCAGCCACGACCTGAGTTGCTCGCCCGCATTAGCCGAAGGCTCCCAGGCCCTGAAGAAAGCATAGTAGAAATCGTTTCGCGGATCGTTGCAGGTAGAATTTCCTCCCGACAGAAGGCCTACCAACCGGCACGAATCATCGAAAAGCGGACCGCCCGACGAGCCCACATCCGTGCATCCCTCCGCATATTGCCCTATGTTCCAGTGAGCCGCAGGCTGGAAGTGCACAATAGGGAAGCTGCTCAGCCGGAGCGAATCCACGGCCGTGTTATAGCGCTTGGGAGTAGCTCGCGGATGATGCAGGGCCGTGTAGGGAGGGCGTCCGCCGAGCTCGCTCAGCGTCCAGCCGGCATAAAACGGACGGTAGTGCGCCGGAGGAATAGCCGTCAGCTCCAGCAATGCCATGTCCACCGACTCGTTCACGGCGCGCAGATGAGCCGAAGCCATAGACATCTCCTCCGTGCCGCGTATAACCGTGTCGCAGGTAGGGCTGTTATAGTTGAAAAAAGTGATGATGCGCCCCGCTATGCTTGCATAATCAGGGTTGCCTATCTGGAAGTTATTGTTCAGGCAGTGCGAAGCCGTCAGCATAAAAGGGCGGCCGTCGTTCGAAGTATTGTTCACCAGCACGCCGCTGCAGGCGCGGGTGCCGTCTATCGTCAGCAGCACCGTGCTCCTTGCCAGCGAATCGCGTCGGCCGTCGGGCAGCATGCACTGGGTGGCAGGCATGCACCACAAGTCGCGGCTGTCCCCTCCGGGCTCGTAGCCCAGCAGGCTCCTGTACGCATGATTCACCTCGCCCACCCTCAGCCTGCCCGCAAAAGCAGCATGCAGCGGCTCCTGATACTCCACCACAACCTCCTCGCCCCGGACAGGCGCCACCGGAAGCAGTCCGGCCTCCGAATTGTTCTGATGGTCGAAAGCCCCCAGAATCTGCGTCTGATTCGGATTATACAAAAAGAGCCTGGCCCCTTCGGGAAGCTCAAATTCCGTGAACAGAAGATTTATCGACAGGGCCCCCCGCGAGCGAATCCTCAGGCGCCACACCAAAGCGCCGTCGGGCTGCCGGAAGCAGAGCCCCGAATTGTAGCGGTCGAAATCGGTGACAAACTTGTAGGCAAACTTGTAGCTGCTGCGAAAGCCCGCCTCCTCCGCCGAATCCAACTTTAGCTCGGCAGCCAGGTCGAAGGCCGGCATCTCTTCCACAGGAAGCCCCGTCAGGCCCCGCGTTTCGGTCAGCGGCAGCGGGCGACCTCCACGGCTTACCTGCGCGACGGCTTTTGCAGCTATGGCGAGGCTCAGGGCCGCGCTCATACACATTATATATATAGACTTCATCTTCCTTTTGTTTTAAATAAGGCATTAATAAATATGTGTAGCCACAAATATACGCTTTTGGGCGCAGAGATGATGCACCGGCGCGCATCGGTAGGCCGGCGCAAACAGTTGAGGATGTCAAAACTTCCTTTCCACAGTTTTTTTTGAGGGAAACATATAGTGAGCGTATGTTCATTCGGATCATTGATTATATTTGCGCCCAATAAAAGTTTCTAATAAAATAGATCTGTAATCTAATCTCATGCCGATTAATGGAAAAACCACTTTTGGGGTATAAGGGTGGAGAGTAAGATGAGAGCTCTCCCCCTCCCCAAAAACAAAATCCAAAGCATCCCCCTCCCCTCGCAACAAATTTGATGGTTCCCTTTTTTCTCAAACCTATACGGCGATCCCGTAGGGGCTAAAAAGTAATTCATGCAAATTGGCTTCGAAAAAAAAGCGGGTCATTCCCGCGAAGGCGGGAATCTCCGATCGATAGTTGGGACGATAGTATGTGTTTTTTTATCCGATAGAAATACAGCCGTATCCGTTTTTCGATCGGAGATTCCCGCCTTCGCGGGAATGACCTATTGTTCGAGCGTGAAGGGCTTTTGACGCGGCCCCATGACCTATTTTTCAGTCGAAAATTTCTTTTTCACTTCCCCCATGTTTTGAACACGACCTTGTTTTTCGATCGGAGACATTCCTTTCCGACACCCCCGCATTGCAGGCGATGCATCAAATACGGGGCAAACAGCCCCGTATGTTAAAAATTCTTGTCGGCGTCTTTTTTCGGGAAAAATATATAGTGAACACTTGCATATTCGAAATATTGATTATATTTGCGCCAATTAAAAAAATATGATCACTGACATGCGTAAATCTCTTCTCATACAAATTTATGAAATGACCACTTCCGGGGAACCGGAGGCAATACTTTACATTTCCCCCCCCCCCCCCCAAGAAAAATGTAAAGTGTCTCCTTCTCCTTCGCAGCAAATTTGATTATAATACTCCTTATGGCCCGGCCCTGAGGAACTCCCTGAGCCCCGCTTTTTCGGAGCGGCGCCTCTCGAACTCCCCCGCACTCCGTTTCAACCTTAACAATGAGCCTGCCGAACCGGCTCGGCCCCGTTTTAAGGTTAAAACCGGGCTGACGGCATGCGACCGGCTCCGTTTGAACCTTCAAACGGGGCCAACGAAACCGGGAGGGCTACGTTTGAACGTTCAAACGGCTTTAGCCGAACCTCCCGCAGGCAATTCTAAGGTTCAAACGGCTTCAGCGGCGCCGGAAGGGCTACATTCTAAGGTTCAAACGGAGATAAGGGCGGGCAGGGCAAGCCGTTCTAACGTTCAAACGGGCCCGATCACTCCTCCCGCAAGCCGTTCTAACGTTCAAACGGGGCTAATTTGGCTTCCCGGAAACCGTTTTAGCATTAAAATTGGGGTTTCAAGGCCTCTTTGGAGCAAAACTTACGTTCAAATTGCTTCCGAGAGGCCTATTTTTTGCCGTTTTAAGGTTCAAACGGCTTCCGAGAGACCATTTTCGCCCAATTCTAACGTTAGAATTCCTTGCGGGAGACCTCATTCAGACAATTCTAACGTTAGAATGGAGCCCCAAAATCGGCCTTTATGGCTTTTTAACGAAAAAAATGCGGCAATCGCCTGTCAGGAGGCCTTGCCAACCGAACTTTTTGCCGGAGGCAGGAACCTCCGATCGAAAAATGGGACGCATGAACATGCTTGTTTCATAAAAGGGTTAATACAATTGTCCCGGACGTCGATCGGAGATTCCCGCCTGCGCGGAAATGACCTGCTTTGCGAGCTGAGGGCCTCAACAACGATCGCCTGCAATCTTCAAAAATCCTTATCCTCTTACAGGGCGACTTGCACAACCGAGCTTTCAGGCACAGGCGGGAATGAGGCAGTGCAAATAACATTTCCCCCTCGAGCGGCAGGTCATTCCCGCACAGGCGCTAACCTACCATACGGCACAGGCGGGAACCTCCGATCGAAAACCGGGACACATGAACATGCTTGTTTCATAAAAAGGTTGATACAATCGTCCCGGACGTCGATCGGAGATTCCCGCCTGTGCCCCAATCACTGCCCTTACGGCCGCAGCAGCCTTCAACAACACAATTCCAATCTTCAAATTCACCTTATGGCGGCTTGAAGAATTATCATAAGCTTAACAATTAACAGAATGTGTAACTAAAAACAGAATCATGGCAACTGAAATTAAACCTTACAGTACGCTTTTGGGCGGCAGACTTACGATTGCGCAAGATCTGCAGTTTCATCTGAACGTTAACAACCACGCCGGCGACGACCTGCTCTCCATTACGGAGATTGCAGCCCTCGCGACCGAATGGCGGATGGCTGCTCTGGCCTTCGACAATGCTTTTCGCAGCGGAGGACAGCGCTTTGAAACAATTGTTGTCCAGGGAAAAGATACGGGACGAGACTACTATACCCGCGCTCTCGTCAACCGCATCTATACCCTGGCTCACTACCCGGTCACAGACGAAGAAAAGGCCGACGGCGTCCGTCTCTACGCCATTGTGGAGACATACAGGAAGGCCGACAAGCGGGAATACGAAATCGAAACAACCTTCCTGCGCAACTTCGTTTCCGACCTCAGGAAACAATCCGCACTGCTTGCCAAATACAGCCTCACCGACATTGTGGACAAAGTGGATGAGGAAAACACCGGCTTCGACGAAGCCTACAACGAACGCATGGCCGCACGACAGGAAGCGAAGGAGGCCGGAAGCCTGCAGGAGCATCGCAAAGACACCAACGCAAAGTTCGACAAGGTGGCGAAGGCCGTTACGGGGCTGATTCTCATGACCTCCACTCCCGACGTGAAGAACAAGCTGGCCGCATGCATAGGCATCATCAACTCCAACATCGACCAGTTCAACGCCATTTACCACAGGCATGCAGGCATTGTGGCCAAACACAAGAAAAAGGATGGGGACAAGGACAAGGACAAGGAAGACAACGGCGAGGAAACGCCGGACACCAACCCTCCGGCAACTCCCGGCGACGGCACTCAAAAACCGGATACCGGCCTTCAGCAGGAGCCCGGCATCTCCGACCAGAATCCGAGCGGCGGGCCGCATCATCTGGACCCTAATGAACATCCGGCCATGGGCGAATAAACATGAAAACCCGCAGAGACACATTTAAACGGTAGAGACGCAATGCATTGCGTCTCTACAATAACAAAAAGCGTACGATAACAAAAAGCGTAACACTCAAACTATAAACATTTTTTAAACGAGAATAAATAGATTTCTTTTTTCACTAACAATTAAAAATTTCATTACAATGAAGCGAACTGTACTTTTTATTTT
>JAITGS010000061.1 GCA_031280435.1 Tannerellaceae bacterium | reverse complement strand
CTTATCAGTTTTTAAGTTTACCCAATCTGTTTTCAATCATATCGGCAATGTCGTCGTTCCCCTTGTAGTTAGTGCGGAGGCTGTTGAGGTATTGCCGTGCTTTGAAGTCGTCGTTTTGCCTGATATAAATATCGGCAAGGAGGATGAAGCCGCGCGCCAGCCAGTAGGAGTGCGGAGTTCCGTTGTCGATGAAGTTCATGAGCTCCTTCTCCGCCCTTGCGTTATCGTTGTTGTTGAAGTAATGCTGTGCGAGCAGGTATTTGGCCTCGGCTCCCTGTACGGTTCGAGTGTCTTTGCCGAGTTCCTGGAGGTCGGCCACCGCCCTGTTCGGTTGCCGGAGGCCAATGTAAGCCTTGGCTCGAACGTATCTTGTTTCGGTTATCACTTCGGGCGACAGCTTCGAGCCTTTCAGTATGTTCTCTGCCGCTACGAGAGCGTCCTGCCACTCGGCCGTCTGCTGTGCGCATCGCATGATGCCGAGCTTGGCCGCGCTCTGATTGCCGGGGTCTTCGGCAACGGACTGCAAGCGCTTGAAGCTTTCGAGTGCGGCGGCGTAGTCCTTCTCGGTGTATTCTATCTCAGCCTTGCGAGCCCAGGCGTCTTCGGCATAGCGAATGTCGCCGCTTTCAATCACGACATTGAACAGCCGTTTGGCGTCATAATAGTTCTTGCCGGCGAAGTATACCCTTGCCAGGTGGTAGTTGGCCTGCACGGCGAAGGCTCCGTTGGGGAAGCTCTGCAAGTAGTTGACAAAGCTGCGCCCGGCTCCGTCGTAATCATTTCGCATGAAGAGGCGTTCGGCGGCCAGATACGTGAGCGAATCCTGCTCGGATGCTCCCAGGCGCATGGCCCCGTCGATGGTATTGACGTAGGATGCATACCCGCCTATGTCGTCGAGCTCTATGTACACCGACTTCAGATCCTGCAAGGCTACGCGAGCCTCTTCGCTGCCCGGATAGTTGCCGACAACGTTCTTGTAGGCGTCAACGGCTTTGCGAGGCTGGTTGTTGTTGTAATAAAGCAGTCCGAGCTGCAGCCCCGCTCTTCTTGCCTGACTGTTCTGCGGGAAGCGTTTGATGAGGCTTTCGAAGGATTCTACGGCCTGCGGGCTGTTGTTGAGCATTACATGCGAGCGTCCCCGCTCGTACAGCGCGTCGGGAACGTAGGCGGAGTTGGGGAAGGAGGACAGCATCTTGTCGAGCGCAGCGATTTTCCCGCGATAATCTCTCCCAAGCCCCAGCACATATCCTTTCTGAAACAGGGCGTAGTCGCCGGCCGAGGGGAGTATGGTTGCGGCTTTATTGTAGTTCTCTTCGGCCAGGGCGAGCTGCCGGTTGTAGAAGTAGCAGTCGCCTATGCGGTTGAAAGCGTCGGCATAGGCTTCGCTCTTATGGTTTGTTTCGAGGGATACGTACTGCCGGAAGTGGTTAAGCGCGTCGGCGTATTTCTGCTGACGGAAATAGCTGTAACCTATGTTGTACCAGGCAAGGGCGTACATGTCGGTATTGCGCTGCCTGGTGTTGTTGGTATAGGTTCGATAGTCGGCTATGGCGTCGTCGAAGCGATCCAGGCGGTAGTTGGTTTCGCCTCTCCAGAAGAAGGCTCCTATGCGCGAGTCCGGATGATAGTTGCCCATGTCGATAGCCCGGTTGAAATAGTCGAGAGCCTTGCTCATCTCCATGTTGGCAAATTCCTGGGTGCCGAGCTGGAACAATACGCTCTGCTTGGCTTCAAGGATTTTGGTTCCCGGACGGGCAATCTTCTCTATGGATGTCAGCGCAGCCTGATAGTTGCGGGTGTTGAGGTATACTTCCACGAGGTAGTCGTTCACCTTGTCGGCATACTTTGATTGCGGATACAGATTCAGAAAGTTCTCGAACACCTTCACCGACTCGCCGAAGCCCGTGAATGCCGTTTCGTGGATAACAAGAGCGTAATTGTACATCGCCGCTTCCTTTATTTGCGGGTCGAACGAGGCGTTGGCGGCAGCTTCAAACGCCAGCCGGGCCCGGTTCTTGTCGCCGAGCTTCAGATAGCTTTGGCCGAGATAGAAGTTGGCGTTCTGGGCCAGCTCGTCGTCTTCCCGCACGGTGTTGCTCAGGCATGCGGCGGCGCTGCTGTATTCTTCGCGGTTGAAGTGACATATTCCGAGGATGTAGAGGTCGCCGCGTATGGGTGCGTTGGAGGAGTTGGCGTAGCGGGTGAGATAGTCCACGGCTTTGTCTTCGTTGCCCTTGTGATAGTAGGAGCTACCGACCATGCGATAAATCTCGGCCTTGTTGTCGCTGTTCGGATAATTGGCCAGCAGCTCTTCGCCTTCGGCAATTACTTTGTCGTATTTGCCCTGCATGAAGGAGATCTGGGTGATGAGATATTGCGCCTGCTCTCGGTATTCCGGCTTCTCCTTCAGCGGAGTCAGTTCGGCCAGAGCATCGGCGTAGCGTTCGGAGGAATAGTCGATGTAGGCCACGTAATAGGCTGCGGCGTCCTTATATTCCTTCCCGGCCTGTCGGATTCGGAGGAAGTAGGCCCGCGCCTTGCTGACGTCGCCCATTTGCATAAGCGAAAAGGCCAGGTAATACGTATAGGATTCCTGCATAGAGGGCGGGAGCATATCAACGTCGGCTTCGTTGAGCCAGAACAGCGCCCTCTCGTATTCACCCTTCCCGAAGTGCAGCGCTCCTATGTAGTAGCTTGCCTCGTGCTCATGCCGGTTGTCCGGATAGGCGCTGACGTATTCCTTCATCATATCGGCGGCCTGCGGGAGGCCTTGCTTGTAGGCGCAGCAGGCAAGCAGGAAGTCGGCTTCCTGGCACAGATCGGCGTCGGCGCCTTCGAGCGTCCTGAAGTCGGCCAGCTTGTCGGTGGCGCCGGAATAGTTGTGCAGGTCGAATAGCTCTTTGCCTTCCATGAACAGGCGCTCCGGGGCGATGAAGCGAGCGGTGCGCTGTCCGTAAACGGCGCCAATGCTCAGTGCAATGCAAAGCAGAGTAATAATAGTCTTCATACTTATTTCATTTATTTATAGTGATAGTCTATTGCGGTCGTAGAGTGGATGCCACAAGCTGCGGAGCGCTCAGCACTTCGACGGCTTTGGCAAGCACAGGGTCGTTTTGCAGATTCCGTACGAGTTCGCCGCGCTCGTAGTAGTAGCGCTTGACGATTTCGGCCGAGAGTAGCTGCTTAATCTCAGTGCCGAAGCGTGCGAAATCTTTGTCGAGATTGGGAGTCAGATGCGCTTCCAGCTCCCGGAGTGCGGTGGTATCGGCGTCAGACAGGTATCCCTCGAATCGGGCCATCTCCTTCAGGCTTGCGAACATCTTTGAGCTCTGCCTGTTGTAGCTGAAGTTCCTCTCGGCGGCATAAGCTTTCAGGGCAGCCAGGTCGTCGTCGGTGACGGAGAAGGTTTCGGCCGGCGCTATTGTGGGATGCTTGAGCACATAGTTGGTGACGAAGTCGAACAGTATGTCGGGTTCCTGCATCAGGTAGTAGATGAGCGCCGAGGGCCGCGGTTCGTCAACTGCAAAGTCGGGAGTGATGCCTCCGCCGTCGCGCACCGGCCGTCCGTTAACCGTATAGAACACCGAAGTGAGGCTGTCGGGGATATGCCGTGCGCTTCCGTCGGGATTGCGGTGCGAGTAGTCTATTTGCTGTATGCATCGTCCGCTCGGAATATAATATTTGCTGATAGTCACCTTCAGATTGCCGTTGTACGGCAGCTCGCGCGGAGCTTGCACCAGGCCTTTGCCGAACGATCGCTGCCCTACCAGCACAGCCCTGTCCAAGTCCTGCAAGGCGCCGGCAACGATCTCGGCCGACGATGCCGACTGCCCGTTTATCATCACCGCCAGCGGCATCAGCGTGTCGACAGGCTCTATGGACGTGCGGTATATTCTGTCCCACTGCGAAGCCTTGCCCTTGGTGGATACCACCTCCCGACCTTTGGGCACGAACATGTTCACTATCTGTATGGCGCTTTCGAGTATGCCACCGCCGTTGTTGCGCAGGTCGAGTATGAGGGAGCTGATGTTATGGTTGCGCCTGAGGTCTTCCAGAGCAGCCTTCACTTCGGCGGCGCTGCGATCGGTGAAGCCGCGGAGATAGATGTAGCCCACGTTGTTGCTCCTGACGCCGTAGTATACCACCTGATTCACCACCACCTGCTTGCGCGTGAGTTCCACCGTCAGGGGCTTCTTGTCGCCCGGCCTTTGTACCTGAACTTTCAGCTTGGAGTTCGGCGTGCCTTTCAGCATCTCGCTCACTCGTTCGCTCGATTCGTTCCTTACGTCGGTGTTATCAATTTGGAGGAATACGTCGCCGGCACGCAGTCCGCCCGTCATAGCCGGCATGTTTTCGAATAGCTCCGTGATTGTCACTCCTTCGGGGCGTCGCATGATGTATGCTCCCACGCCTGCATACTCTCCGGTGGTGAGCAGGCGCAGTGCGTCAATCTCCTGTTCGGGGATATATTCCGTGTAGGGGTCGAGGCCTTCGAGCATGGCGTCGACGCCGCGTCGCACGGTTTGCTCCACGTTGAGGGTATCGACGTAAAACAGTTCGAGTTCTTTCACCATCGCATTGAAGATGTCGAGCTGCCGGCTCACTTCGAAGCGATTGTCGGTTTGAGCGCTTCCGCCGGTTGTTATCAGTAGCGCCATCACGGCCAGGGCCGCCTTCCAAAGTTTCATTCTTGTATACATTATATATATGTATTATTTCGATAAATGACTGTCGCTTGGCAGTATCTCCGCAACCTGTTCTCTGACGAGTTTCCATTCTTTATCGGGAATCTGCGGGCCTATGTGGTTGATCACGTGTCCGGCCAGCAGCGAGGCTACCCGTCCCGACTGCCTGATGCTTGCGCCGTGCGATATGCCGTACAGAAATCCGGCGGAGAAATGATCGCCGGCTCCGGTTGTGTCTAAAGGAGTAGGCGGGCCGAACGCATCTATGTGTATCCGTTCCGCACCTTTTGCAATGATAGCGCCCTTCTTGCCGAGGGTAACAACAGCCAGGTCTACTATCTTCGATACATGTCCGAGGGCTTCGGCAACCGGGAAGCCTACGAAGGACATCAGCTCATACTCATTGGCAAACAAAATGTCGACGTACTCCCTTATCAGCTTGCCGAAAGGCTCCCTGAAGGAGTTGACGATATTGTAATTCGACAGGTCGAGAGCCACTTTCAGGCCCAACCGCTTGGCCTTCTCCATTGTGGAGCGCACGAGGGGCTCGTTCACAATCATGTATCCTTCCACATATATATAATCGTAGAGGTCGAGGATGTCTTCGCGAACATCATCGGGCGCGAGCGTTGGAGCCGGCCCCAGGAAGGTGCCCATGCTTTTCTCGCCGTCGGGCGTTATCAGTACCGTGCAGCATCCGCTAAGGCCCTCGGCGCGGCTGAAATAAGGCCTTACGCCGGCGCTCAGCAGCGCGTGCTCGTAGTAACAGCCCAGCTCGTCGGAGCCAACCTTGCCGTAAAAACCGGCCCGTCCGCCCAACATTCCATACGCCCGCATGGAGTTGCAAACCGAGCCTCCCGGCACCTTGCTCATCTTCAGGTGAGCGAATTGCTTGTGAATCATTCCGGTTTGTTCTTCGCTAATCATGTGCATAGCGCCTTTGTTTATGCTTACTGTCGCCAGGGCTTCGTCATCCTGAACTTGAAACAGGAGATCTACCAGTGCGTTACCTAATCCGATCGTACTCATTTGAATTTTTTTCTGCAAATATATTGCATATTTGGAATAAGTCATTAGTTTTGCACCCCAGATTCTTCCTTAGCTCAGTCGGTTAGAGCATCTGACTGTTAATCAGAGGGTCCTTGGTTCAAGTCCAAGAGGGAGAGCGCCCCCGGAAGCCGTCACTCATAGCAAAGAGTGGCGGCTTTTTCATGTGCAAACCGAGTGTGGAATATTTGCACAGAAAAAAAATATATATATTTTTGCCGCCACAACTTGTATTACCTCTTAAAACATGAATGAAGATGAACCAGTAGATATTGACATATAGATTCAACGATAGCGATTTGCTGTTATAAGGCACTTGAAATTTCCACAATTCCCGGTAGTATCCTCATAATTAGTAAACGCTCGCGCTTTGCGTGGGCTTAACTGATTTGATATTACGGGTCGTGGAAAACCTCAAGTGCAGAAAAGTTGGGTCTGCGCTTTTTTTATTCATCAACTGTAAATATTTGAAAGGCACAAGATATTAGCTAACCAAACGTAACCAAAACCGGGTGTTACCGTTTTTTTATTTCAGGTAGAGACGCTCCACGCGAACGGGGCGTCTCTTTTTTTGAGTGTGTCCGAGCAGCTCTGTCCCGCATGGCAAGGGCGCGGCCTTTAGTCCGCTGCAATAGCGGCGGCGCCAAAAAAGTCGGCCGGGCAACACACCGCCAACCTCAAGCCCGGCTTTGTTTTACTCCTGTATATTTCCAAACATGCGGGATGCTCTGAAAACTACAAGTGTAGATTTGGCACTCAACATTTCCGTCGGCTCAACATTTGTTGAGACCTCCCCGCTGCCGGCGCGGAGCGCTCAAAAAAAGTTGAAGCGGCCAAAAAAGCGTATCGGACGAATAAACAACTGTTTTTTTAATGAATCCGGGAAATTTGTAGGCTCAACAGAGCGCGGAACCTCCCAAAAAGTCGCGGCGGACGGATTTAAAGGCT
>JAITGS010000052.1 GCA_031280435.1 Tannerellaceae bacterium | reverse complement strand
CCTTTTTTTATGTCCTTGCCTTTCTTACTTTTGCAGCCAATGTATAATACTTAATTCCTTTAAAACACATGAAACATTTTTCGAAGTATTTCGCAACCGCAGCCATGCTGATTGCCGTTGCATGCGGGCCGGCCTCAGACTGCGCCGCCCAGGAAGCTCCCTCTCCCAAGGTATTATTTGCTATGGAACCGAACTCGCCCAAGGGCGAAGCACGCGGCATTCATCCCGGACGTGTGGCATGGGCGCATGCTCCCAACACGGCCGGCTGGGACGAATCCACCGGCTACTGGTTTGACGACGCCTGGAACAGCCAGGACAATTGCGACAGGCTCGTGGCCCAAGCGCTAATCGACCTGACCGGCGAAACTACGGAAGCCGCCGCATGGACAGCCCTCTTCAAGCACTTCAACGCCAAGCGGGGCAAAGGCTCCAAGCCATACGCCGAGGGCGAAAAGATAGCCGTCAAGATCAACATGAACAACACCTATTCGCATGCCGAGTCCGAAGAGATAAACGCCAGCCCGCACATGACCCTCGCCCTGCTGCGAAGCCTCGTTCGGCAGGCCGGAGTGCCGCAGAAATGCATAGCGCTGATAGAGCCCAGCCGATACCTCACCGACTTCCTCTATCGTAAATGCCACGAAGAATTTCCCGACATCCTCTACGTGGACAACGCCGGGGGCGACGGACGAACCCGCAGCACCTATACCGAAAAGGCCATCAGATACTCCAAACACAACGGACATCTGTCGGCCTCCCTCGCCACCGTCATCCTCGAATCGGACTACAACATCAACATGGCCCTGCTGAAAGGACACGTAGGCCAGGGCGTAACGCTCTGCGGCAAAAACTGGTACGGCGTCACCGGAATCCATGCCAACTGGCGGATGAATCACCACGACGGGATGAATCAGAACCGCGACGGCTCGCCTTCCTACATCACATTTGTCGACTATATGGGCCATCCCGGTCTGGGCGAAAAGACCCTCGTGTACTTCATCGACGGCCTCTACGGCTCAAGGAACGTCGACCTCAAGCCGTCGGGCAAGTGGAAGATGCAGCCCTTCAACAACAGCTGGCCCTGCTCGCTGCTCGCCTCGCAAGACGGAGTAGCAATCGACGCTGTTGCCATCGACCTCCTGTGCACCGAGTTCCCCGGCATGCCCGACGTGAACTACTGCGACATGTATCTACTCGAAGCCTCCCAAGCCGACAATCCGCCGTCGGGAACTCTTTACGATCCCACCGGAAGCGGCAAGCCGTTGCCCAGCCTCGGCGTTGCGGAACACTGGAACAATGCCGCAGACAGGAAGTATAGCAGGAACATGGGGAAGCAGCAAGGGATTGAGCTGGTGTATAAACTGATTCAATAGAAGCCTGGAAAATAAAAACGTCCGGACTTTCCCAAGCCCGAACGTTTCATAACTACAACTTAATTTGTAAAGTTCTATTTTCACCACAAAGATATTATTTGTTTCCCGAAGTACAATGCGATGTTAATAACTTTCGGCCGCAATAGCAGCCATGTTTTCGGCCCTTCTATGACTCTGAAAGTTATAAGCCGTCGCTACCTTTCCCGCAGCATTATTTGTAGTTGATAACTTCCGTGGGCCGGCTTCCTTGCTATTTCACAGCCTCAGTTTCCGGCCCAGCCAAGCTCTCAAGGGCCCTTCGCACCACCTCATCAGCACGTACGACACAGCTATCGTCGCCACAAAAACCACAATTGTCATCCACCATGTTTCCTCAAGCGTATAGCCTGTGCGGGAAATCCAGCCGGTGAAAACGTACATGATAGGATAGTTCACCAAGTATACCGGATAGGAAATATCGCCCATGAACTTGCAGATGCGGGACAAACGGCGGCTCTGCGCGACGCTGCCTGCACCCATATACACAATCGCAGGAAATATCAATAGGATTACAGCGCCCTCGTACAGCCCGTTTTGCCATGTATGTACAAATCCCATAGGGCTCGGCACCATCAAAACTATTATTAATATGAGAGAACACCACAAAAAGCTTAGCCGAAGATTCTGCGGACGGAGGCCGAGGCGGTAGAGCAGCAGGCCGGCAAGGAATGGATAGAGCAGCCGAACGAAGCCTATGCCGAGGTGCTCCGGGCTCAAAACCCAGCCGCCGCTAACGCTTCCGTTCGTGAGAGTTAGCCACATCGTGGCGACGGCCGAGATGCCAACGGCAACGGCAAGCACCCTCAGGGCGAAGCGACGGACGAACAATGCATACAGGACGTTACCCGCATACTCGAAGAAAAGCGACCAGCAAGGCGCGTCCAAAGTGTAGGTCTCCTGCCAGCCGCGGATGTCAACCGACGGAGGCGTCGGAATCATCAGCATCCCAAGAAAAAGGTAAAGGAGCAGACGCCACAGCGGAGTGCCTGCAATCAGAGAAAACTCAGGCGACGCACCAAAATAGAACAGGCAGGCGCCCAGGATCATACCTATCGCAACCATAGGATGCAAACGAACCACGCGACGCTTCAGGAAGGCGCCAACCGACATGCCCCGGCTCCAGCGATCATCGTAGGCATAACCTATAACAAAGCCCGAAAGGGCGAAGAAAAAATCGACAGCTAAATAACCGTGACCCACCATCATAGGTATCTTATGCACTATACTGTACGTCTCAAAAATGTGAAACAGCAGCACCATAATTGCAGCTATTCCGCGAAGTCCGTCAAGAACTTCGAAGTGAGGTTTGGAAGGCATTGCAGGCTTAAATTGTGGCATATCCTCAATAATATTAAATGTGATTTATGTACGGGCCAAATATATAGTATTCCTATTTTCTAAACAATTCGCGCTCCAGTGCGCCCAGGCCCAACCGACGCAGCGAGCGGCATATAGAAGCCTTGTTACCAGGCTCATACCAAAAGAAAAACTGACGCTGAGACTGCCGCTCCGCTTGCGAACGGGCCGAGCAAAGCGGGCGAAGCGTATGCGGATCCAGGCCGGTATAATACAGTTCCGTTGCCAAAGTCATGGGCGAAGGCGTGAAATCCTGCACCTGCTCCAAGCGAAAATTCAAGGCCCGCGTACGCACCGCCAGCCGCGCCATATCGCTCTCGGTACAGCCCGGGTGCGACGAAATAAAGTACGGAACGATCTGCTGGTTAAGCCCAAAGCGCGCATTTATATCCGCAAAGAGACGTGCAAAACGCTCAAACTGCTCGAAAGGAGGCTTGCGCATAATCCGCAGAACATCTACCTCCGTATGCTCAGGCGCAACCTTCAGGCGGCCGGAAACATGCCTGCGTATGAGCTCTTCGGCGTAAAGCCGAGCCGAACGATTCAGCCTGCCGTCGTCATATCCACCGAGCAGCATGTCATATCTCACGCCGCTACCAATGAACGCACGCCGCACGCCGGGCACATTATCAACGGCACGGTACAAATCAACCAGCGGCTCATGATCCGCATTCAGGTTCCGGCATATCTTCGGAAAAATGCATGAGGGCCGGATGCAGCTTCGGCAGCGAGTCTCGTCCATGCCCCGCATGCCGTACATATTTGCCGACGGGCCACCCAAATCCGTTAGGTAGCCCTTGAAATCAGGCTCGGAAACTATGACGGAAATCTCGCGCATAATCGATCGACGGCTTCGCGACGCAATAAACTTTCCCTGGTGCGCGGAGATTGTACAAAAGGCGCAGCCTCCAAAACAGCCTCGATGAATGTTCACGGAATGGCGGATCATTTCGTAGGCCGGGATGGCTGCCGTGTACTTTGGATGCGGCCTGCGCGTGTACGGAAGGTCGAATGCAGCATCAGCCTCAGCCTCGCTGAGAGGAGGGTAGGGAGGATTAACGATGATAGTTTTGTTGCCAACCGATTGAGATAAATGTTGAGCCGCATAGCGATTCGATTCCTCCTCTATCACACGAAAATTGCAAGCCTGCTTCTCGCGGCTGCCTAAGCAGTCCTCGTGCGAGTAAAGAGCTGTGATATTTTCGTGCCTGCCTCGCCCTTTTTGTATATATGCCGTTTGAGGAATATCTTGAAGCGATGCGAAGTCCTCGCCCGCCATTAAGCGCTTGGCCAGCGCGCTTATAGCAGCCTCGCCCATGCCGTATACCAGAAGATCGGCCCCGCTTTCAACAAGAATTCCCGGACGTAGCCCATCCGCAATGTAGTCGTAATGTGTAAATCTGCGGAGCGATGCCTCGATTCCGCCGAGCACTACGGGAACCGTGGGGAACAATTGCTTCAGAATTTTGGTGTAAACTATTGTAGGATAGTCGGGTCGCATGCCGGGCCGACGTCCGGGCGTATACGCATCATCGCTCCTCAGCCGCCGGTTGGCCGTGTAATGGTTCACGGTTGAATCCATCGCCCCGGCCGAAACTCCGAAGAACAGGCGGGGGCGTCCCAGCTTGCGGAAGTCACGATGATCGCCGCGCCAATCCGGCTGAGGCACAATGCATACGCGCAATCCGATGGCCTCGAGCGTACGTCCGATTACCGCCGTTCCGAAGGACGGATGATCCACATAAGCGTCGCCGCTGAAGAGTATTACGTCGGCCGCGTCCCAGGCGCGCGCCTCCATCTCCTTGCGGGTCGTAGGAAGCCAGCGTAGGGATTTAAACGTATCCACTCGGCTGCCTAAACAAGCTCAAAATGAGGTTCATAAGTATCTGCGCGCGGTGTCTTCAAATTACGGGTAGAGGCGTTTGAATATTGCGTAACTACCCGAATTTGATAATAACCTGTTGGCAAATTTCTCGGCACAATGAATACAATTTCCTTAGCTTTATTGACAGGTATGTCCGATAAAGGTATAGTAAATTCCTGCTTACTTTCTACGTGGATTAGCTTAAGGCCTACGGAATGTTCCTCGCCTTGTATCATAATATTCTTCCCCGATATGCGCACAGAGCCGCCACGGCTGAGTTTTTCGTTGGCTGTATTCGACAACAAATCTGCCACCCACAAGATATTTGCTGAAGCAGAGCTGCGAATACCGCTATCTTCGTAATGGATTAATTCCGCAAGCTTATTTTGAATTTTCACATCAGGGGTGTAGATGATTTTACATGATTTGATGAAAGATGCGTTGAAGTCATTCGGATTTTCCACCCCATCGCTGCTTATACTTACGCGAAATGTGCCAATTCCGCGCAGATAGACAGGCTCGCCTTTTGCCAAGCGTTCCGGCAGAATTGTTGCAAGTGTTGTGAGTAAACCGTCCGTATCACCAGGGCTAATTGTTGAACGTTCCGAGATTTCTCTCGATACCTCTTCGGTAGAAATTTTCTCTGCATACACAGGAAATGCATACCATTGTCCCGAACTTTCGGGATTCAGCGGATTGTTTTTTCCGTAAAGCTTGTACTTCATATTCGTTGATAGTTAAAAAATTTATAATTAAGGAATAAAATTCATTGTCTTATTATTAAAAATCAATGCCAAAGGCTGTTATATTTATGCGGATGTACTGCCGCATAAATGCGGATGTACTGCCGCATAAACGCGGATGTACTGCCGCATAAATGCGGATGTACTGCCGCAAAAACGCGGATGTACTGCCGCATAAATGCGGATGTACTGCCGCAAAAACGCGGATGTACTGCCGCAAAAATCTGCGAACCTATGCAGACATATTTTGCACGGCTTGCGTATGATTCCACAAGCATACGGAGATATTTTTACAACGGCTTCCATGTTTCAAAGATAGCCAAAAAAAATAAATATATGCAAAAAGGTAGCGGTTGATGCTTATCGGTCACAAAAAAATCTTATACTGACGCAAGAAAATGTTAATGATGAATAAAAATTTGGTTCATACTGCATCTCTCGCGCGTACATATTTATATATACTTTCTTGGAATTGGTTCAGATCGAATCCGCATATTTTGGGGATGCAGCGTAACATAGGAAAAGAATTACCTTTGCAACATACCAACATATATGTAATATGATAATTAAAAATGACTACCCTCTGATACGTCATAATACGTTCAGATTGGTTTCCGAAGCTCGTTTATATGTTGAATATGTTGACGAGCTTGAGCTGAATTTTATAATTCAGGAGCATTTAATCCGGCAAAGCGAAAAGAATTTTTTCCACCTGGGGCGTGGCAGTAATGTGATATTGGCCGATGAACGTTACGACGGCTTGGTGTTGAGATCTGCAATTCGTGAAATTTCTATTGAAAAAGAGACGGAAGATGATGTGTATCTGCGTATTGGCGCGGGCGCATCCTGGGACGATTTTGTGTTTTACGCCGCCTCGCACAAGTGGTACGGGACGGAAAATTTATCGGGTATTCCGGGAGAGGCCGGCGGATGCGTGTTCCAAAATATTGGAGCCTATGGCGCAGAGATTAAGGATGTTGTGGAATGGGTTGAGGTGCTCGATATCGAAACTTTGGCCGTGCGTCGGCTCACTCGCGCGGAATGTTTGTTCGATTATCGTTACAGTATTTTCCAAGAAAAAATCAACCGGTGGATTATTCTTCGCCTCTGCGTCCGGCTAAATAAAAAGCGCTATGAGAGGCCTGTGTATGAAGAGCTTAAAGAGTTTATCAACCCTAAGTCGCCTCCCGGTAAAATCCGTCGCAGCATTCTCAAGCTGCGCTACCAAAAAATTCCGAGCCATAAGCAAGGTGGAAATGCCGGGAGTTTCTTCAAAAATCCGCTGCTGACGCAGGGAGAATGGCAAAAGCTTCAGGAAATTGAGCCTAACATTCCTCATTTTATAGACGATAAAGGCCGAGTGAAGGTGCCTGCTGCCCGACTTATAGAACTGTGCGGGCTCAAAGGTGCTTCGAACGGGAAAGTTGCTGTTTCGGAGATGCATGCGCTTGTGCTTGTGAACCTTGGCAAGGCTAAGGCCCAGGATGTGACGGATATGGCGAACAGGGTCTGGAATACGGTTTACGACCGTTTCGGTATTCATTTATACTCTGAAGTAAAGTATATTTCCACGGATGAGAATAATTTTCCTTGGAACCGGAACGTCGACCGGCGTACCTGAAATCGGCTGCCGATGCCGGGTGTGCAGCAGTCCGGACCCGCGTGACAAGCGGCTGCGCACCTCGGCTATGGTTAAATCCAACGGGAGGAATATACTTATTGATTGCGGGCCGGATTTTCGTCAACAGATGCTCGCACATAACATTGACCGTATCGACGCTGTACTTCTCACTCACGAACATTATGAACAAGTGGGTGGACTTGATGATCTCCGCCCGTTTTGCGCCGATCGGGGTATGGATGTATATGCTGAGGAAGCGGTTTTGGAGGCTATCCGCACCCGTATGCCATACGCTTTTCGCGAGCATAGAGTCAAAGGTTTGCCGGAACTGAGCTTGCATGCCGTCGGCGACGAGCCTTTCTTTGTGGCTGATGAAGTGGAGGTTACGCCTGTGCGCGTGATGCACGGCTGCCTTCCGATCGTAGGCTTTCGCATTGGCGAAATTGCTTATCTCACGGATATCAGCAATATTCCCGACGACCAGTATAAAAAGCTGAACAACTTGCGGATCCTTGCCGTCGACGCGCTCCGCAAACGCCGGCACCTTACGCATCAAACGCTGGAGGAGGCTCTGATGCAAATTGAACGCATTGGGCCTGAGCTTGCCTGCCTTATACATATTTCTCATCACTTCGGACTATATTCAGAGGAAAACGTTTTGCTACCCAAAGGTGTGCAGATTGGATACGATGGGCTATCTTTGTCGACGGATGATACAACCTGAGGGGAAATTGTCCGAATAGTATTCACCTATAATTTCTTATATTTTATGAAAAACGCGCTATTAACTCTAATTTTTCTTGTCATCTTCAGCGGCGGAATCTTCGCCCAGGAGAGCAAAGTTTCCGAAACGCTCAAGGTAAAGAGCGAAATTCTTCGCATGGATCGAAACTTCTCGGTTTACCTGCCGCCCGGATATGAGGCGAACGATAGGGCATATCCGGTGCTATACTTGCTTCACGGCAGCGGCGATGATCACACGGGCTGGATACAATTCGGCCAGGTACAGCACATTGCCGACCGTGTTATTGCCGAAGGAAAGGCGGCGCCAATGATAATAGTTATGCCCGACGCTAACGAACCTGTCCGGGGATATTTTAATGTTCCCGACGGTAGTTATGCATACGAAGATTTCTTCTTTAAGGAACTTATTCCGCATGTTGAAAAGACTTTCCGCGTGCGGAGCGACAGGCGTTATCGTGCTGTTTCGGGATTATCCATGGGCGGTGGCGGAACGATATACTATGCTCTGCGTCACCCTGATATGTTTGCTGCAGCCGCTCCTATGAGCGCCACCACGAGCGCCTGGCTGCGGGGCGAGCATAAGGCTTCGGAGCAGCAGGTTGATGCGTTCAGGAAGGCATATAATCTGGAGGCTATTCTCAATTCGGCTTCGGAGCAGCAGATGGAGGCTTTCAAGCGTATCCGATGGTATATTACCTGCGGCGACGATGATTTTCTTTACAAAGACAACAGCGAGATGCACATTTTGTTTCGTTCGAAGAACATACCGCACGAGTATCGTGTAAAAGACGGGGGGCATACGTGGTCGTACTGGCGAATGGAACTTGCGGAGGCGCTGGAGTTTCTGTCTAAGTCGTTCACGCAGTTTTAGTTCCGGCGGGCAGATTAGTTTCGGGCTCGCATCTCTCCCTGCCGGTATTCCTGCGGGGAGAGATTGAAACGGCGCTTGAAGGCTGTGGAGAAGTGGGAGTGATGTTCGTAGCCGGTCAGTACTGCGATTTCCTGTATACTCTGGTCGGAATCAGTGAGATATCGGCAGGCCATTTCCATTCGGTAGTGATATAAATAGCCGAAGATAGTGGCTCCGAAGAGGCGCTTGAAGCCGTTTTTGAGCTTACATTCGTTGGTTCCGACCATCAGGGCGAGATTGTGCAGCGAGGGCGGATTCTGATATTCGCGCTCTATGATTTCTCTGGCCTGGTTGAGCATGTCGTTGTCGCGCGGCGAATAGCAATGGCATGACGTACAGCCTTTCTGCTCGGTTCGACACAGGAAGAGGGCGAGGATTTCGCGCACTTTGGCATCGAGGTACATGGGTGCGACGTTGCCGAGGGATTCATAGTCGGATATTTCCTTGAGGGCTTTACCTATTCGGGGACAATAGCGGATGTGCTCCGGGGCTGCCTTTACAAATTGCCGGCAGGAATGTTGCGCCAAAATCTCGTCGAGCATGCCCGGGCAATTGGCGGCTATCTGCTCCAGGTAGGCGGGCGCGAGCATCATCTCGAACATGCGGAAGGCCTTGTCGCGGCTGAACAGAGCGTAGCCTTCCACGTCGCTTATCGACAGGAGGTTGGCCTGGCCGCTTTGCCATTTGTCTTCTTGCGCATTGAATACCACGGTCATGCGACCTTGCAATGCGGCGCAGAAGCAGAGGTAGTTGTTGGGGGCTATGCGCAGGCAGACTTTGACGTCGTCGCGGCTTCGAAGGTAGGCGTCGGTTATGGAATAATGGGCCGTGCGCATGGTGCTGAACGATGCATAGGCCTGAGCGTTATCGGTCACAAGATGTTCCGTTTCCATCTTGCCGGTCGTGGAAAGGGCCAGGTCGGGCATCTCCATTGCAAGCTCTTTCCTTTCGGTATTTATTAATCGTGCGGTCATATATAGTGTAAATATTCATTAGGGTTATATCTTTTAGGCATGCGAAAATATACACATTTTGCGAACATGGCAATAGTTTGGCTATAAGGCTTTGCTCACTGCTGCCCGGGCTGCTGCTTCTATCCGAAAAATTGCTAATGCTATTTTAGAAATTGATAACACGCGGGCGCCGCAATGAGCATATCTTTGCAGCGTAGTTAATGACAAACCTTTCCTTAACTTACTTTTAGTAATTCAAATGAAAATGAAGAAGAGACAAGTGAATAACTGTCATCTTAACTAAATTGTCAGATCGGGAAGAGGCTACCGTGAGGTAGTCTCTTCTTATTTTATATCCCATCCGGCCTGCGATATGTATATATATAATGTGTAGGCGCCGGGGGAGGCTAAGGAGTGGAGGCGGGTGCGCGAGGCAGGGCAAAGCTTCAACCGTATCGATCGTCGCAAATTCGGATGGTCTGCAAGAAGGATCAGCAGGATTTCACACGACAGCAAAGAAATATGCACTTTGATAATCAGCAATGTAGGGGATATTCCGGCCATTTCGGGACATATCGGGAAGCATTTTGAGTGCTCCCAAAAGCATTTTGAGTGCTCCCAAAAGCATTTTGAGTGCTCCCAAAAGCATTTTGAGTGTTCCCAAAAGCATTTTGAGTGTTCCCAAAAGCATTTTGAGTGCTCCCAAAAGGAAATCGGGACACTCAAAAACATTTCGGGAACACTCAAAAACATTTCGGGAACACTCAAAAACATTTTGGGAACACTCAAAATGGAATCGGGGACACCCGAAATCATCGCGAGGATGCATACCCGACAAAAAGACTTTTGGGGCATCCAAAGCCGGAGCCCCTGTTTAAAATTTGCCCCGGCGCCTGAGGCGACTTGGGAAAGTCCGCGCTATTCCATATATTTGTCCGGCTAAAAACATACGCGACAATTTCTTATGCTATCAACCGTAACTTCAATATATCAACAATCGGATCTCCTGCTTTTGGCAGTTGCAATAATCATCTTCCTAAGCATTTTCGCCGGTAAGGCCGGGCTTAGGATAGGTATTCCCTCTCTATTAGTTTTCCTCGGCATAGGCATGCTGGTCGGCAGCGATGGCCTGGGCGTGCAGTTCGGCGACAGATATGCCGCACAGTTTATAGGCATGATTGCACTCGTAATCATCCTTTTTTCAGGCGGAATGGATACCAACTTCGCCGAGGTGAAACCTCTAATGAAGGAAGGTATCAGCCTGGCAACCATGGGGGTTTTGCTCACGGCATTCACCACCGCCGTTTTTGCATACTACCTGTTCAGATGGGTGGGACATAGCAGCACGCTCTCCTTTGCCGAAGCTTTGCTTATGGCAGCAGTAATGTCGTCAACCGATTCGGCCAGCGTTTTTGCCATACTCCATGGGCGAAAAGTGCACCTGAAGGAAGGGCTCAATCGCGTGCTTGAGCTGGAAAGCGGGAGCAACGACCCGATGGCCTATCTGCTGACGATAATGCTCATTGAATACATCCGCGTTGGCGATATGAGCCTCGGACATGCAGCGCTGTCGTTCAGCGTAGAGATGAGCCTCGGCCTCCTGGCGGGCTACGGGCTGGGCTTGGGAATGGTTTGGGTGATAAACCGCAGCAATTTGCACAACGAATCGCTCTATCCGATTCTGTTGCTCGCGGGCGCTATTTTCATCTTTGCGCTGACAACTATTGCATACGGGAACGGCTATCTTGCCGTTTACGTGGCCGGACTGGTAGTTGGGAATAAAAAAATTGTGCGTAAGAACAGGATAAAGATGTTTTTCGAAGGCTTCAGTTGGCTCTTCCAGATAGTTATGTTCCTCACGTTGGGCCTGCTTGTCAATCCTCACGAGCTGCTTCCGGTGGCTTGGATTGCGATAGCGATAGGGCTATTCATGACATTTGTGGGACGTCCGATAGCGGTATTTATCACACTTTTACCATTCAAATCATTCTCTTTTAAGGGGAGGATATACCTTTCGTGGGTAGGATTGCGCGGCGCCGTGCCCATAATCTTTGCCATATACCCACTCACGGCCGGGATAGAACATGCGCAGATGATATTCAACGTTGTCTTTTTCATTACCATAATATCGCTTGTCGTACAAGGCACCACCGTGATTTCGGCAGCTAATAAGCTCAAACTGATGGACGAAGAGAATCACGCCGACGTGTTCCGCATCGAATTTCCCGACGAAATCAAAAGCGCAATGAGCCAAATCGACATCACCTCCGAAGTGCTTAGCCACGGCAATAAACTCATGGAGCTAACCCTGCCCGACCATACCCTCGCCGTGATGGTTATGCGCAAAGACACATATTTCGTTCCTAAAGGAAATACTCCGCTGAAACTCGGCGACAAACTGCTCGTTATATCCGACAACCACGAAGCCTTGATGCAATCATACGAAGCTCTGGGAATAAAAGAATATACAATGAAACAAAACTAAGCCGGAAGAAAGCCCAGCGATTCGGAAACAATCAAAAAACAATCAATTTATAATAATTACTCAACATGACATTACCGCTTATTATTGACGCTCATCTCGACCTGAGCATGAACGCCCTCGAATGGAACCGCGACCTGCGTGATTCCATCACCAACATCAATAACCGTGAAAAAGGAATGACCGACAAACCCGACAGAGGCAAAGCAACCGTTTCGTTCGATGAGATGCGAAAAGGCAAAGCCGGCATAGTTGTCGCCACGCAAATAGGCCGATACGTCGCTCCGGGCAACTCCCTCCCCGGATGGCACTCGCCTGAACAGGCCTGGGCCCAGACTCAAGGTCAGCTTGCCTGGTACCGCGCCATGGAAGAAGACAAGCAGATGACAATGATTACTAATCGCCGAGAGCTGGAGCGCCACTTAGCCCTCTGGACCGACGGAACTCCCTGCGATTCTAAAGCTATCGGATATGTCCTAAGCATAGAAGGAGCCGATTCGTTCGTTACAGTCGATCACCTCGAACGAGCCTTCGCTTACGGGCTTAGAGCCGTCGGGCCGGCACATTATGGCCCAGGTCGCTATGCCAACGGCACCGATAGCTCCGGACGCCTTAACGCTGACGGACAGGCTCTTTTGCGCAAGATGGATGAGTTGGGTATGATTCTCGATGTGAGTCATCTTAACGACGATGCCTTCCGCCATGCCCTCGACACATACCGGGGACACATCTGGGCCAGCCACAACAACTGCCGTGCGTTGGTCAATCACAACAGGCAGATGAGCGACGAAATGCTCAGCGAATTATTTGCACGCGAAGCAGTGATAGGCGTAGCCTTCGACGCATGGATGCTGGTGCCGGGATGGCAGCGCGGAGTATCGACGCCCAAGGCAAAAGGATGCACATTGTCGGTCGTAGCCGATCATATCGACCATATTTGTCAGGTAGCCGGCAATACACGCCACGCAGCCATAGGAAGCGATCTCGACGGAGCCTTCGGCACCGAACAATGCCCTCACGATCTGCAAACAATAGCCGACGTCCAAAACGTATTTCCACTGCTCGCCCGACGCGGATACTCGGACGACGATCTGCATGCCATAGCCTACGGTAATTGGCTACGCGCATTGCGAGCCGCTTTGCCGGAGTGAAAAAGAGGCTCACCCCCCTCCCCCTATAAAATCGGTTTGGAATAAGGTGTTATAAGGCTTGCGCGACTTTCGCTTGGAAGCTCACGCTACTCGCGAACTTTATCGCGAAGCCACGCTACGATCGACCGGGCTGCACGCTGAGAGGCACCCGGAGCGCCGAGGAGGCCGATAACTTCGTCATACCCAGCCAGGATACGGTTCCGATGAGCCGCATCGTTCAATATCAGGCCCAGCTCGGCGATTATATTACTCAGCCTGAAACTCTCGGCAAAAAACTCCTCCACCACCTTCCTTCCGGCAATCAAATTCACAAGCGAAATGAAGCGGATGTGAAAAAAGTGACGAAACACAAATCCAATAAGCGTTCGCATAGGAGTCTGATAGCAAACGACCTGAGGGACGCGAAACAGAGCCGTCTCAAGCGTTGCGGTACCCGAAGTGACAAGAGCCGCGACGCTATGTTCAAGCAGGGCATACGTCTGATTATAAACAATCTCAACATTGCTGTCCGCAAGATATGAGCGGTAAAATTCGGGGGCTATGCCCGGAGCACCGGCCACCACAGGGTGAAATTGCGGATACATGGCGGCAGCTTTTATCATAACGGGCAAATTATCGCGAATCTCTTGCCTGCGACTGCCTGCAAGCAAAGCAATCACGGGCTTATTATTGCTCGCAAGAGGAAAATCGGGAACAACCTTGGTTTCGGCACGGAAATGTGCGACGGCATCTACACAAGGATTGCCTACATATTCCGCATCGTATCGCAACTTTTGGAAGAAGTTTTTCTCGAACGGAAGGATACAATACATTCGATCGACGTATTTGCGAAAGGAGCGGATGCGGTATTGCTTCCACGCCCATATCTTGGGAGAAATGTAATAGCAAACAGGGATATGCAGCCGGTGAACATAGCGTGCCATACGCAAATTGAATCCCGGATAATCAATAAGTATGACCACATCGGGGCTAAAATCGGCTATGTCCTTACGGCAGGCGGCCATGCTACGCAAAATTTCGGGGAAATGGAGCAGAACCGGAATCACCCCCATGAAAGCCATTTCGCGGTAATGCCGCAAGGGTTGTCCACCTTCGGCAGCCATCAAATCGCCGCCCAAAAAACGGAATTGTGCAGCGGAATCTTCAGCTTTGATTGCTTTCATGAGGTTGGAAGCATGCAGGTCGCCGGAAGCTTCGCCGGCAATGAGATAATATTTCATGGATAATAGTGTTTTAGTGCAAACATAGCAAAACATGACAAGAGAACAATGTCGGCACGGCCTCTGTGAGTCAACATTAGAGGATAATTCATATCTTTACCGGTGATGAATACCGAAATTTAATAACACATTAATATAAACTATTTGTATGAACAGCAATATTCTAACAGCAAAGGCAGCGCTTCAAATAGGGAAGCCTGCGGATGAAGTTTTTGAGGCTATTGTCAATCCCGAAAAGATGAAGCACTACTTTATCTCTGAAAGTTCGGGGCGAATGGAGGCCGGCAAATCAGTCGTTTGGCGTTTCCCGGAGTTTGAATTTGAAATACCGGTTAATATCGAAACAATAGAAAAGGATAGCTTTATTTCTTTTTATTGGGAAGGAGCAAATAATATGGATTTACTCGTTGAAATAAGCTTAGAAAAGCAGGAAAATAATTCAACGGTTGTGCATATTACGGAAAAAAGTATGGAAAACAATGACGAAGGAATAGCCTGGCTGGTGAGAAATACCGAAGGCTGGGCAAACTTTCTTGCTTGCTTGAAAGCATATCTGGAATACGGAATCAATTTGCGAAAAGGTTCATTCGATTTTATGAAATCGAAATGAGATTTTTAAGAACGAAAAATTCCACAAGCAGGGGTCGCGCTTTGCCTACGGAATACTCATTCCCGTGAGCAAATCTGGCTTGCATAATCAAAACGATCTCCTATATTTGTGCAAAAAAAAGAGAATATGATTGAGAAACTTTTCAGGAAAAAAGATATTGGAGCTATGCTCGAGGAATCGGCGCGAAGCAATGGCGGATTGAAGCGTAATCTGTCGGTATATCATTTGATTGCGTTAGGAATAGGGGCAATTGTCGGAGCCGGCATTTTTGTAATTACGGGGCAGGCAGCAGCGGAATATGCAGGGCCTGCGCTCACGATTTCGTTTGTAATTTCGGCCATCGGTTGCATTTTGGCCGGCTTGTGTTATTCGGAATTTTCGGCAATGATTCCGGTTTCGGGCAGCGTGTATGCTTATTGTTATACAACGATGGGCGAATTTCTTGCCTGGTTTATCGGCTGGACGCTTATTTTGGAATATCTATTTGCATGTTCGGCTGTTGCTTCGGCATGGTCGGGGTATATGATTAATATGTTGAACGGATGGGATATTTATCTGCCGCAACATATTTCCCAATCCGTATTCAAATATACCTCCGAAGGCTGGAGCCTGACGGGCAGCCTTATTAATTTTCCGGCAGTCTTTATAGTAGGCATTGTCACTTCGCTTTTGATGGGAGGGATAAAGCAGTCGGCTATTATCAATAATGTGATTGTTGCAATCAAGGTTGGCGTCATACTTTTGTTTATAGGCTTCGGTTTATCCGTAATCCTTGCCCCCGATTTTGATTTAAAATCTAACTGGACGCCATACATTCCGCCCAACACCGGAGTTTTCGGCGAGTACGGCTGGAGCGGAATATTTCGCGGAGCAGCGCTGGTTTTCTTTGCATATTTGGGATTTGATGCTCTTTCCACCGCTGCGCAGGAAACCAAGCGCCCGCAAAGTGATATGCCTCGCGGCATCTTAATTTCGCTTGGGATTTGTGCACTTCTATACATCGCGGTGACAGCCGTATTAACCGGTATCGTTCATTACAAAGAGCTAAATGTTGAAGCCCCCATAGGCGTAGCAATCGACAAAGCTCACACACTTGCATGGCTCAGCCCCTTCATAAAGCTCGGCGCTATTGCCGGCCTAAGCTCCGTAATATTAGTGATGATGCTTGGGCAATCGCGAATCTATTACTCCATTGCAAGCGACGGATTGCTGCCGCAACCTCTGGCTAAAATACATCCCGAAAGAGGCGTACCTCGCAATGCAACCATTGTTGCCGGAGTGCTTACAGCGCTGATTGCCGGACTGTTTCCATTACAAGTATTAAATGAACTGGTGTCGATCGGCACGCTCATGGCATTCTCCATTGTTTGTATCTGCGTTATTATTTTGCGGAAAACGCGGCCGGAATTGAAAAGGCCTTTCAGGGTTCCGTTCGTGCCGGCCATTCCTATTCTCGGCGCTGTGATATGCATTGCGCAAATGGTTGCGCTTCCGTGGGTAACGTGGGCGCGCTTGATTGGATGGACAGTGCTTGGGATAATTGTTTACTTCTTATATAGCATAAAACACAGCAAGTTGAACTGAGCCGCGGAATGTTCTCTGTAATATGAGCCGCAAAATCTGTTTGAGTTGTATACTCATCCAAGCTTGGGATGGCGATATTTCTTTAACATTGGCGACAGACCAACGTTGGGATGGCGATATTTTTTTAACATTGACGGCAGCCCAACGTTTTGGAGCAGCCATTTTTTCTTATCTTTGCTTCAAACAATTAATATATTAAATATGAAAAAATCATTAATCACACTATTTGCATGCATCATCTCCTTGTCAATATACGGACAAGATATTGCGGGACAATGGATCGGCAAACTGAGCGTACAAGGCATACAGTTGCGACTTGTATTTCACATTACTGCAACGAGCAACGGATATTCGGCAACAATGGACAGCCCCGACCAGGGAGCGAAGGGCATTCCGGTTACTTCGGTAACTCTTCAGGACAAGGCGCTGAAAATATCTATCACGAACGCCGGAATTGAATATGAGGGAAGCTGGAACGGAACCGATTCAATTACCGGAACTTTCAAACAAAGCGGTCTGACATTCCCACTTGATCTTTCAAGAACAGACAAAGCGGAAGCCATTGTTAAGCGACCGCAGGAACCAACAGAGCCATATCCGTATCTCGCTGAAGATGTTGCTTTTGAAAACACTCAAGATGGAGTTACGCTGGCGGGCACGCTCACTATGCCGGAAACCGGCGGTAAGTTTCCGGCGGCGGTACTAATAAGTGGAAGCGGGGCGCAAAACCGAGATGAAGAAATGATGGGCCATAAACCTTTTTGGATTCTGGCCGATTTTCTGACGCGCAACGGTATTGCCGTACTTCGTTTTGACGACCGCGGAGTTGGCGCTTCCACCGGCGACTTTGCCGCGGCCACCTCCTTTGATTTCTCAAAAGACGCGGAAGCCGCCGTGAAATATTTGCAGTCAAGGAAGGAAATCGACGCGAAAAAAATCGGACTGATTGGGCACAGCGAAGGCGGAGTAATTGCGCCTATGCTGGCTGCCCGTTCCGGCGACATCGGCTTCATCGTCATGCTTGCCGGGACTGGAGTGCGCGGCGATAAAGTTTTACTTTCTCAGCAAGAAGCCATAGGACGAGCTTCGGACATGAACGACGAAATACTGAAGGCCGTACTCGATCTTAACGGCAAGGCTTTCGAGATAGTTATCAATAATACGCAGCCGGAGGAACTCAGGCCCAGCCTGATAAGTCTGATCAAAGAGGCTGATGCAAATGCAAGCGACGAAGCCATAGGCGCACAAATCAACAGTTTGCTGAATCCATGGATACAGTATTTTCTCAAATACGATCCGGCGCCTGCATTGAAAAAAGTGAAATGCCCGGTGCTCGCACTGAATGGCGAAAAAGACTTGCAGGTACTCCCCAAAATCAATCTTGAAGCCATAGGCAACGCATTATCCGAAGGCGGCAACCGGAACGTAACGCTCAAAGAGCTGCCCGGCCTTAATCATCTGTTTCAGGAATGTACAAGCGGGTTGCCTCTGGAATATTCAAGCATTGAGCAAACATTTTCACCCGCGGCGCTCGACGAAATCCTTAAATGGCTCCTGCAGATTACAAGTTAAAGGCCAAAATCATACCTCTGCAGCAGACTTACACCGCTAAGTGAGATTGCCTTGCTCGGCCGCTCATAAAAAAGCCGGACATTGCTGCCCGGCTCGCTTCTGTACTATTGTATCTTATTCTGCTTGCAAGGCTTCAAGCAGTTTCGGCATAAGCTTCGGCAACGTATTTTCATCACGAGCCGTAAACATATTGCGGTCAACCACAAACTCTTCGTTCGTACCTACACATCTCGTGAGTAAGGGTTTGATGAATGGATGCTGCGCAACTTTCTTGCCTTTACATTCGCTGAAATTATCGAAAAGTAAGGCTGCCACGCAATGTCCAACAAGCATGTGACCTTTAGCAGCAAAGCGGCCTATGACGGCCAGCATGTCCTGGTTGAAAGGTTTGTCTGCATTTTCAACAAACTTCGGCATCGCATCGCCACAAGAAAATACCAAGGCTTGGAAGTCGTCTGAATTTTGCTTCAAACCGGCAACCGTGTCGTCGGTCTGAATGAGGATCCCCGAATTTGTTCTTACACCGGTTGTTTCAGCAACTGCAAATGTTTTATAAGGGATTTTGTTTTCGTATAAAGTTTCAAGATATTGAAACAATCCTATTCCGTTCACCGGATTAACTACTAATATTGCTACATTTTTTCTCATTTGAATTAATGTTTACGTATTAAATAATTGTATTTTGTATTTATGCCGGCAAAGATACTAATTTGAGACGAACATTGCAAGCATCTGATGCTACTTTGCATGGTATGCTGAGCTTTGTTAGGCTTTTTTATGAACGTTGTACGGTTAAGCGGGATTATATTAGAATTATACTAAGTTTTGCGGAATCGCAAGTGGAACGAGCAGGGACTGCTTCACAGCAACCCCAACTCTTCCAATCTTCAATGAATGAAATTTCTATTGTATTACTTGCTTGGCGTTTTGGTTACTGTCTTGCGTTCTATCGCTAAGGGAAGGTTTCGTTAGAATAGCCCCTTTTGGTTAGATATTACAAATATATAGATGTGATTTCAAATAACTGTTACCAATTTTAATAAATCTATTACCAATATCGCTAAGTGCTTACTTGTTTTTCATGTTGGATAACTTATAAAAAGGCAGCCTTTGTATAAAGAGCTGCCTTTCATTCAAAACAACTATATGTATCACGTTGGTTAGTAGTTCTTAAACCCGCAATGTGTCGATTTGATCTATGGCTGTACGCAATGTTTGCGACAGGCGCATAATATCTTTATTTAGTTCGACCGGATTATTGATGCGCTCCATTTGCTCTATGCTCCTGCGGATACGATCGGACTGCGAATTTATGGCATTCCCCAGGCGATAGTTGTCTTGCAGAATGTATGCGGGTACGGTTGAAGCTTTGTCGATAAACATGTCGAGCTCGCGGTTGGTCTGGATAAGAAGCAACTGATCGGCATTCTTGGTGGTCATGTATCGCTGGAAGGTGAACTTCATCATTTTGTAGTCAATGTTGTCCACCTGATTTTCCGTCACATAATGGCGGGTGCGATTGTTGAGATTATCGGCAAAGTATCCGCTTTGCGTTACGAAGATCAGTATTCCTATGAATATGGCCGAGAGGGCGAGCAAGCCGCCGTAGTATATTTTCACCCATGTACCTCCCACAGCTAAAGGCTCTTCCGACAGATAGTAGTAAAGTCCGAAGGCAAGCATCCACAAGGCCATCAGTATGACGTACACGAACACCGTCCACGAGGCTGATATTACCGAGAGCCGGTAGTTTTCATCAGAAGTTATATAAAACAGGGAGCCCATCAGGAGTATCTCCAGCACAACCGTAATGGCCAAGTTTGCAAAAAACATATTGGAATAAACTCCGTCCGGATTCGGACTGCCTATTATGAAGAACAACCCAAATGTTGCTGCTACTATGAGTAACGCTAATATGATATTTAATATTCTCATGACTTTAAAATAATTTGTGATTATAACGAACTGAATAAACTTCTCAGTGTGGCTGATGTTTGCGTTTCCTGCCAATCTCTCATGCCCGTCGACCAGAACAGGGTGCCGGGAGTGATTCTACCGGCATTGATCTGCGCAATCACCTGGTCAATAGTATAGGGACCGACCTTGGCGCCTCCGAGCACGAAGTGGTATTGCGGCAGGGATGGCGGCGGCGAGGGCATTGCATGACCGGCCGTCTCTTTCATGAAGTCGCCGAAGTTTGAGGTCACCCCGGTTGAGAGTGTGGCGCCTATTCCTGCGGCCGTGATTGTGCCGGAGCCTGGGTTTTTGGCTGCTTCTTCCATGATTTTGAGCTGTCGGGCATCCTTGTAGGTAACGCCGAGCTCTTCCAGGCGTTTCCGCTCGGCCACGCCTTTGGCTTTCTCGTTGAGAATTTCCGTATATGCCGCAGGCAGGCTGAACTCGTGGATGGAAAAGTTACTCAACCTGATGCCATACATATAAAGAGTATCGTTCACGATGTTTTCTATTTGCTTTTCGAGGCTGCCACGCTTGCGCTGAAGGCCGGCAATCGAGAGTTTCTCGGCCTCCATTATGTCGGAGAAGGTTTGCGAAGCAATGGATGAAATCTTGAACTGGAAATTCTGCAGAACATCGTCGGTTGTAAAGTCGTGAAGCGTGCCAACGAGCTTCTTGATAAACTGACCGCCGTCCGTAATCCTGAAATTGTACATTCCGTGGGCTCCGAGTATGAAGTCGGTTTCAAACTGATTGTCAAACACGGGCACTCCGCCCACTCCCCAGGGAGTTTCGCGTTCTGTTTCAACGTTAACGAACCATATTTCGGCGGTATAGGGGGTATGCCCGCCTGTGGGAACATTCAGGAAATTCTGCAAATAAGGAATATTTGCCGTCGTCAGCCTGTAAGGCGCTCCGGTTGGGGGAATCGACGATACCATGGCGCCGTTGAGAAACAGAAATGCCCTTTGCGTTTGGTGAACAATCACAACTGCTCCATTCTGAATATTATCAAAAGGGTATTTGTAAACTATTTCTCGATTGGATTCGGGGCGCCAATATATTGGTGCGCCAACTATGCCTTCTTTCGTTCGGCCGGCCGGCTGCCCATCCCAAGTAATATTTCTGTATAAAGCCATACTAAATAAATTTGATGTTAATATATTAATTATGTTATGTTATTTGCGTTAGACTTGCCTACCTACAATCAACAGTACGAGAATTGTCAGCAGCGTTATTATAATGATCACAGCAAAGCCTATCATCACAGCCTTGTCTGACAGGCGGCTTCCCGACGGCTTGGGGTAGGGCGGATAATCATTTGGCGGATATGGATATGAGGACGGCTCGTAGGTTGATTCTTCTGCTATCGGAACTGCATATCTGTGGGATAGCTCACGATAACATTCGTCCATAAAGTTATCAACAACGCCGCGGACTGCGGTTTCGTCCTGCCGGGCAAGATCGATGTAGTTGAGCAGTACAACGGTGTCGCGCGGAGTTATAATCACGTTGGAGGAGTTGATAACTGCCGGGCGATGGCCCATATTTGTGACGACGCGAACGGCTTCGTGCAGCTGATTTTCAATGTCTTCAAGGTCAACTCTGTTCCGTGGCAACGACATGCGGGGTAGGGAGCTCTCCAGCGTCACGCCTTCAATCCAGTTCATCACAACAAAGAATACCTTGTCGGTCTTTACCACGTCGAACACGCGAACAAGATGAAATGTATTGCTGCCGCGATTGGATATGGCTCGCATTACTTCAGCCTTGCGGTATGCCCTTTCTATGAGTTCGGGATTTTCGGAAATGAATTGTTCTTCCGCGATTTTCAGCGCTACTATATAGCCTTCATTATTATATGCCCGGCATATATTGTATTGATTACTTCTGTGGATGGATTCTATTATCCGATAGCCAAAAAATAATCTGTCTTCTATATTCATATATTATCTTTTTCTTGTGCATATTCATGTTCGAATTTAACGGGACAAATATAATATAAATTCGCTTCTTGCTTGTGTTTCACTAAAAAAATTTTTCAACATTGTACTCCGACTTGTTGAAACTGTAAATCCGCATTAATAGCCGGCGATTGGCCCGGTCGACTTTTGCAGGCTCAATTTATCAACAACCCTGGGACGGAATAATGCTGTTTTCTCTAATTCCAAACGGATTTCTCCTGAAATAATTTCAGTCATCCTGGTTTAGCCATGCGCCCCTCAGCCGTCTTGGTCCTCCCAAACGGCTTTATAGCATAATCTGTTGATTTATAAAAGATAACACGGAGTAATTTGAAGTTTGAGCTATTGAAACAGGTGAAAATTTGACGTCAAGTTGGCGTTACTTGACGTCAAGTTGGCGCTACTTGACGTCAAGTTGGCGTTGCTTGCTTTTAGAGTTTCTCAAAGGAGCTATAAGCAGGATTTGATGGTTTTCGGTGATACTTCAAATAAAATGACTCAACGTATTGATTTGCATATGATTCTGCATCTGAGGACATAAAAAAAGCTTCCGGCTGACGGATCCGCCAAAGTGGGAAGCTCCAACCGAATTCGGTTTGCCAATCCGCCAAAGTGGAAAGTGCCAACCGAAATCGGCTGACGGATCCGCCAAAGTGGGAAGCTCCAACCGAAATCGGCTGACGGATCCGCCAAGGTGGGAAGCTCCAACCGATTTCGGTTTGCCAATCCGCCAAGGTGGAAAGCTCCAACCGAAATCGGTTTGCCAATCCGCCAAAGGGGGTTGTAAAGAAAGCCTGTCGGAAAGGTAAAAGACAGCCCTTGTTTCTTAGCCGGATTTATTTTACCGGACAGCAGTGAAAGTTTTTTTACAAGGAACTTTTAATCGGACGGTTTGCAGGCTTCACGATTTTCGAGTATGTTTGCCTTCATAATACATACTCATTAGAAAGCCATGAAAAAATATCTCCTCGCAATAATAATAGAGAATCAATAAAATGTCGAAGAAAAAAGCAAAAAACAAAATAAGCGATTTTGCCCGCAAAAAGATGGAGGCCGTGCAGCACCGCAACGACTATATCAAGCGCATGAAAAACATCTGCGAACTCATCCACCCCGATTTGTACGCAACATTTTCTCCTACACAAATCGAAACTATCTACCAGCTGCGTGGTGCGCCCATAAAGATACAGGCCGAGGGAAAAGTGGCCAAAGAGGTGCTGGCTTTTGCCAACGAATTTGCCCGTATCATCCAGAAAAATATTACTATCGAGATTAATAAAAACGGCGAATCGGTTTCGCTGGGCGATTATCACTACATCGTTTCGCCGGTTGAATGGATGATACGCGAACATGCGCCGTACGACCCTGATATACGTCCCGACCCCGACATGTGGTCGAGACTATCCTGGTACAAAGAGTTCATGAGCAACAGGGAAGCTCGATTCGGCGAATATCTTTCGAAAATTAACAGCCTCCAGCTCTCCATTACATATTTCATGAGCGACCTGCGTCACACCATTTATATGTCCCGATATACGGACGAACCCGACAAGAGGAAAAAGCATGTGGTAGACGGGCGAATCTTCCAGACCATGCTTATACGGCCTGCTCGCGCCGAACGGAAGCGCATCCGGCTGCCTAACGGCGAAATACGTAGCGCCGTGCGATTCCTCTTCGTTCCACAGCCCGGAAAAGATGCTCCCGAAGAAGCTATCCCCATCAACATACCTTCCACATGGCTTGGACGGCGCAGCGCTTCGGGCATCAAGCTTTTGCCGGTTTACATCACCGTGCATACGCTCAACCGTATGGAAGAACGCATCGGATGCGCAAGCCAGGGCATATTGCAGTTCGAGATCTTCAGCGCTTTTGTTGCTGCAAGTCGTAACAAAGACGCCCTGAGCCCCATGGGGCAAGGAAGGTATCTGGTTGAATACCGCTTGCGGGGAATGAAAGTGGGATACCTCGTCATAAGCATGCCGCAATCTGTTATACTTGTGCATACCTTCCTGATGCTCACCAGCAACTCCACTCCCGAAGGGGCTTTGCTGCGCAAACATCTCGGAGTGAACAAGCTCGACAAGGAATATCTCGGCATTGATAAACTAACGACATTCATCCATTCGGACATATTTGAATATGATGATACGCGGCACATCTTCGTTCAGGCGGGATGCGGATCGCTCATAGAGCTGAACAAGCTCTTAGTTAATGACATCCTCTGGTCGAGAGAAGGAGAAACCATACAGCTGGCCGTGCGCATGCGGGATTATCTCACCAAAGACGACAAGCATAGAAGCGAGTCCGAGATCGAACTTGTTGAAGGCGCCGAGCCCGACAAAGAAGAGGATTACGCCGATATTTTTACCGAAGACGATTTACTCGTCGACGAACCTGATGAGGAACCCGACGAAAACTTATTAGAGCCCGACTCTCCGGAATGACAGGCTTCACCCCACAACATACTTCAATCTTATTTGTTTTACAGCACCGCAAACAAAATCAATCCAACGAATCAAATGAAAATCGTATTTATAGGAGCAGGTAATTTAGCCACCTGCATGTCATTAGAGATGCAAAAAGCCGGCATGACAATAGGCCAGATATACAGCCGAACGGAAGAACATGCCGAAGCCTTGGCAAAAAAACTCAACTGCCGCTGGACGGCTAATCTCGGCGACATACACACGGATGCCAATCTCTACATATTCGCTCTGCGAGATACCGTCATCCCCGAAGTCATTGCACAGGTAGCGCCCAACGACGGGCTTTGGGTGCATACTGCCGGTAGTTTGCCTATCAATGTGTTCGAGAATCACAACGACAGATACGGCGTTTTCTATCCGCTGCAAACCTTCACCAAAAAGAGGAAAGTACGGCTCGAAGGGACGCCCATCTTCATCGAAGCCAAAGAGCCCGACGACCTCAAGATGCTCCGTAAGGTTGGCATAGCCCTCTCCGGAAATGCGCAGGAGGCCGATTCGCAAAAACGCAAGTACATCCATCTCGCAGCCGTATTTGCATGCAACTTTACCAACCACATGTACCACATAGCGGCCCAAATACTCGAAGAACAAGGCATATCGCACGAGGTTTTCATGCCGCTAATCGTCGAGACTGCCGACAAGCTGCACGAGCTCTCGCCCGCCGACGCGCAAACGGGGCCCGCCGTAAGGTTCGATCAGGCAGTGATGCAACAACATTTCAAGCTGCTCGACAATCCGGCCAGACAAGCCATCTACAAGCTCATAAGCCAGAATATTTACAGCGAGAAAATCAGCCATGAGTAGCATACCATACGATTTGCATCGCATCAAAGCCGTAGTCTTCGACGTTGACGGCGTACTTTCCGGGAACACTATTTCTCTACTACCCGACGGCGATCCCATGCGGACCGTCAACATCAAGGACGGATACGCACTCCAGCTCGCCGTCAAGAAGCAGCTCCACGTAGGTATCATATCCGGCGCACGGACAGCATCCCTTCATACCAGATTCGCAAAGCTCGGCATAACTCACATTTACCTCGGAAGCTCCATCAAGCTCGACGATTACTACGACTTCAGGGCGCTGACACAGCTTGACGACGACCAAATACTTTACGCCGGCGACGACATTCCCGATTATCACGTCATGAGCCGCGTGGGATTGCCCGTAGCGCCCGCTGACGCCGCCCCGGAAATCAAAAGCATAGCACGATACATCTCGCCCTGCAATGGAGGCGACGGAGTTGCTCGCGATGTGATCGAACAGATAATGAAAGTGCAAGGCCTGTGGATGGACGAAGAAGCTTTCGGATGGTAGAGCACAGCATACCCACAGCGCTACGCGGACGCAACATCATCCTCGGATCGCAATCGCCGCGGCGAAGGGAGCTACTCGGCGGCCTCAACATTCCCTTCACCGTAAAAATCATAGACGGCATAGACGAATCATTCCCCGCCACCCTGCCGATAGAGGAAATACCCATGCACATAGCCTCGCAGAAGGCTTCCGCATACCTGCCCGGCATGAACGAAAACGATATCCTCATCACCGCCGACACAATAGTCGAGATCGACAACACACTGCTCGGAAAACCCGTCAACAGAGACGACGCCATTTCCATGCTACACCTTCTTGCCGGACGGACGCACAGAGTAATAACCGGCGTTTGCATCACCGCCACATACAAGGCAGCAAAATTTTCCAGCATATCCTCCGTAGACATCGCAGCGCTAAGCCACAGCGAAATCGAATACTATGTAGACACATTCGAGCCTTACGACAAAGCCGGGGCCTACGGCATACAGGAATGGTTCGGATACGTAGGCGTGGAGCGCATCTCCGGATCCTTTTACAACGTCATGGGATTGCCAGTACAGCGGCTATACCGAGAACTTATACGCTTCTGAACCGTGACCATAGACGTTTGCCTCACACCCGCCATCTACCATTTGTATCACAGCCCGCAATGCGTCGTGGTCGTCACCGATATCTTTCGCGCCACCACAACAATAGCTACGGCCTTCCATAACGGAGCCCGAAGCATACGGCCCGTCGCAACCCTCGATGAGGCCATGGAAGCCAAGGCAGCAGGATTCCTTGTGGGAGCCGAGCGCAACGTTCGGAGATGCCACTTCGCCGACTTTGGCAACTCCCCCTTCGACTACGCGCCCCAGCTCGTGCACGACCGCGACATAGTTTTCACTACGACTAACGGAACACGGGCCGTTGTAGCAGCCCGGGAAGCCTTCGCCATAGCATCCGGCGCCTTTGTAAACATCAGCTCTATTGCCGGATGGTGCATAAGGCAGCAGAGAGACCTCATCGTACTCGCTTCGGCATGGGAAGACCGGCCCAACCTGGAGGACACTCTCTTCGGAGGGGCTCTTGCAGCCATGCTGCTGCCCCACGGATTCCGGCTCGCCTCCGATACCGCCGGGATGGCCCTCGACCTCTGGGAGCACCACGCCAACAGCCTCGGAGAGGCTATCCGCAAATCCGATCACTACGCCCGGCTGAAACAGCACGGTCTGGAGGATGCCGTTGACTACTGCCTCACGCCCGACAGCGCCCCCGTCGTACCGGAGATACGCGACGGACGCTTCATCTGCCTGTAAATAGATTTGCTTTAGCCCAAGCCGAACTCCGCAGAGGCCTCAGTGCCCTCGCCCGGCTTGGAGTATATGCTGAAGGAGCCGCCAAACGAAGCCGCTCGAGTGCGGATATTCGTCAGGCCCATGCCCCGGCCAACGGATGCATCGTAGTCGAAGCCCTTGCCGTCGTCCTGAACAGTAAGGGATATGCGCCCGGGCTCCAGGACAAGCTGCACCACTATGCGAGATGCCCCCGAATGTTTCAGGGCATTGTTCACAAGTTCGTAAGCGATGCGGTATATCACCTCCTCCAGCTGCGGCTTCAGCCTCTCATCCTCTCCGTACCAATCGAACTCAATCTTGCCGGAGAGCAGACGGCAGAAGTCCCCTATGGCCGTGCGCAATCCGAATCGGCTCAGGGCTTCCGGCATCAGGTGGTTCGACACGCGGCGCAGCTCCAGCATGGAATCTTCCAGAATAGTCAGCGCATTATTGAAGCGGACGGCGCCCGCACGGTCGAGCTCCATGCCCTGCCTCACGCTCTCAAGGTTAAGCTTCAATCCCGTCAGCATCCCGCCCAGGCCGTCGTGCAAATCTCGCGCTATCCGTATGCGCTCCTTCACCTCGCCGTCCAGTAGCGCCTGGGTTGCTATCAGCAGCTTCTCCTGCTCAAGCCTTTCGATCTCTTGCGCCAGCAGCCGCTTCTTCTGCACCCCCCAACGCCACAACAGCAGCGCCGCCGCAATCGCCGTCACCAGCCCCGCGCCCACGGAAAGGCTCAGCCCGAGCAGCAGCTTGCGCTCCCCGCGCAGGGAAGCTATCTGCAATTCGCGCCGCTCGGTTTCATACTGCATGTTCAGCTCCTCCACCGCCCGGAGCATGCTCTCGTTCACCAAGACGGCCTGAATGGAATCCAGCGCTTGCTTCCAACGGTTGCGGGAGCCGAAATCGCCGCGCGCCGCAGCCAGCTCCCACAGAAAGAACACGGCATTGCGTTCCTCGGATCGTATTCCATGCCGCCGGGAGACGTCCAAGTTTTTTAGCGCAGCAGCCTCCGCCCGCAGGAAGTCGTGCCGAAACATTGCCACCTTGCCCGCACCTATATTGGCCACACAAAACTCGCGCGGATATCTGTCCTCTGCGAACACAGCGAGGGCCCGCAAATAAAAAGCCTCGCTCTCCGCCGTCCGGCCCTGCTGAAACAGAACGTTGCCGAGCGCATTATTCACATTGGCCTCAAGAACCGTATTTCCCTGACGCCTCGCTATCCCCATGGCCCTGTACAGATAATCCGAAGCCCTGCCGTATTCCGGCGGGGAGATGCTATAATAACTTGTTGCAAGGCTCTGCAAGGCATAGCCGTAAGCAACGCTAAGAGTATCCGACCGCCCGGCCAGGGATTTCTCACCGTAGCGAATCGCTTCACCGTATCTTTCCATCATAGTATACACCCTCATTATCCGGTTATATACCCCGCCGGCATCTTCGTGATAATTATTTTGCTCCAAGTATTCCAATGCTTCGAGATAGTAAGCCATGCCGGTCTCGTTCAATCCCCTGTCGGCATAGCAGGCTCCTATATTCCATTTTTCTATGGCCGCCTGATATTCGTCGGAATGTTTGAGAGCTAAGGCCATCATCTCGCGGTTTAGGGCCATGGCCTCATCGTATTTGCCCTGCCTTTTCAGTATAAATGATGAGTAATCGGAAGCGTAGTACAGGCCATGCAGATAATTAAGCCTGCGGCTCAGCTTCAGGGCCCTGTCATGATAGTCGGAAGCCAAAGGCAGATTTCCGCTCTTGCGATAAATCTCGCCAATCTCCATGTAGAGAAGCACGGCGGCCGTATCCCCCCGCGCGGAAGGCAGCAGTTGCAACAGGCTGTCCAAAGGCTCGGCCCGTGCAACCGCTGCGCACATTATGAGAAACCAGAAAATCTTATTCAAAACCTGATGTCGGATTTAATAGATTGACGGCATTTTGCCGGGGAAACAGCAATTATTATCCGTTGCCCCCTCCATCAGGCCCTTCAATATCCCCCGGTTTTCGCGGGAACAGAGTATCTTCCACGGACTTGGCCGCCGCCTTCAGTTTGCTGCCGTCATTCGAGCTTAGAACCATAGCGATAATTTTCTGCTTGACTTCCTCGATAGCGAGGGCCTCCTTCAGGTTTTTCACATCGTTCATCAGGGAGGTGAGGCGCAGTGCCTCCATTTTTTCTAATTCTTTCCTTTCCATAAGGTATATACATTTTTAAGTTGAACATATAGTCCCTCGATATTGATACCATCCGGACATTTCGAGTGACGGCTGCAAAGATATATACTAATCAGCCGCAAAAATCACCCCCCAAAGAGAGTATTTGTAAGAGGTGTGCAGCAAACGCATTTGTATGGAATATGGGGTATTGTTGTGGTCAAATATTCTCGACCCTTATTTGTTTGGGCCGTTGTGCGTAGAGACGCGATGCATCGCGTCTCTACATTTTGGAAACGACCTGTTTGGGCAGGCTGAATTACCTTTTGAAACGGATCCATACATGATATTTTGCGCAATGGATTGCTTTCCCGGATCCGGGAAAGGGGCGGACGCTTTTTTTTGATGCCGCCATGCAGGCAGGGACGCATGCCCACCATGTCATTCCCGCGAAGGCGGGAATCTCCGATCGATAGACGGTTACGATTGTATTGGCCATTTGTATATGATACAGTACAATCGTCCCGTTTTTCGATCGGAGATTCCCGCCTTCGCGGGAATGACCCGTTGTTCGAGCCTTCCCGCCAACATGGTGCCGTCCTTTCGTTTGCTTTATTGCCTTCCCACATCCGGGAAACCGTCAAATGTTTTGTGGGACACTTTCCCGGATCAGGGAAACCGTCAATTTTTTTTTTGGGACAGTTTCATGGAGAAATATTGGGGCCGCAAAAACGAAACGGAGGTTTTATGGCAGAATATTGAGGCCGTAAAAACGAAAGGACAGTTTTATGGCAGAATATTGGGGCCCCAAAAACGAAAGGACGGTTTTATGGCAGAATATTGAGGCCCCAAAAACGAAACGGAGGTTTTATGGCAGAATATTGGGGCCCCAAAAACGAAAGGACGGTTTTATGGCAGAATATTGGGGCCGTAAAAACGAAACGGAGGTTTTATGGCAGAATATTGGGGCCCCAAAAACGAAAGGACAGTTTTATGGCAGAATATTGGGGCCCCAAAAACGAAAGGACGGTTTTATGGCAGAATATTGAGGCCGGAAAAACGAAAGGACGGTTTTATGGCAGAATATTGGGGCCGCAAAAACGAAAGGACAGTTTTATGGCAGAATATTATCGCCTTCAAAAAAAATTCATGGTTTCAATCCAAATTATTGGGGCAGGAAAAACTGATTGACGGTTTCAATCCGAATTATTGGGGCCGCCGGAAAAAATTTGACCCCGCCATGGGGCCGGGAAGGTATCCCGGAAAACAGTCTGACGGCTTCCGGGCAAAATATTATCGCCACCGGAAAGGATTTGACCCCTTCCGGCGGGATTATTGGCCGGAAACGGATTTGGGGGATGGCGCCTTTTTGGGAAAACAGGCTGTGACGGAGGGCTGCGACCCGGCCCCGGAGAGTTGGAGCGTCCAGTCGGCGCCGGGGATGCAGTCGTGCAGGAAGGATGCCAGCGAATCTATCGCCGAGGGGCTGCTGTCGGGCAAACGAACCTGGCAGCAAAGGCTGCCTTCGCCTGCAAAGATGTCGAGGCCGGCCCAGGATTCGGAGGGATGGGCTCCGGCGGGAAAGGCGCTGCCCTCGCGATCGAAAAGCAGGTTGGCCGGGGCATTGGCGTCGAGATCGGCAAGGCGGCTACTGATTCCGGCTGCCGGGAAGCTGTCGGGCGAGGCTGTGTGAAGGGCTGCGACGGATTCGAGCAGCCGCCGGCTATAACTGCTTACCATCACGCCGTTATGAACGTAGTATCCGAAGTAGCTGCCTGCCTCTGCGGGGAAAAACCACAGTCGCAGGCCGGCGGCGGAGTGCTCCTGCGGGCCGTAAGGGCTGAAAATTTCGCGGCGGAGGTGGCGTTCGGCGGCGGAGGTGGCCCGCCCGGTTTGCAGATACATTATTTGCCCGCGGGGGTGGATGCTGATTTGCGCGGCTTGCATCTCTACGCCCCGGAGCAGGTCGATGAAAACGGGGGGAAGCTTCCGGGCAAAGGCTTCGGCTGCGGCGGGTTCGCTTATTATCATCAGGCGGAAAAGGTCGGGCCGGTTGATTCGCAGTATTGCCTCCGTATCGGCGGGAACGAGTGCGGCGAGGCTGAGGCTGAGGCCCTGCTGCTCGCGACCCGTGAGGCGTATGAAGGCTACGACGGCAAAGGCGAGTATCAGGGCCACGGCCGTTCCGAGTATGATTTCCTTAAGGTAAGCTCTCATCCGGCGGCTTGGGATCTGTGTGATACAGGCAGTAGGCGGCAAGCCCGCAATCCCGGCACTGCGGCTTTTTGGCAAGGCATAGGTAACGGCCGTGGAGGATGAGCCAATGGTGGGCGCGGGCTATAAGATGAACCGGAATGTTGGCAACTAACTGCCGTTCGGCGGCCAGCACGGTTCGGGCATCAACGGTAAGGCCTATCCGTGCCGCCACACGAAATACGTGGGTATCTACTGCCATCCGGGGCTGATGAAATATTACGGAGGCTATCACGTTGGCGGTTTTGCGGCCTACGCCGGGAAGCTGCATCAGCTCCCGCACGGTGGAAGGCAGCCGGCCGTTGTGCCGCTCGATAATTTGGCGCGACATTGCTACCAAATGCTGCGCCTTGCTGTTGGGATATGATATACTCCGTATGAATTGGAATATCTGCATGGGAGTATGGGCGGCGAGCGCCTCCGCGTCGGGACAGGCTCGGAATAATTCTGGCGTGACCATGTTGACGCGCTTGTCGGTACACTGCGCCGAGAGTATGACGGCAACAAGGAGCTGGAAGGGGGTCTCGTATCTGAGCTCGCTGACGGGATTCGGATTTTCTGCTTCGAACCATGCGAGCACGGCGCCGTACCGCTCTTTGAGTGTCATCTCCCCCATCAGCGGGCTGAGGTAAACTGGCTCAGGAAGTTGACGTCATTCTCGGAAAACAGCCTGAGGTCGGTTACGCGGAACTTGAGATTTGCTATTCGCTCTATCCCCATTCCGAGGGCATAGCCCGAATACTCCCGGCTGTCGATACCGCAATTGTCGAGCACGTTCGGATGGACCATGCCGCAGCCCAGGATTTCTACCCATCCGGTGTGTTTGCAAAAGGGGCAGCCGCGCCCGCCGCAGAGATTGCAGGATATGTCCATCTCGGCAGAGGGCTCCGTGAAGGGGAAGTAGGATGGGCGAAGGCGTATGCGCGTGTCCGCCCCGAACATCTCCTGCGCAAAGAACAGCAGCGTCTGGCGCAGATCGGCATAGGATACCTGCCGGTCTACGTAAAGCGCTTCGACTTGATGGAAAAAACAGTGCGCACGGTAGGAAATGGCTTCGTTTCTATACACTCTTCCGGGACAGATGATGCGGATGGGAGGCCGGGACGCCTCCATGGTGCGTGTTTGCACGGAAGAGGTATGCGTTCTCAGCACTATTTGCCCGGAGGGGCTCTGCACAAAAAAGGTGTCCTGCATGTCGCGGGCGGGATGGTTAGGCGGAAAATTCAGGGACGAGAATACGTGCCAATCATCCTCTATTTCGGGTCCTTCCGCTATGTGGAATCCTAAACGGGCGAATGTATCGCAAATCTCTCTCTGCACTATTTGTAAGGGATGCCGTGAGCCGAGCGGGATGGGGTAGGGCGTGCGGCTAAGGTCGAGCCCCACGGATTTGTCGGCCTCGTCATGGAAGCTTGCCCGCAGCTCGCTGATTTTGGCCTGGGCTTTATCCTTCAGGACGTTGAGCCGCTGACCTATTTCACGCTTCTGTTCGGCGGGGATAGTGCGAAACTCGTTCATGAGCTGTGCTATTTCTCCCTTCTTGCTGAGATATTTTATTCGGAGTGCCTCCAATTCGGCGGAGCCGGAGGCTTTGAGGTTGTCTATTGCCTCATGTAGTCTGGTAATCTTGTGAATCATATTTATTTGTTATTCATTTTCATCTGAGGCGCAAATGTAAGGAATTTGATCCTGCTTCCAAGTCTACCTGATCGCCATAACAGGACATACCGCCGAGCAATTACCGCAGAGGATGCACTCGGTCGATCTGATGCTACTGCCCCCTGCGATATAGCTCCTGACGTCTACATCCATCGGACAGCTCCTGTTGCATGCGCCGCATCCCGTACATTCGTTTCCCGTGGGCTTTACCCGCAGGAGGGATACTCGCGTCTGCGCCTTCATCACCAATGATACCGGGCAGGCTATCTTGCAAAAGGCTCTCCTCTTCCCGAACCTGAAGGCCAGCCAAACGGCTGCGATGTAGTATATCCCGTTGCCTACAAGGAACCACAGGATAGAGCCGACCTTGCCATGCATGATTGCCGCCGTCCCGGATTCTATAACATGCAAGCCTACCCAGTCGTATCCCAGCCACACGAAAACGAGCGGTAGCAAGATTGACAGAAGGAGGACAGGATAGCGGATGAGAGTTAGCTTCCGGGGCACCGGACGCTTATCCCGCACAGGCAACCACTCCATCAATGCCGCAGTCCAGCATGCCCAGCCGCAGTAGCCACGCCCCCAGATCAATGGGCCTATGATCTTGGCTATGGCGTAGTGAATAAGGACGCGGGTAAAGATGCCCGTATTCAGGAGGAGCAAAGTATAGAACACGGTCTCCTCAATCTGCAAATTCTCTCGCTGCATTATGCCCAGGAAGATGAGAAAGACGGGCGAGATAAGCAGCAAACTGAGCCGGCGACCGATCTCCTTTTTCCGTCCCTTGCGTCCTGCAGCAATGAGCGTCCCGATCGTAATGCTTGCACCTATCCATGGGAAAATGACGAGGAAGCCCCACCAGCCTCCACTGCCTAATGCCAGTCCAAGGGTGAGACCGATAATAAGGGGAATAAAATATCCGAACTTCATGATGATAATAATTTAAGAGGGTTAATAGATTTGATACGGGGAACTGTTCGGCAAATATATGGGGAGCCTCCAACAGGTCGGGAAGCTGTGGGACGAATTGCAGGCATCAGGGACGGATAGCATGGAGCACATTCTTGATGTACGGGCGCGACACCGGGACCGTATACGGGCATGCCCGCAATCTGAGGCGAAGCCCCTGCGAGTTTCCTTCTACATTATATATATAATGTATGTTGACAATGAAGGCGCGATGGCAGCGCATGATTCCCGCGCAGCCTTCCAGCTCGGCGGAGGCCATAGCGAGAGTTGTGCGGAGGAGCCTTTGGGCCATGGCGCCGTCCGGCCGCATGTAGGATACCCTAAGATAGTTGCCGGAAGCCTCGAGGCAGATCAGATCGGAGGGGCTAATGCGCAAAGGATCGCGCGAGCCGCCGCCGAGCACCACCTCCGCGAGGCCGGGAGGGGTGCCGGCCGATGCTATCTCCTCGCCCGGCAGGAGGGATGCCGTCCGGGATTCCTCCGTATGCCGCCTCAGGCTATTGGCGCGCACGTAGAGATGTATTATTGCCACCGGGACGGCACCGACTATGCAAGTCATTGCGATGCATACCGTCAGGAAGGTAAGCCATACCCGCTGCGGAAGCCCGAACACCGTCACGGAGAATACGAAGTTCCCCACAACTACGGCCAGCAGAACAATCAGGTAGTTCAGCACCGATCGCCACTCCGTCCAGCTTTCCGGCCGGTAGAATCGCCGGAACAGAATAGGGCCGACGTAGGCAACGACAGAAACCGCCGCCGCCGTAACCAAAGCATATCCGCCCGCCAGCAGAGTTCGCCTCCGGGCATCCGTCCCCTCCAGCCCAAAGGGTGCAAAAAAGAACAACAGGAAGAAAACTACGGCGCCCGACACAATAACCGTAGCCGGACGATTATGATTGGCCGCCGCCGGACGGCACATATACGTCTGCAATTTCTTAAACATCATACCAAGCTTATATTCTGACATGCCGTAAAGATACGTTATAACTTCCCGGAGCCGGGAAGGCATTAGTTATTAACAGTCGGTATCGCTATTTCGGGAAAACAACTATCTTCGCTTCATATCAATAACTCTAAATCATATTAATGTCATGAAAAAGATCGCAATCTTATCTACCCTGATGCTGTGCATGGCCGCCATATCTGCCGAGGCACAGTCCGATGTCTTTAAAGCCAAGAACATAAAAGCAAGCATGGAAGCTGCGGTGAAGTGGCAGCTCGCCCATCCGCGGCACGACCCTCGCGACTGGACTAACGGGGCCTTTTACGCCGGCGTCTTTGCAGCATGGGAGATTACCAAGTCCAAAGCAATCCTCAGAGCCATGACCGACACCTTTGATGCCGTAGGCTGGACTCCGTACAGGCGATGGTATCATGCGGACGACATAGTTATAGGTCAGACTTACGTGGACCTCTACCGGGGAGACAAGCGGCAGGAAAGGCTCTCACCGCTAATCGACACACTTGCCAAGCTGATGACGCAGCCATATCCCGTACGCAACATAGAGGTGATAACCTGGTGGTGGTGCGACGCCCTTTTCATGGGGCCGCCTACACTGGTAAAGATGGGCCTCACCACTGGCAATAAGGAGTATCTGCGCAAAAGCGACGAGTTCTTCCGGGAGTGTTACGAGCTCCTGTATAATAAGGAGGAGCGGCTATTCGCGCGGGATCTCAACTACGTAATCAAGGGCGACGGCAAGGACAGATTGGAGGCGAACGGCAAACGTATTTTCTGGTCTCGTGGCAACGGATGGGTGATGGGCGGACTTACGCGCATACTCCAAGAGCTACCGGCGGACTACCCCGAAAGGCCGTTTTACGAGCAATTGTTCAGGGAGATGTCCGCCAGGATCGTTTCCATACAGCAACCCGACGGGCTGTGGCGCGCCAGTTTGCTCGACCCCGATTCCTATCCCGGAGGTGAAGTGAGCGGCTCCGGCTTCTTTTGCTACGCCCTGGCATACGGCATCAACAGCGGACTGCTGCCTTCCGCAGACTATCTTCCCGCCGTGCGGAAAGCCTGGGAGGGCCTCAACCGATGCGTACAGCCCGACGGAATGGTGGGATGGGTTCAACCCATAGGGGCCGACCCCCGCAAAAATTTCTCGGCCGACAGTTGGGAAGTATACGGTACCGGAGCTTTCCTGCTTGCCGGCAGCGAGGTCATCAAGCTAAAGTAGAAAACCGGCGGACGGGCTCCACCGCCATTCGTCACCTACAAACAATGATACGCATAGCAATAATAGACGACCACAAGGCCGTTGTAGAAGGATTTGAGTATCTAATCAACCTTAACGACGGCATGAAAGTGACCGGGAAGGCCCATTCCGCCGCAGAAGGACGGCAGATGCTCCAGGCAGACCGGCACGACGTATTGCTGCTCGACCTCAGCCTGCCGGACGCCAACGGCATAGAATTGTGCCGTGAAATCAAAAGCAGGCATCCCGCCCTTAAGATAATGATGCTGACAAGCTACGGCGATCTCAGCTTCATAGTCCGTGCAATGGAGCAGGGAGCATCCGGCTACGTCATCAAGAACGCCGAGATAGAAGAAGTAATAGAAGGAATCCGCACCCTGGCCGCCGGAGGGCAATACATCTGCGACGAGGCCGACGCCCTGATGAAAAGGAGGAGCCCCGACAATCCCGTGAGGCTTTCCCGCCGAGAAACAGAGCTGCTGAAACACATAGCAGACGGCCATTCCAACAGCGAGATAGCCGACAGAATGTGTCTTGGCTACGAAACAATAAAAAGCTACCGAAAGAATATAATGTTCAAGCTCCAGGTACACAACACAGCCGAACTTGTACGGCTGGCAATAGAGCATAAGTTAATATAATTATGGAATCACTATTACCCTTACTGAAACAATACTTCGGATACGATTCCTTCAGGCCGTTACAGGGAGAAATCATCCGGGAGGTGGTCAACGGAAACGACGTCCTGGCGCTAATGCCCACGGGAGGCGGCAAATCGGTTTGCTACCAGCTTCCCGCACTCTATCTTGACGGCACCGCAATCGTTGTATCACCGCTAATAGCCCTAATGAAAGACCAGGTGGAAAGCCTGAAGGCAAACGGAGTCCCGGCCGCCGCCCTCAACAGCTCGCTTAGCGAAAAAGATCGCACAGCCATACGCCACCATTCCATGATGGGCCACCTCAAGCTATTATACATGTCGCCCGAAGGCATACAGGCCGAGCTGGACGGATTGCTGGCATGCATGAAAATCTCGCTCATCGCCATTGACGAAGCGCACTGTATATCGAAATGGGGGCACGACTTCCGGCCGGAATATTCCCAGCTATCGGTTCTGAAGGACAGGTTCCCGGCAATACCGGTCATAGCCCTCACGGCCACTGCCGACAAACTCACCCGACAGGACGTAGTAGAACAACTGCGGCTCGCCTCCCCGCAAGTATTTACCGCATCTTTCGACCGGCCCAACATCTCCCTTGGAGTATTGCGAGGATACGGAAGAAAAGAGAAGCTGGCATACATGCTGACAATCATCCGAAGCCTTCCGGGCGAGAGCGGAATAATATATTGCACCAAGCGAGCCGATACCGAGAGCGTAGCATGCGAGCTCAGAGCCGCCGGCATAAACGCCGCAGCCTACCACGCAGGAATGCCCGCCATAGAACGATCCCGAACGCAGGAAGATTTCATCAATGACCGCATAGACCTGATTTGCGCCACCGTAGCATTCGGAATGGGAATAGACAAAAGCAACGTCCGCTTCGTAATACACTACAACATGCCCGGCAGCATAGAAAATTATTACCAGGAAATAGGCCGGGCCGGGCGCGACGGATTGCGAAGCCACACGCTTATGTTCTACTCGCCGGCAGACTATATCATGCTAAAGAAATTTGCAGAAGAAAGCGGGCAAAGCCAAATCAATCTCGACAAGCTCGGCCTCATGCAACGGTACTGCGAAAGCGATATATGCCGCCGACGAATATTGCTGAACTACTTCGGAGAAGAACGCGAGCAAAATTGCAGCAACTGCGACGCCTGCCAAAACTCACCACGCCGATTCGACGGCACGGTACTGGTACAGAAAGCCCTCAGCGCCGTCATGCGGACGGAAGAGCAAGTAGGCATCCGAATGCTCATCGACATTCTGCGCGGAACAGTACGCAACGACATCACTGCCGCCGGCTACCACCTCATCAAGACATACGGCGCCGGCCGCGACCTCCCCTTCAAGACATGGAAGGAGTACGTATATCAGATGATACAGCTCGGCTACTTAGAAATCGACTACCAAAACGAATCCACACTGAAAATAACCCCGGCCGGCCGCCGCGTACTCCAGGGAGAGAGCCAGGCCCTGTTGGCAACACTGCGCGAATTCCTGCCACCATCCGAATCAGCCAAAGACCGGAGAATGAACTTCGCCGCACAGCGCGCCAAGGCCACCGAGGCATCCGACGCATCACTCGTCGGCGCCCTGCGAGCATTGCGCCGTACCATAGCACAGGATACCGACGTCGCACCATATATCATCTTCACCGACGCCAGCCTGCAAGACATGGCCATCCGCAAGCCCACCAGCCTCGACGAATTTACCGCAGTACGCGGCGTTGGCGACATCAAGCTGCGCAAGTACGGCCCCGCATTCGTGCGCGAAATCCGCAAATACCTCGGCCTCCCCTAAGCCCGCCCGCCGGAAAGGGGCAAACAGTTTTCAGGCACCCCTTCCCCGCGGCATGGCCCCATGAAACTTTTTCCGGCAGCGATAATATTCTGCCCGGAAACCATCCGATTTTTTTGGGAGGCGATAATATTTTGGATTGAAACCATCAAATTTTTTTTCATTGCTGTCCGGTAAAATAAACCAGGATTCCGCATTAGCGTTTGATGGGTACCATTTCCGACTCCGCCCAAGCTTGGGCTCGTTCCATATTTTTTCTCCGGCGCCGTTCCCAAGCTTGGGATTGCGCCGTTTTTTTTCTCCGGTGAAAACCCAAGCTTGGGCTGGCGAAAAAAAATTAACATTGGCGCCGTCCCGGACTTGGGCTGGTGCCGTTTTTTTTTCTCCGGCGAAAACCCAAGCTTGGGCTGGCGAAGAAAAATTAACATTGGCGCCGTCCCGGACTTGGGCTTGCGCCGTTTTTTTTCTCCGGCGCCAGCCCAAGCTTGGGATTTCGTCATTTTTTTAACATTGGCGCCGTCCCAACCATGCTCAAGCCTATTTTTAATCGGCATGAGGAGGCTTGGTTTTTATGTTGATGCTGTAAATCCGGATTTTATAGTGAGTAATGAGGGGGGTGAGATACTTTTTTCGCTTTTACCGGACAGCAATGATTTTTTTGGGAGCAGCTATTGTGGATATGAGTTAAGTCCGTTTATTTGCAAGTGGAAATTCAAGTGGAATAACTCATACGATAAATATATGAATACGAAAAAATTTTCATGCATAGAATGTAACGCGAGATTGCCCCTTAGAGATTTGTTTACGCTGAAGCCGTATCTCGTTTGCCGTAGCTGCGGATGTAAGCTAAAGGTCAAAAAGCAGATGAAACTTAATCTATGGTGCGTTGCTCTTGGAGTTCTGCCCCTCAATCTCACCTACAATATTCTCTTCTACTTAGGCTATGATTACTGGTCGCTTATCTTTGGTTTTTTGGCAGGTATAATAAGCTATGTTGTAGCTTGTACGATTTTTTACAATAAAACACGGTTCGAGAAACACGGTTAATCATCACCCGCAAAAAGGGTGTCAGGCATTGGTTTCGCAACACGAGTCCCGCAGCACTATCAGGCCTTCGGGGCCAAGGTTGAAGAGCAGGTCGGCTATGCTCAGGTTGGGGAGGAAGCCGTGGCGCGATGCAAATACCTGGTAGTAGGGCACGGGGCGGAAGGCTTCGTCCTGCTGCGGATGTCGGGGACGGATGATGTTGCGGCAGTCGTTCGGCACTTCCTCGGCGTAGCTCGTCGTGCGGCTCAGCTTAGGATTCAGGTCGAGCAGGCTGCATGCGAGGCGGCATAGGGCGTCGTTGAAGTCTATCAGAAAGCCGAAAGGCCGGTCATAGATAGCCGCGAAATCGTCCGCATAGTATTCGAAGAAGGGGCTCATGTTGTAGGCCGAGATGAGGGCCTGGCGATGCATCCGGCGCCAGTTGCCGTGATCGGAGATGCGGACGTCGCGGGTGAGCATCTTCGCCTCGGCTGATTTCTCGACCGGGACGGAGAGGGAGAGCGGCCCGTTGGCGCCGGCAATGATGCAACGGTTGCGGTATGTTTGTTTCGGATAGTGCTCGCAGGCTTCTATCATGGCCGAGCCGTAGGCGTAGAGCTTGCAATAGTATTGGATGGGGCCCAGGTAGGCGGTGGAGAGGTAAACGGCTTCGGACGACATTCACCTGATGGTTTTGAACCTTCGCCGCGGGCTGGAGCTGAACCAGCAGAAGAAAACTTTGCCGACGATACGGTCGGCCGGTATGAAGCCCACATGCCGCGAGTCCACGGCCTCGTCTATGTGATCCGACAGCGCCCAGTAGTAGTTGCTTCTGAAGCGGAACGTCCTCTGCTCGCTGTTGTTGATGTACAGCTTATGGTTGCGGATTGCGGCTTCGTGGCCGGCTTCGCCGAGGATAGCTTCGCCGTAGGCGGTCGGCAGCTCTTCGTCTATCCGGTAGTCGAGGCCTTCGTAGGGGACGGTGATGGCGTAGGGCTGAGTGTTTGAGCGTGTGAAGAAGCGGTTCATGTCGACGGTGAGTTCCTCGCGTATCTGGTATTCCTCGAAAGGGGTCAGCCTGATGCCGAACGATGCGCCTCGGCGCGTCAGGTCGCGCACGTTGATGTTCAGTCGTCGCAGAGCGCTCAGGAAGGAGTTTTCTATGCCGGACGAGAAGGCGTAGTCGGACAGGGCCGTAGGCGAAAGCGGATAGTGCATGCCGTTCACTTTGTAGCCCGTGCCGCTCACTTCTATGGTATCGCCCGGAAGGGCTATGCACCGGCTTACGATCAGCGGCGAATTTTCCCTGTCGCTGCCGAGAGGGCTTGTAAAGAGGAAGACGTCGTTGTGCCGCAGCCTGCTTTTGGAGCCGGTTTTGTCTACCAGCACATAGTCGCCCGCAGCCAGGGCCGTTTCCATTGCAGAGGTAGAGATGCGATAGGAGGCGACGATGAAAGTGCGAACGCAAACAACCGCTATCACCACGACGAGTGCCGGCAGCGCCAAGCTTAAGGCCTGTCTCGGTTTTGCACGCATTTCGTCGTCCTCAATTTCGGTTTTAAAGGGAACTTCTAATAATTAGCTTTTTCAAGGCTTGCGACAGAGGCAAAAGCGCAGTGTACTTTAGTACATGAGCATTTTGCCGACAGAGCATAACGCCGAAAAAGCAATTAGTAGGGCTTCCGGCAGGGGAACTTCTAATAATTAGCTTTTTCAAGGCTTGCGACAGAGGCAAAAGCGCAGTGTACTTTAGTACATGAGCATTTTGCCGCCGTCGCATAACGCAGAAAAAGCAATTAGTAGAAGTTACCCTCACAATGAATCCACCATTCGGAATAAACGCTGCCAGCGTATCCCCCCGTTCAGTAATCCGTAATCTTTGTCGAGCGACATCCATATCATGATAGGTTTGCCCACGATATGATCCTCCGGAACGAATCCCCAGGAGCGGCTGTCGGCGCTGTTGTGCCGGTTGTCGCCCATCATGAAGTAGTAGTCGTAGCGGAAAGTGTAGGTGGTGGTTTCCTCTCCGTTAATAAATATTTTGCCGTCGGCCGTCACTTCCAGTTTGTTGTTCTCATAGTTGTTGATGCAGCGATAATAGAAGGCCAGGTTGCGCGGGTTGAGCTCTATGGTAGCGCCTTTGGCCGGTATCCAGATGGGGCCGTAGTTGTCGCGCGTCCATCCCGTTGCATAGTCCGGCGGATAGGTAGAGCCGCCGAACAGCCCGTCGGGCTCAATCACAATCTTGCGTATTGTAGCAAGGTTTTGCAGATATTTCAGCGATTTTTTTGTCAGCGGCAGATGATAGACCGGATTGTAGCGCCCCGATGCATCGGCATCAAAGCCAAGGTAGGCAATAACGTTCTGCGACGCCATGTTCTGATCCTCCTTGCTGATTTGCATCTGCTTGAACTGTTGAGGAGTGATAAAAGAGCCATCGGTCTCCACAAAATATTTGAATTGTATATCCGCAGGATTTTCGGCCTCCGCGCCGTTGATGAACACCTGATTGTTCACCACGCTGAGCGAATCGCCGGGCAGGCCTATGCATCGCTTCACGTAGTTCTCGCGCTTGTCAACCGGGCGATACATCACAGGGCCGAACGTCGCCTCGTTCAGCAGTATGGCTTCCCGACCGAACTGTTGCAGCAGGGAATAATAGTCCGGGTTTTGCACCTTCAGCGCTATGGTATCGCCGGCCGGAAAGTTGAACACAACGATGTCGTTCCGCTTAACCTTACCCAGGCCGGCCACGCGCTTGTATCCCCAGCGAGGCCATTCTATGTACGACCGCGTATTGATGACAGGCAGGGTGTTTTGCGCCAGCGGAAAAGCTATCGGAGTGTTAGGCACGCGCGGCCCGTAGCTCAGCTTGCTGACGAACAGATAGTCGCCAACCAGCAGCGATTTCTCGAGCGACGAGGTAGGAATCTGGTAAAACTGGAAAACGAACAGATTGATGATATAGACGGCAATGAGCGCAAACAGAAGATCGTCAACCCACTCCAGGGTTTTGCGTACGCCCGGATTTTTAGCCTGCTTCCATCTGCCCCACGGCACTTTCCTTGTCAGGAATATATCAACTATAACAATCAGTCCGAAAAGCATCCACAGGTTTTGCATCCACACGCAAAACAGCACATATATAGTGGCCCAGATGCCGAACTTCACCCATTTTCCTTTCGATATAGCTTTCATAATCTGTATATATAATTTAATGTATAGAAAAACCAAGCATATCCTCCATGCCGAGGAAGCCGCTGCGCCCTGCCGTAAATTCGGCGGCCGCCACAACTCCGGAAGCAAATCCTTCGCGGCCTTTAGCCCCGTGCGAGAGCCTAATCAGGTCGACGCCCGATTCCCATACGATTTCGTGGAAGCCGGGCTCTTCGCCTTCGCGCACCGATTCGACAGGCGCATGCCGGCCTATTCCTTCGGCCAGCGTCAGGGCGGTGCCGCTCGGCGCATCTTTTTTATGAACGTGATGCACTTCGCGAAGCCGGGGCTCGTATTCGGGAAAGCCGGTCATGAGGCCGGCCAGGTATCGGTTCACGGCAAAGAGTATGTTCACGCCCACTGAAAAGTTCGACGCATAAAACATAGTGTGATTGCCGGCCAGGCACCTCTCCTTCACCTCCGCCAGGCGGGCCAGCCATCCCGTAGTGCCCGCCACAAGCGGCTTGCCGGCATCGAAGCATCTGTAAAAATTATCAACGGCGGTTTGAGGCGTGGTAAATTCCACAGCCAGGTCGGCCCTTCGGAAGCCTTCCGACTGCCATTCCTCCGGATTGTGCACGTCTATAATTGCCGTTATCCGGTGTCCTCTATGTAAAGCGATTGTCTCGATAGCCCGGCCCATTTTGCCGTATCCTATTAAAGCTATGTTCATATAAGTTTATAAAAAGTTTAAATCATTAGTGTGCAAAGATAATTAAAGTAACGACTTTGCCGCCGCCGGGCCATCGCCGAGGCGCCTCAGGCCCTTGCCGGATGCAAAAGCCTTTGCCACTATCTTCCCGACCTACCGATGTCCAAGGACATTGGCTCCGATTTTTCCCGCAAGCCAAAGTAGAAGGACAATGGCTCCGCTTTTTTCCCGCAAGCCAATGTCGAAGGACATTTGCTCCAATTTTTTTTTCGCAAGCAAATGTCCTTCAACTTTTGCTCCAATTTTTTTTTCGCAAGCAAATGTCCTTCAACTTTTGCTCCAATTTTTTTTCCGCAAGCAAATGTCCTTCAACTTTTGCTCCAATTTTTTTTCCGCAAGCAAATGTCCTTCAACATTTGCTCCAAATTTTTTTCCGCAAGCAAATGTCCTTCGCCTTTTGCTCCAAATTTTTTTCCGCAAGCAAATGTCCTTCAACATTGGCCCCGGACTTTTTCCGCGGGAAAAAGTCTAAGGACATTGGCTCCGGATTGTTTCCGCAAGCAAATGTCCTTCGACATTGGCCCCGGATTTTTTCCGCAGGCCAAAGTCTAAGGACATTGGCTCCGGATTTTTTTCCGGCCAATGTCCTTAGCCGCTGATCATCCCAGGATTTCTCCCAGGGCGCCGAAGTCGGAGATTATCAGGCCGGCTGTGCCGTCGCAGGCCGCATCGGTTGGCGTCCAGCCTGCTTTTTTCAGCCAGACGGTTTGGCATCCGAGTGATGCCGCCGGGGCTATGTCCTTGTCGAAGGAATCGCCTACTACGACAGCTTCTTCGGGCCGGCATCCTGCCGACTTGAGGGCCAGGCGGAAGATTTCGGGGTCGGGCTTGCGCACTCCGGCGGTTGCCGATTCCACTACGAGCGGGAAGAAGCCCGTGAGGTGGAAGTCTTCGAGCACGGCGGCTATGTTGCCGTAGAAGTTAGTTACGAGCACGAGTGGCCTGGCGTCGGCAAGCTGCTTCAGCACGGGCCGGGCTGCATTGACGCCCATCTGTGCGTAGGCATAGCACCAGTCGGCAATTTTGTTTGCGAGAGCTGTTTGCTCCGGTTGCAGCAGGCCGCGCTCGGCGAGCAGGCCTATTTGCGCCTCTGCCTTCAGCCGCAGCACGTGCCAGAAGTTGTGATGGGGCTCTACGATGCGGCGGGTGGCCAGGCTTCGCTCGCCGTGAACGTAGGCTTGGCGGAAGTTCTCCTCGTCTACCTCTATGCCGAGATGCTCGTAGGCCATCCGTATGACCTGGGCCCAGTGCATGCCGTTGGTATCAATGGTGCCTCCGTAGTCGAGCATAATGCTTTTTGTTTGTTCTATATTTATCATGACGGCTGGGATTTGAGTTGCTGTGTAAATTCGGCCGAGAAGCGCTCGTGCGTCACGACCATGTATACCAATAATATGTTGAGAAGGCTGAGCTCGAAGACGAAGTAAAGCCAGGGCATATTGATGCCTATACTGATGAAGAGCGCAATGGCGCGGGTATTGAAGGATAGTATGTTGGCGTATTTCATCAGCGGCAGGCTTTTTTGGCGGAAGCTTGTCCGGAACCATTCCGGGGCTTCGTCTTTGTGGTATGTTCGCAGCGCTGCCAGCATTTGCTGGAGGCGGGGCGACTGCTTTTCCTGTCCGGCGGTATACGTCATGTAGAAGTGGCAGGCGAAGGTGTAGAAGAAGGTGCGCCGCCAGCTGAGTTGCTCGTAATCTTTCCGCAGGGCCTGGGAATTTGACAGTTCGCTGCCGGCTTTCCCTTTGAGGAAGTGCAGATGCAGGTTGCGGTAGTAATCGGCCATGGCGGCTTGCTTGGAATGGCAAAATCCTGCGGCTGCTGCGAGTATCCATATATAGAATCCCCATTCGGGCATAAGTCTGAAGCATATAGCTAAGTAGATGGTGATGAACCAGAGTTCGCCGCATAGCCCGTCGAGCATTCGTCCGACGGCGGACATCTGTCCCGTCATTCGCGCCAGCTGTCCGTCGGCGCTGTCGTAGGTATTGGCCCACACGAGCAGCAGCATGCCGGCTATGTTAACGTAAAGGTTTTGGAAGTAGAAGCATACGCCGGCGGCTATTCCTATGAATATTGCAAGCCGGGTAACGCTGTTGGGGCTTATGCCGGCTTTGCGGAAGAAAAGCGCCCAGCGGTAGCCCATCGGGCGGTAAAAGTGTATGTCTATAAATTCCTCCGTGTCCCACGACTTGAGCGTGGCTTCCATGTCGGTCTTTTTATACTCTTGCATAACGCGAGGCTTCGGTGGCTAATGCATTGATGCGTCCGGCTATGTGCGCTGCGGCCTGGCTGCGGCACGGGGCGAAGGAGGGCCAGTCGTTGAAGTCTATTATACGGATTTGTCCGTCGTCTGCCGAGACTATGCAGTCGCCGCCGTAGATTTCGATTCCGAGCACCCGGGCAGCCTCGTTGCAAATCCGTTTGAGATGGGCTTCGTCGAAGGCTATGCCTTTAGCTGTGCCGTTGATCTCCTCCAGCCCGAACTTGCTGTGCGTTTCGGCCGTGGGATAGAAGCGGAAGAAGAAGTCGGTGTGGGCCACGCCGTAGAACTTCACGAGGTCGCCTGCCAGGTGCTCGTTTATTACGGCATGCCTGATGCCTCTGAGGGCGTATTCTTCGAGTATGCTTTGAGCCTCGTTGCGGTTGCGGACGTAGGTGACGTCTTCGCGGTGGATGGCATGGAAGTCGCCCCGCTTGATCCAGCAGTTGTGGAGCTGATGCTCTCTGAGGGCGGCTTCCGGATCGGCGTCGGTAGGCACTATGATGCTGCGCGGATGCGGGATATGATGTTCGAGCAGGAGGCGTGTCATCTTCTCGCGGGTGCAGTTTTCTATGCCGTAGGCGGAGTTGAGGAGCCTTCGGCCGCTGTTTTCGTACTGTTGGAGGCGGCGCACGGAGCGGCGGTCTCTAACCATGTTGAAGATGTATTGCTCTTCTATTTCTTTTCCTTCTATCAGGTCGGCCTCGGAATATTCGTTGACCGTCCGTCCCAGCTTTCGGAGCTCGCAGACGGTTGCCTGGAAGATGGCGGCGTCGTTGCCTATATGATTAGGAGAGAAGCGGCTTCCTCGGCGGATGCCTGCTATTGCGGTTTCATTCATACAAAAGCGAATTAATTTCATTCGGTTATTGGGCCGGGGAGCGCTTGATTGTTGCTCCCGGGCGGGTAATTATCAGGGTTATTAGTCAGTGGAAGCTCTGCTCTGCGGCTAAGAAGCGCTCGGCTTTCCGGATGTCGGATGCATGATCGACATCTATGATCTTCGTGAACGGCCAGGCTTTTATGAGCAGCCCTGCGGCTATGAGTCTCCGCTGAAAGTTCCTCATGCGGAATTGCTGCTCATGCATTGCCTGCTGCAAAACCGGAAGCGCCGTCTGTCGCTTCAGCCCGTAGATGCCTCCGGATACATAGCGGCTTTGAGCCGTTGGCTCGTCGGTGAAGCTTTCTACCGTGAGCTTGTCGCCAACGTTGACGTACAAAGGTTTTTCGTCGTCGATGAAGTCGCTCACGCCCATCAAGCCATCGGCCTCGTCCGAGGCAAAGTCCTGCACGTAGCGCCGGAACTCATCCTGCCGGAAGATTGTATCTACCGTCGTCAGGCAAAACTTTTCGGAGCTCAGTCGGTGGCTCAGCTCGAAGAAGCTGTGCATGGAGCTCGGCGTGGACTTCACCGTGAGGTGCAGCGGAACGCCTAAGCTCATCCGGCTAAGGTAGTCCCTCACCTCGCTCATTTCTTCGTTGATGATGACGTGAACGGAGCTTGCATTGTTTTCGAGGAAGATACGGAGGAGCCGGTCTATCATCGCCACGCCGTTCAGAAGCGTCAGCGGCTTGGGGCGTCCGGCGCCTTCACTTTGCAGGCGAGATCCCAGGCCTGCTGCTATGACGGCATAATCCATTTCACTCCAGGTAATCCAGAGTGGGCTCGCCTATAATTGTGCGGAGCGTGTTTTTCAGGATGGTATGCTGGATAAAAAGGTCGTGCTCCGGAACTCTGTCGGGCGAGTGCATAGGGCTTTTGAAGTAGAACGACAGCCACGACTGTATCCCGTAAAATCCGCAGCGGAGGGCCAGGTCGGCAAACAGCACCAAATCTAGGCATAGCGGAGCCGCAAGTATTGAATCGCGGCACAGGAAATCTACCTTGAGCTGCATGGGATAGTTCAGCCAGCCTATCAAATCTATATTATCCCATCCTTCTTTATTGTCCTTGCGCGGAGGATAGTAGTTGATGCGCACCTTGTGGTAGATGTTCCCGTAGAGTTCCGGGTAGACTTCCGGCTGCAGTATTGTGTCTATCACGGAGAGCTTGCTCACTTCCTTTGTCTTGAACGAATCCGGATCGTCCAGCACTTCGCCGTCTCTATTGCCGAGGATATTGGTAGAAAACCAGCCCTCAAGTCCGAGCATCCTTGTCTTGAGCATAGGCGCCAGAACGGTTTTGATGAGCGTTTGGCCCGTCTTGTAATCTTTTCCGCATATAGGGGTACGTGTTTTCTCTGCAAGTTCCCACATTGCCGGAATGTCGACGCATAGGTTGGGGGCGCCCATTATGAAGGGGGCTCCTTCGGATAGTGCCGCGTAGGCGTAGCACATGCTGGGCGAGATGGCTTCCCGGCTGTCGTCGTCCAGGGCTTTTTCGAAGGCTGCGAGGCTGCTGTGCTCGGCGCCGGGGGCTATGAATATCTCTGTGCTCGCGGCCCACATCACCACTATCCGTTCGCAGCCGTTCAGGGCCTTGAAGCTTCGGATGTCTTCCCGCAATTGTTCGGCCAGGTCGCGGCGGCTGCCGCCCTGTTTCATGTAGGTTCCGTTGAGTCGTTTCACGAAATCGCGGTCGAAAACGGCGGGCATGGGGCGTATGGCCTCCAGCTCCTCTTTTACCGCGTCGAGGTCTTCTTTCTTGAGCACTTCGGCCTGAACTGCTGCTGCGTAAATGTTTTCTTCGAATATATCCCAGCCTCCGAACACCATATCGTCGAGCCCGGCCAGCGGCACCACATCTTTAATCTTGGGGAAGCGGTTCTCGTTTCGTTTGCCGAGCCTGATTGTAGCCAGCTGCGTCACAGAGCCTATCGGAAGCCCTTTGCCTTTACGAACCGCTAATGTACCTGCAATAAAAGTGGAGGATACGGCTCCTCCAACTCCCACAATTAATACGCCAAGTTTGCCCTTGGCATCTTTGACTTCAACTTTTGCCATAATCCTTTAATGTTTGATGAATGTTATACTTGATACTTATTTAACCTGCTTGCTAAAGGCGCAAAGATACGTTATTCCCTAAAGAAAAAAATGTGCCCTACGAGCATAAATATGGTAGCGGTCGAAACAAAGAGGGCTGACGCCAAGCCTCCGATGCCCCCGCCCGAATGAGTTCCGCAAGGAAAACAGGTTCCTCTTTTGGCCTCTCAGTAATTATACGGAAGGAATCTACGTCCGACAATTGAGCCGATTTTCTCCGCAATGAATCTACGTCCAACAATTCCTTCAGAAAATTTTCGGAAGGAATCTACGTCCAACAATTCCTTCAGAAAATTTTCCGGGAGAAAACTACGTTCAACAATTCCTCCGGAAAGTTTTCGGGAGGAATCAACGTCCGGCAATTCCTCCGATTTTCTAAGCTATGAATCAACGTCCGGCAATTGCTTCCGGGATTTTTTGGGGGGAAGGCAACTGAGCCCGCAGGCATCCCGGCTTATCGGGTTATCTCGTACCTGTAAGTTATGGTGCCGATTTGGTCGTCGCGCGAGCTTACGGGATTGAATTTTGCTTTGCGGGCGGCCGCTATGGCGCTCTGCCGTACAGCCTCGCTGGTTATGTTTTTCGTTCCCTGGCCAATTATGGCGGAGATGACCTCGCCTTGCGGGCTGACCTTGATCTCGATAACGATTACGCCCTCCTCGGGCACGGGGAACTGAGGTCGCGGCAGGCCTCCTTCGAGGCTTCTTCCTGCGAGCGAGTATCCTGCTCCGCTGCCGCTGCCTGTTCCGCTGCCTGAGTCTCCGAAGGGATTGGCGCCTGCGCCGCTGCCTGTGGTGGAGCCTTGGCCGCCTGAGCCCGTGCCCGTTCCTTGGCCGAAGGAGCCGGACACGCGGTTGCTTATATCGGCTGCCTGGCGGCGCTCTGCTTCGGCCTTGCGCTGTCGCTCGGCTTCTTCGGCCCGGAGCTTGGCCTCTTCGGCTTCGCGCTGCCTGCGCTCCTCGGCTTCCTGTTTGCGCTTGGCTGCGGCTATGGCTACGGACTCGTCGTCCTGGGTGATGTGCTGCTCGGCGCTGCTTGGGGGTGGCGAAACGGGCCTGGGGGTGGATGGAACGGCTGCCGGTGGCTGCTCGTTGCCTCCGGGAGGCGATGAGGCGGAACTTCCGCCTGCCAGGTCGGCCTCGCTTACGACCGGAATCTCAAGATGCTCCTCCTCATTGGCGCGCAAAACCAGAATCGCCAGCAGCAGGACTATGATGAGATGGAAGGCCAAAGAGCCGAGAAAGCCGTATAGTTTGTCTTTGCTATTGCTCATTATCTTACTATTTTGTTCGGGTTACGAGCACCATCTTGAGTTTATTTTCCTGAAGTATGTCTATCACCCTGACGACTTCGCTATACGGAATAGCCTCGTCGGCATATAGCGCAACAGTCATCTTGGGATCCCCGGCGCTGATACTCTTGAGCCGTGGAATAATCTCGGCGGGCATGACCCGCTGATCCTTCTCCCGTCCTGTTCCTATATAATATTGGAGCTGCCGGTTGATAGTCACCCGTACCGGAGGCTTTATTGCCGTTTGCCTGCTGGCTTGCGGCAGGCTTAGCGGTATGGCATTCGGCATAACCACGGTAGATGTTATCATAAAGAAGATCAGGAGCAGGAAAATAATGTCGGTCATCGAGGCCATGCTGAAGTTGGCGTTGATGCGATTGCGTCTTTTCAGCGACATGGCATTATCGGTTGATGGGTTCGTTAAGCAGATCCATAAATTCCATTGTGCGCGCCTCGAGCTTGTTCACAACGCTGTCGACCTGCGACACTAAATAGTTGTAAGCAAAAAGTGTGAGTATACCTACAACAAGTCCTCCCACAGTTGTCACCAATGCCATGTAAATACCTCCCGACAGGGTCGTGATGTCTGCATTAGAGCCGGGCTTGGCCATGTCGTAGAAGGCCTGCACCATTCCGAGTACGGTTCCGAGGAATCCTATCATGGGGGCTCCTCCGGCGATAGTGGCGAGTATGGGGAAGCCTTCTTCCATCTTGGCTACTTCAAGGTTTCCTACGTTCTCAACCGCCACCATCACGTCGTTCATAGGACGGCCCAGGCGGGTGATGCCTTTCTCGACCATGCGTGCGGAAGGCGTTTGGGTATTCTGGCAGAGGTTAAGCGCCGAGTCTATTTTTCCGTCGTGGATATAATCCTTGATACGGTTCATAAACGATTCATCCTCTCTCCCGGAGCGCCTGATAATCATCAAACGCTGTATGAAGATATAAACTGCGACGATGGAGAGCAGCAGCAATACTGCCATAATCCATCCGCCTCTGATGGCCATGTCGAGAAGGTTCATCGTGTCGGGAGCTGAGGCTTGTGCGCTACTCAGGTCGGGCATCTGCTCGTTTCCGAGGCTTTGTTGTATAAACAGCAAATTGTTCATGTGGAGGTTGTACTTACTTTGTTGATATTGAATTTAGATTACATTTGCAATAAAACTTTCGGGCAAAAGTAATAGATTAAATGAAACACACAAGAGAGCGCACCACAATCCCTCCGCAAAAGCGGATGACAGCCTGTATCTTCGGCACAATTTACAGCGATGACAAGCTCCCGCTTCTTCGTCGCATCTTCGGAAAGCTGGGAGAGATGCAAGCGACGGTTTTCATAGAGCCTGAGCTTCGGGCTCTGCTCGCCGAGAAATTCTCCTACCGCCCCGATGCCTTGGAGCTGCACCCGGACGACGTTGCCCGCCTCGATATGGCCGTGAGCGTTGGCGGCGACGGTGCCTTCCTGCGGACTGCGGCGCAAATCAACTGCATGGGAGTGCCCATACTCGGCATCAATGCGGGACGGCTGGGATTCCTTGCGGACATCAGCGGCGATGAGCCGGAAGACACCCTCGACGAGATTGCCGCCCGGCGATACCGCGTGGAAGACCGCACCCTGCTGCGCTTATGCCGCGGAAGCGAATTGGTCGAGGGCTACAACTTTGCGCTCAACGAGGTTGCCGTGCTCAAGCGAGATACCTCATCCATGCTAACCATCCATGCTTCAATCGACGATGATTTCCTTGCGACCTACATGGCCGACGGGCTGATTATCGCCACGCCAACCGGCTCTACCGCCTATTCGCTCAGCGTGAACGGGCCGATCATTGTCCCGCAGAGCGCATCGCTGGTGATCAGTCCGATCGCTCCTCATTCCCTCAACGTCCGGCCGCTGGTGATACCCGACGATTCTGTTATATCGCTCGTGATAGAAAGCCGCAGTGATTTTTTTCTGGTAGCCCTCGACGGGCGGTCGGAAGTTGTGCCGGCAGGCTCAAGGCTCACAATCGGCAAGGCGGACTACAAGCTGAAAGTTATAAAGAGGTACGGTCAGACGTTTTATTCCACCCTGCGGGATAAATTGATGTGGGGAACAGATGCGCGTCACTGAGACTGTCCGTCGCGGACTGCTCCATTGTGTTTGCCGGCTCCGCAAGCTTTGGAAGCGCTATCCCCTGCCGTTTTTCTTTATCCTTGCGCCTTCGGCTATATGGCTATGGCTGCATTGTTCGGTGCCTCGGCCTTTGTTCAAGTCCTCTTATTCGACATTGCTCTACGGGAGCGAAGGCCGATTGCTGGGTGCGCGCATAGCAGCCGACGGACAGTGGCGATTCCCGCCCTCAGACCGCCTACCAAGCAAGATCGCAAGCAGCCTGATAGCCTACGAGGACAAGCGCTTCCATCTCCATCCCGGATTCGACCCGGCCGCCATCCTTGGCGCCATCCGCATCAATCTACTTAGCGGACGAACCCTGCGGGGAGGCAGCACCATAACTATGCAGATCGCTCGGATAGCACGGGGCAATCGCCCTCGAAATCTGTCCCAGAAGCTTATCGAAACACTGTGGGCAATCTATCTCGAATCCCGGTACGGCAAGTCCGAGCTGCTGAGCCTCTACGCCTCGCATGCTCCCTTTGGCGGCAACGTCATAGGAGCGGAAACCGCCGCCTGGAGGTATTTCGGACGAGAGGCCGCCGAGCTTTCGTGGGCCGAATCCGCCACGCTTGCCGTGCTCCCCAATTCGCCCTCACTCATCCATCCCGGCCGGAACAGGAGCCGCCTGATGGCGAAACGCAACCGATTGCTGTCGGCGCTTCGACGCAAATCCCTTTTATCCCACACCGAGTACGAGCTCGCTTGCATGGAACCGCTGCCCGACGCCCCGCTGCCATTGCCCGACGAAGCGCCTCACCTGCTCGAGCGCATGGCAGCCGGAGGCCTGAAGGGCCATCGGATCATGTCGAGCATTCAGCCGCATTTGCAGCAGCAAACTCAGGAGATTGTCAACCGCTACGCTGGGGAGTATGCCGCCAATCATGTTTACAACATCGCAGCCATTATTGCCGACGTCGAAACCGGGCGGACGCTGGCATACATAGGCAATACCTCCGATGCAAACGGCAGCACCCTGTCCCGCGCCGTCAACGTCGACCTCATAACCGCCGGACGCAGCACCGGCAGCATACTCAAGCCATTCCTTTATGCCGCTATGCTCCATGAAGGAATGATACTGCCCGCAAGTCTCGTTGCCGACGTCCCGCTAAATATCAACGGCTTCTCGCCGCAGAACTTCAGCAAAAGCTTCCAGGGAGCCGTCCCGGCGCACAGGGCCATAGAGCAATCGCTCAACGTACCCTTAGTCCGAATGCTGGTATCATACAATATCGGCCGGTTCATATCCCTCCTTAAGCGGTGGGGCATGACTACGCTCAGATTCTCCGAAGACCATTACGGCGCTTCGCTCATACTCGGCGGGGCAGAGGGATCGCTTTGGGATATGGTCGGCATGTACGCATCAATGGCCCGGACGCTTTCGCATTACCACACCTACAACGGACGCTACCATCCGGCCGACATCCGGCCGCTCACCCTGCTTGCCGCGTCGCAGCCCGCCGATCCCATTCTCAGCATCTCCGACCCACGGCTGCGAGACGAGAGTCCGATAGTCTCCGCCATTGCCGCATGGTATGCCCTCCGGGCCATGTCGGCCCTGAACCGGCCGGAGGAAGAGGCCGAGTGGCAGCAGTTCTCGTCGATGAAGCAAATTGCCTGGAAGACCGGAACCAGTTACGGCAACCGCGACGCATGGGCCATAGGCATCACGCCTCGATTCGCGGCAGGCGTATGGGTGGGCAATGCCTCCGGCGAGGGGCGGCCCGGACTGACGGGCGTTGGCTACGCCGCGCCTATCCTGTTCGACATCTTTTCGCTGCTACCCGGCGGCAAATGGTTCGACTTCCCCTTCGACGAGGCCGTTGAGGTGGCCGTCTGCCGGCAGAGCGGTCACCAAGCCTCCGCGCTATGCCCGGCAGTCGACACGCTTTACCTTCCTGCAAGCGGGAAACTGTCCGCCGTTTGCCCTTTTCACCGGACCGTACATCTGTCTGCCGACCTTCGATATCGTGTGAACGCTTCCTGCGAGCCGGCCGATCGCATCGTTTCCCGGCCATGGTTCGTACTGCCCCCGGCGCAGGCATTTTATTACCGGAATTACCATGCCGACTATATGCCGCTGCCCCCTTATCGCCCGGATTGTGAGCCCGATGCCGGAGCTGCCATAGAGATAATCTACCCGGAGCCTGATGCGTCGCTTTATCTCCCCAAAGGATTTGGCGGCGAGTATGAGCGCTTCGTGTTTCGTGCTGCCCATGCCCGTCCGGACGCTACCATTTACTGGCATGCGGATGACGAGTTTCTGGGTGAGACGCACGGGGCTTATCATCAGCTAAGCTGCCGATTGTCTGCCGGCCGCCATGTGCTGACCTTGGTAGACGACCGCGGCCGGCGTGTCGTCATGGGCTTCAGCGTGAGAGCCGCCCGTTGAGCTGACGGCGCCAGGCCGAATCGGCTACGGCCCGGCTTAGAACTTCTTCCTTTCCTGCAAAGTTATTGGGAACAAATGATGTGCAGGCGCCCCGTCCGGCGGGTGGGGATGCATGAAGAAAAGCAAAAGGGCCGTCGATATGTTCATTAATATCGTGCGGCCCTTTCTATTTGAAAGTAATCTACGGTCTGATTAGGCCCATCGTTCAAGCTTTTTTATTGGCCTGGTGAAAAGCCATGCCATGAACTTTGGGGTTCCGTTGGACATCATTATGTGCATGCACTTCTTTTGCATTTCTTCTGCTGTTCCGCTGAACGTGAAGGCGCCTTTTTGATAGCAGTAACTGCAATATTTTGGGTTGCGCGAGCCGTCGGCATTGGTGCCTCCCCCTTCGGGATCTTTCTTGAGGGGGATGGAACAGCTCTGACAGAATTTATTTGCCCTGGGCATGATGCTTTATTTTTTGGGTTGGTCTTCCGGCTTGTTGGGGTTGACGTCAACTTTTACGATTATGCGCTCTCCCATTGAGGGGTGCTCGTTAGGGTCGAGATGATGCGGCTGATCCGACGGGTTCTGGTCTTCCGTATCGGGCGCTGTGGGCAATGTTATATTGGGGTTTTGCTGGTCTGTGGGCGCATCCGGCCCGCCCGGTGTTGGGGGGTCGATCGGATTTTGCGGCTTGTCTCCCGGCTTATTGTCGGGCTTGTTGCCGGGCTTGTCTCCCGGTTTATTTTCTCCCTCGGAATCTTTTTTGTTTCTGCCTTTGCGCTGTGCTATAATGAGGCTGAGCTTGTCGGTCAGTCCCTTGATTCGCATGGCTACATGCTCGAGCGTGGTTTTGATGGTTTGGTCTTTTGCCATCAGGTCGTTGTAATGATAAACGGTATTGATGGAGCTTAGCAGATTGATGAGGGCTGCGTCAACGTCTTTACGTATGTCTACCCTCTTTCCCATTGTCTCCAGTTCTTCAAGGGTATGGAGTCTTTGGTTGTAGAGGCTGTCTACGCGACCGTTGGCGGCTTCAAGGTCGATTAACATCTCGCCCAGACCCGGAATGAGGGCAACATGGGCTGCGTTTGCGGGCTTCTTCATGTCGTTGATGAAGTTGCGCAGGTATACCGTCTCCCCGAAAAGGTTGCGCTTGTCGGAAACTTTGTATGAGCGCACCACGAAAAGCAGGGCATCTGCCGCCGCCTTGCGGGCCGCGTCCGGCGAATACGAATAATAGTGCAGCAGGCGCTTGGCTTCCTTGAATGTACTGTCGCGCAGCTTGTCATCCTCGGATATTGAGCGCGTTTCGGGCGATGCCTTGGAGAGTTGGAAGATTAGATCCTCCTGGTGGGTTATGGTCTCGAAGCCGTTCCATGATGGTACCAGCGAGGGGATTGATGTGACATCAACTTTGATGTCGGTTATCAATGTGAGCGCGTAATTGAGGTGCTCGTCGTCGCGTAGCTGATGCAAAAAATTGACAATCTGGGTTTCAAGTAACATGATTGGTATGTTTTTAAATTTATGGTTGCAAACATAATACATTAATATTATATCTCCAAATAAAATCTTGGTGTTTTTTTCCGTGGGGGATACCTTCCCGCCACAATAGCTGACGTTGTAAATACAACTGTGTCATCAGCAATGTTAGGAATCTTCCGGCTATTTCAGGATACACAGGGAAGCGTTGCGGGGGTTCCCGGAAGCGTTGCGGGGGTTCCCGGAAGCGTTGCGGGGGCTCCCGAAAGCGTTGCGGGGGTTCCCGGAAGCGTTGCGGGGGCTCCCGGAAGCGTTGCGGGGGCTCCCGATGGCTCGCGGGGATTCCCATAATCGTTGCGGGGACGCCCGGAAGCATCGCGGGGACGCCCGGAAGCACCGCGGGGGCTCCCGATGGCTCGCGGGGGCTCCGGGAAGCGTTGCGGGGACACTCATAATCGTTGCGGGAACACCCGCAAAGGCTGTTGCAATAGCTTAATCTCTTATTTATACAAGCGCAGCCGGCATAGTATCAGCAAATTATGGCGAAGCTGCACTCTTGCCTGTGTACGGCGGCAGAGGGACAAAAGCACGGTCTAAGCTTGCCTGTACCCGACAAGGCAACTTTTTTGCATGCAAAGCCGGTTCGCCTTTTTAAAGATTTGCACGCTTTTCACAGGTGACGGTTTTGCAGAATTAAAATATTTGTTTAGTTTTGCCGCGGAGAAAACCGAAGGAGTTGCGAAAAGAGTTTTGCCGCCAGGGTTTCTTCCCATTCCTTAAACGATTTCATAACGGGGCTGACCGGTTTTGACAGCGGGTAGAAGTGGTTTGTAAGCATGTAGTGCGTAGTTGGCTTGCACTTAAATCTCAGACAACAAAAAATTAATTGGCGAAAATTCTTACGCTCTCGCTGCTTAATCGAAGTATAGTAGATTGACGCTTAATCTCTGCAACAGTTGCGGAGACGAGACATCGCCCGGATGCTGTGGCTTCGAAGCGGTCCGAAACGGCGGTGCAGAGAAATCGGAGATAGTTTAAAGCGAGCCTTGAGCTTTAAGCGAAACTTAAGAGGCTACGGTTAGGGTTGGTTGCTTCGGTCTTGCCCTCTCCCGACAAATAAAGCGAAGATAAACATGTAGAAAGCATATTAGTTCCTCGATTGGACGAGGGTTCGACTCCCTCCAGCTCCACAATCATTTTTTACATATTAGGTGTTATATATCTCATCCCGGATCATTAATTAATGTTCCGGGATGTTTTTGTTTGTGCCCATCCTGAAGGTCTTCGGGGAGAACTTCAGGCCGTGGCCTTATTGCCGATCAGCAGGGTTCAGAGAAATTCTATCTCCGGGTTAAACCTGTATAAGCCGCGCTTTACGCGCATGAAGGTGGCCTTCCCGTACAGAGAATCTTTAGACACTTCGTGCATTGCCATCACACTGTTTACGTAGGCACGACGCTTGCGATAGGGAGGCAAAATCTCATCGGGAAAGGTTTCGACGAGCTGCATCAAGGCTTCTATCGACATCGCACGAATGTCGTTCGGAGCATAACCGCTGGGAAGTGTGGTGCTGTTGAGGGGAGTATCCACCGTGTTGCGGATCAGAAGAATCAAGACAAATAACATGTTGTGCGATCCAATGTTTAATATCCTATTCCTGAACTCATATTTGATGTCCATCGGCCGCACCTTGTCCCAGTAGCGGGCCAAGGTTTGATCGCTGATGTAGGATGCCGGCCTCGGCTTTTTGAACTTGCCGATCAGAAAATTGTTCAGCAGATAGTCGAAAGCTGTATTGTTGGACTTGTCGGTCAGGCGGATGGCGGCTCCTTGCGACAGAAATATGTCGGCCACGTCTCCCTGGCCGTGGATGAAGGAGAGCATAAGGCCTGTGTGGTTATCATCGTTGGTAAAGTCGACTCCATATTTATCTACCAAACGCTGAACCAGCTTTTTGTTAGCAACTCGGATGCCTTTATCGAATTCACGGCGGTCGGTGCGAAGCTCTTTCATATAAGCCACGGCTCTCTGGAACTGCAGTTTTGACAGGCTGTCGATCCAGTCATAGCAATTATGATGGATTGCATACTGAAAGAGTTGCTTGCGCTCGCGCCTCACTTCCGCTTCGCTCAGGTTGGGGTCGAGGGCGCGTTCGCGTATCGGTTCGAGATCTTCGCGGCTTATATATTCGTAGCCGAGGTATTTGGCCCGGATTTGTTCAGCCTGCTCGTATTTGCCCTGCTCTTCGAGGCGGCGGGCTTCGTCGAGCCATTCCTCTTTTGAGGATTTGGTTTCGGTTATCTGTATGCCGGCCTGGTTTTCCTTCATTTGGAGCAAACTGAGGGCGGGATGATCTACGTGCCTCTCGAATATGTAGATGTTTTTGATGGCGCGGGTGACGGCAACGTAGAAGGAATTGATGTAGAACTTATATATCTCGGCATCCTTATCGTACTTGCTGGAGGCGCGGTTGTAGCGCAAGTCGTCGAGTTTGAGATCGTCGAGGCTCACACCGGATATGATTTCGCGAAATTCGGCTTCGTGGAACGATATGAAGTCTATCAGTATAACGTTTTCATATTCCAGGCCCTTCACTTCGTGAACACTGAACACAAGCGGAGTTTTGAAGTATTGAATAGCCTTAGCCTTGTGAGATTTGTCGGGAACGATGACGGCATACTTGGCGCTGTTTTGCGTACGCCGGTTGAGCTCGAGCTTAGTCTTGTCGTTGTCGGCATAGAGGAGCACCTCGCCGCTATCGCTCTTGATGGGATTGATAAGGTAATTGGTTTCGCGATCGATGGAGCCGAAGCGGGTGATCTTTATCTTCAGCAAATTATTGCTGAGCTCCACGACCTTGGAGCTGTTGCGATAATTGGCGTGCAGGATACGGATAACGCTGTCTTTGGCGTCGCCCATATTATAGAAATAGCTTTTGATTTTACTCCAGGAAAAGAAGTTGGGATGTACAATCTGGTTGCTGTCGCCGGCGATAATAAAGTTGAGGGGGTTTTTGAGCGAGGCAAGTACGCTGCGAAGCTGAATGTTGGTCATGTCCTGCACCTCGTCGACCATCACATAATCGTAGCACTGCTTGACGAGCGGAATATGCCCGTAGCACAGTATGTTGAGGTCGTAAAGGTTCTCGGTTTTCATCCACTCCAAATATTTGAGGAAAAGCGGATAGAGGCGCTCCCGCTCCGAAGGGCCGAAAACGGATTGCTTGACGCCCAGCTCCATATATTCCGCCTCGGAAAGCCAGGCCGTATGAACAGGCGAGCCGGTGATAACTCCCTTAAACTCTTCGAACACACGATAGGGCTCATTTATCCTGACAGCCTGCTGATGACGCATAAACCAGCGCTCGAACGTGAGGAAATCAACCTCACGGCCTTCGGGCTTCTGCCAAAGCGACAGGTAATCATTCAGGTTGAGGAACTCCGCCTCCTGATCGGCATTGTCGTAACCATAGGAATAGTACAGCGCCGCGGCATTATCCACAAGATGCTTGGAAAGCGAGATATATGCCACATAGCCACGCAAATCCTTTAGCTTTTCCAGCATCAACGCAGTCTTGCCGCTACCCGCCGAGCCCACCACTATGATGGGCGGACTCAAGGCGTAAACGCTTTGCTGGCTACTGTCGAAGGAGATAAACTTATTGAGCGTATGCACGGCTTTCACTTCGGGATGCAGGTAGGAAAGCTCAACGGACGAAGCCTGCGCCGCCTCATCCGAAGATAAAACCGGAACCAAGCTATCCTCGTTAACAACGGCGCCGCCCCGCAGAAAACGACTGCGGGCATAGTTGTGGTCTTTTATAACCTCCAACAGCAGAATGTACTTGCGGTCGTTATAAGTCACGAAGTTGAAAAGCAGGCGATCCCTGATGTCGAGACGCGCACGGTAAAAATCTGTGCCGGACATCTTACGCACGTCGGCACTCTTGAAATCGCCATCCTGAAGGTTTTTCAACGTTTTAGGAAAAGTCTTCGCCACCGAATTGACGTCAAGGTCGTTATGGAACAATATATCAAACATTATATTACGTATTTAACTGTTACAGGCAAATGTACTAAAAACGATTGTTGTATATCCGGATTCGTTACGCTAACTTTGGCCGCACAAAGAAAATAGACCCCTTAAACATTTAATACTTATCAGAATAATGAACAGAAGAGAATTTATCAACAAAGGTATGGCCGCAGCAGCAGCATGTTGCGCAGCTACCACCCTTCCGGCCCTCACCGCCGCATGCAACACTCCAAGCAGAAACCGCATCGGAATCCAGCTTTACAGTATCAACAAAATCCTGCCGGACGACATACCCGGCAATCTCCGCAAACTTGCCGACATTGGCTACGCAAGGGCCGAAGCATACGGATTTAACGGCTCCACCTTCCTCAACAAGCCCCTCAAAGAATGGGCCAACATCATGAAGGACTACGGCATACAGCTTTCGGGAACACACTGCGGAACCCCGCTACTGCCGCCGGACGTTAACGCATCCGAGTGGGATTACTGGCGCAAAAGCGTGGGCGAAATGAATGAAGCCGGCGGCAAGCTGCTCGTACAGTCATTCCTGCCCTCCGACAAATCGCTCGACGACCTCAAACGCATAGCCGAGCAGTTCAACAAAATCGGCAGCCTGTGCAAGCAAGCAGGATTACAGTTCGGATATCACAATCACCACGCGGAATTTAAAACCGTTGAGGGAGAAATCATAATAGACGTGCTGCTCAAAAACACCGATCCCGAACTCGTCTTCTTCCAGATAGACCTCGGACATGCCGTTAACGGCGGAGGCGACATACTTGCCTACATGAAAAACTATCCCAAAAGATTCCTTAGCTGGCATGCATCCGACTTCAAAAAAGAACAGGGATACACCGAGTTAGGCAAGGGCGACGTGCCGTACGCTCAACTTTTTGCACAGGCCGGCGAGCTCGGGCTCATCGACCTCACCGTTGAGCAGGAGACAGGCGGCGACGTTTACATAGCCCTCAAAAACAACTTCGACTATCTGTCGCAATATCCCTGGACAAAACTTTAATTGTCGAGCCCCGGTGCCCGGCAACAAGCAAATTCGTTCCGTACACTTGTTTTTTCGTCCTCCGTGTCTTCCGATTGTATAATAGAAAGGAAGGCACGGAGTTTTTTTTGCCCATAGAAGCGGGTCATCATCCTTTCGCCCGCCTCACAAAAATCAGGGGCAAAGCATTTGCTTATTCCAAACATTCATTATATTTGCAACCATAAAAAATTAAAGAAAATCACATGAATAGCTTTTGCATAATTCCGAAATATAAAACAACCGCCTCCGGCTCCACGGAGACTATTCCTCACGCCTCCCCCTCCCCCACCGGAATTGCAAAGGCCTCACAATTTTCTCCCTATAATTTT
>JAITGS010000017.1 GCA_031280435.1 Tannerellaceae bacterium | reverse complement strand
GCCGGCTACATGTGGAGAGTAGTTTTAGCAAATAAAAAAAGTCTATATTTGCAGCCTTGTGAAAAACAAAATAATATAAACCATACAATAACAATCATCATTCAAAATGCAGAACAAAGGATTTGTAAAAGTCTTCTCGGTGTTGCTTACGCTTGTGTGCCTGTTTTATTTGTCGTTCTCGTTTGTAACGGCACATTACAACAACAAGGCTGTTGAATATGCGCAAGGAGATCCTGAGAAAGAGAGTTTTTATCTGGACTCGTTAGCAACAAAAAGGGTTTGGCCGGGCTTGTCATTCTTGCCGGGCTACTCGCTTAAGGAGTGCCGCGAAATGGAGATAACGTTAGGGCTCGACTTAAAGGGCGGCATGAACGTCATTCTGGAGCTGAACGTTGCCGAAGTGATTCGCGCCATATCGAACAACAACATGGACGAGAATTTCAACCAGGCTCTGGAGCTGGCCCGCAAGAGGCAGTCTACCAGCCAAAGCGACTTCATCGACCTCTTTGCCGAAGAGTATAAAAAGCTTGATCCGCAGGCTCGGCTGGCTGCCGTCTTCAGCACATTCGACCTCAGAGACCGCATCACGGCTCAAAGTTCGGACGCGCAGGTTATCTCGGTACTGAAGAGCGAGCTGAAGAGCGCTATCGACAATTCCTTCAACGTACTGCGCACACGTATTGACCGCTTCGGCGTTGTGTCGCCAAACATCCAGCGCCTTGAGACGACCGGCCGCATCCTCGTGGAGCTGCCCGGCGTGAAAGAGACGGAGCGCGTGCGGAGGTTGTTGCAGGCCAGCGCCAACCTGGAGTTCTGGGAAACCTTCAGCTTCCCCGAAATAGCCCAGGCGATGATGGAGGCGAACCAGCTGCTGGCTTCGCTGGAGAGGCAGTCGGCTCCCGCAGATTCGACCGCAACTGCCGCTACGACTGAGCTGCCCGACATCGAACAGCCCGCTACGGAGGCCAACGTGAATGAGGCCGACTCGCTGCTGGCTCAACTTTCCGACTCTACTGCGGTGCAAACCAAAAGCCAGGAAGAATATCGCAAGCAAAATCCGCTGTTCAGCCGCCTCATACCGATGATGGCCGAAACAACCGGGCAGCCCTATCCGGGGCCTATCGTCGGACACGCGGCTTCAACCGACATGCAGAAGATCGACGAGCTGCTGGCCATGAAGCAGGTGAAGGATCTCTTGCCGCGCAACTTGGTTTTCAAATGGGGCGTGAAGGCTATCAATGATAACGGCATATACGAACTGTATGCTATCAGGCAAACCAACCGCGACGGCACTCCTGCCCTGAGCGGAGATGTTGTTACCGATGCTACGGCGGACTTCTCGCAAGACCAGCTGGGACGCAGCAGCAACCGCCAGGAGGTGAGCATGACTATGAACGCGGAAGGCGCTAAGGCCTGGGCACGGCTCACGAAGGACAACGTGAACAAGGCTATCGCCATTGTGCTCGACAACATGGTTTACTCGGCTCCCAACGTGCTCGGCGAAATCCCCGGCGGACGCTCGCAGATCACCGGCTCGTATACGCCTGAGGAGGCGAAGGACTTGGCGAACGTGCTCAAGTCGGGCAAGATGGCCGCCTCGGTTGATATAGTGCAGGAGGATGTGGTGGGCCCGTCGCTCGGACAGGCGGCCATCAACGCCGGCGTCATCTCCTTCATCGTGGCCTTAGTGGTGCTCATGATTTATATGTGCATCGTGTACGGGGTGGTACCGGGAATGATAGCGAACGGCGCTCTGGTGGTCAACATCTTCTTTACTATGGGAGTGCTTGCATCGTTCCAGGCGGTTCTGACGTTGCCGGGCATAGCGGGCATGGTGCTCACGCTGGCCATGGCGATAGACGCCAACGTGCTTATATACGAACGATGCAAGGAAGAGCTCCGAGCCGGGAAAGGGCTTGCAAGAGCCATTGCGGATGGATACGGCAATGCGTTCTCGGCTATCTTCGACTCCAACCTGACCTCTATCATAACCGGTATTGTGCTCTTCTACTTCGGCACGGGACCTATCAGGGGCTTCGCCACTACGCTGATCATAGGCTTGTGCGCATCCTTCCTCACGGCCGTCTTCCTCACCCGCATAGTGTACGAGGCGCTGCTTGCCAAGAACATGATTAAGAACCTGACGTTCGTTACAAAGCTCTCCAAGAATTTCCTCACCGACCCCAAGATTAACTTCCTGGGCAACCGGCAAAAGGGCTATCTGATTCCTGTCGTAATAGTGGTGCTCGGAGCCATATCGCTCTTCACGCTGGGCCTTAACTCAGGTATAGACTTCACCGGCGGACGCAACTATACGCTGCGGTTCGACCGGGACGTTAACACCGAGAACGTGCGCAGTCTGCTGGAGGATCAATATGAAGGCGGATCGGTTAGCGTTATCACCATCGGCAAGGCCAATCAGGTGAGAGTGTCAACCAACTATCGCATCCTGGAAAACGAACCGAGCATAGACGCCGAGATTGAAAGCAAGATGCTCGAAGGCCTCAGGCCGCTACTCCCCGACGGAATAACGGCGGAACAATTCAAGGATCACATAGTGAGCTCGCAGAAGGTGGGGCCCAGCATGGCCGACGATATAAAGAACAGCGCTTATCTGGCGGTTATCATAGCGATGATCTTCATGGCTCTGTATATACTGATACGCTTCAGGGATGTGGCCTTCTCGGTGGGAACCTTCGTGTCGGTCATCATTGTTACGCTCTGCATCATAGCGCTGTACTCGCTGCTGTGGAAGATAATGCCCTTCTCGATGGAGGTGGATCAGACGTTCATAGCGGCGGTGCTGACCATCATCGGATACTCTATTAACGACACCGTGGTGGTGTTCGACCGAATCCGCGAAACGATAGGGCTCTACCCCAAGCGCGACAGGTTCCAGGTGATAAACGATGCGCTTAACTCCACTCTCGCGCGAACGTTCAACACCTCGTTCTCAACCTTGCTTGTTGTGGTGTGCATCTTCGCGCTAGGAGGCAGCACCATCCGCAGCTTTACCTTCGCCATCCTGCTCGGAGTGATTATAGGAACATACTCAACGCTGTTTGTCGCCACCCCGATAGCATACGAAATACAAAAGAGAAGGCTCGCCAAGAAAGCCGCGGCGATAACCAAATAGAACAGTAACATTCCGATTTTTAATTTTTGTAGCCTCAGCTCCCTCTCATTCCCTTTCGGCGAATAGAGGGAGTTTTTTTATCATTGCCATCCGGTAAAATAAATCCGGCGAAGGAACAAGGGCTGTCTTTCACAATTCCGACAGGGTTTCTTTACAACCCCCTTTGGGGGATGGGCAAACCGAATTTGGTTGGAGCTTTCCACTTTGGGGGATGGGCAAACCGAATTTGGTTGGAGCTTTCCACTTTGGGGGATGGGCAAACCGAATTCGGTTGAAGCTTCCCACTTTGGGGGATTGGCAAACCGAATTCGGTTGAAGCTTTCCACTTTGGGGGATGGGCAAACCGAATTTGGTTGAAGCTTTCCACATTGGGGGATGGGCAAACCGAATTTGGTTGGAGCTTCCCACTTTGGGGGATCGGCCAACCGGAAGCTTTTTTCATATCCTCAGATGCAAGATCGCATGCAAATCAACGTGTTGAGCCGTTCTATTTGAAGTATCACCGAAAACATCAAATACCGATTTTCATAGTGAGTAATGAGGGGATGAGATACCTTTTTGCTTTTACCGGACAGCAATGGTTTTTTTATGTGCCTGCCGCAGGACGCCGGATTATAGTAGCGGTGCAAAAAGCAGAAGGGCGTACATGGCAGTAGCGTATCGGCAGGCATCACGGGCTCCGTTATGATTTCCGTTTTTTTTACGTAGGTTTGCCACACATGCAACTGCCGGCGCAGGCTGTGAATTATGAAGAACCATATAATTATATAAGTATCGTTATGAGAACAAGATGTATTCTTTTGTTTATGCTATGCTGCCTGACAGGGGCGGCAACGGCTACAAGTCTTTTTGTCGAGGCCGAGAGTTTCGCCGCCAAGGGCGGATGGGTCGTCGACCAGCAATTCATGGACAGGATGGGCTCGCCCTATCTTATGGCTCACGGAATGGGAAACCCGGTTGCCAATGCTACAACCTCCGTGGAGTTCCCCGAAGCGGGAACCTACTACGTTTACGTGCGCACCTTCAACTGGACTTCCCCCTGGAAGCAAGCCGAAGGCCCGGGCAAGTTCCGCCTGTCGGTCAACGGTCGCACTCTGCCCACAACGCTGGGAGCACAGGGCTCGACCTGGATTTGGCAGGAAGCCGGCAGCATAACCTTGCGCAACCGGCAGGCTACAATCGCTCTGCACGACCTCACCGGATTCAACGGCAGATGCGACGCTATCTATTTCACCACCACTAAGGGCGACGTTCCTCCGTCGTCGGTTCCGCAGCTTGAGGCCTTCAGGCGCAAAGCCCTGGGCATGCCCGACGCTCCGGCTTCGGCAGGCAGCTTCGACCTCGTTGTGGTTGGCGGAGGAGTTGCAGGAATCAGTGCGGCTGTGTCCGCAGCAAGGCTCGGATGCAAGGTGGCCCTGCTCAACAATCGCCCTATCCTGGGAGGCAACAACAGCTCCGAAGTGAGGGTGCACCTGGGCGGACGAATAGAGGTGGGCCCATACAAGGCGCTCGGCAATCTGCAAAAAGAGTTCGGCCCATTGCGACAGGGCAACGCCAAGCCGGCCGACTTCTACGAAGACGATAAAAAGGAGGCTATCGTAGCCGGCGAAGCTAACATCAGCCTCTTTGCCAACTACCACGCCTTCGCGGTGGACATGAACGGCGAACGCATAGCGGCCGTCATAGCCAGGCACATCGAAAGCGGGATAGAGCAGAGGTTCGAAGCGCCTCTGTTTGCCGATTGCACGGGCGACGGCAGCATAGGCTATCTTGCCGGGGCCGACTATCGGATGGGACGCGAGGGCCGCGATGAATTCGGCGAGGCTACCGCGCCCGAACAGGCCGACAGCATGACCATGGGAGCGTCCGTGCAATGGTACTCGGAGGACAGCGGCAAGCCAACCGCCTTCCCGACCTTCAACTATGGCGTCGGCTTCAACGACCAAAGCGTGGAGAAGGTGTCGATGGGGGAATGGACATGGGAGACGGGCATGAACTTCGACCAGGTGAAGGACTTCGAACGCATCCGCGACTATGGCCTCTTAGTTGTATACTCCAACTGGAGCTATCTCAAGAACAGTTACAAGGAAAACAACCCCTGGCGCAACCGGAAACTCGGCTGGGTGGCATACGTTTCGGGCAAGCGCGAGTCGCGTCGGCTCATGGGCGATTATATCCTTAAAGAGGATGATCTTCGCAAGAACGTTGTACACGAAGACGGAACCGCAGCTACCACATGGACTATCGACCTGCACTATCCCGACCCGGCCAACACGGCCAACTTCCCCGGAGCCGAGTTCAAGTCCATAGCCAAGCACGTGCCCATCTATCCCTACCCCGTCCCGTATCGCTGCCTCTACTCGCGCAACGTCGGCAACCTTTTCATGGCCGGGCGCAACATCAGCGTCACCCACGTGGCCCTCGGAACCACCCGCCTCATGCGCACAACCGGCATGCTGGGCGAGGTTGTAGGTATGGCCGCATCCATTTGTAAGCTCAAGAAAGTTGAGCCGCGCGGCGTTTACCACAAGTATCTGCCCGAACTCAAGCGGCTGATGCAGGAAGGCGTAGGACGAGGCGAGCTCCCCAACAACCAGCAGTACAACGTAGGCGGAACGCTCTCGCAGCCTCCCACTCTGGTTGAGCAACAGCACTGACCGGCCCGTTAAAGCTTCCCATACCGAAAGCCGGAACGCTTTGCGGCCCCGAAGGAGAATTTATTTCTTATATTTGTGGACTTTAAAAAGTTATTCACGAAACACGTAAAACAATTATGGTAAATTACAAAGACTTAGGATTGGTAAATACATCAGAAATGTTTGCCAGAGCAATGGCCGGAAAATATGCAATCCCGGCATTCAACTTCAACAATCTCGAACAACTCCAAGCCATCATTCAGGCAGCTGCGGAAACCAACTCGCCCGTTATCCTTCAGGTATCGAGCGGCGCACGCAAGTATGCCAACCAAACGCTGCTGCGGTATCTGGCCGAAGGCGCCGTTGCATACGCCAAGGAACTTGGCTGCGAGGCTCCCCAGATAGTGCTTCACCTTGATCACGGCGATACCTTTGAGCTCTGCAAGAGCTGCGTAGATACGGGCTTCTCGTCGGTTATGATAGACGGCTCGCATCTGACCTATGATGAGAACGTGGCGCTGACGCAGAAGGTTGTTGAATATGCGCACAAGTTCGGAGTAAGCGTTGAGGCCGAGCTGGGCGTTCTGGCCGGCGTGGAGGATGAGGTAAGCTCCGAGCATCACACCTACACGGAGCCCGACGACGTTGTGGACTTCGTTACGAAAACGGGTTGCGACTCGCTGGCCATTTCGATAGGCACATCGCATGGCGCCAACAAGTTCACCCCGGCGCAATGCACTCGCGACGAGAAGGGGAACCTGGTGCCTCCTCCGCTGCGCTTCGATATACTCGAAGAGATAGAGCGCCGCATTCCGGGCTTCCCCATAGTGCTGCACGGAGCCTCGTCGGTGCCTCAGGAAGAGGTTGCGACCATCAACAAATACGGCGGAGCGCTTAAGGATGCCATAGGTATTCCGGAGGAACAACTGCGCCGGGCGGCAACGTCGGCCGTGTGCAAGATTAATATCGACTCCGACAGCCGCCTTGCAATGACGGCCGCCGTGCGCGAAGTCTTTGCACAGAAGCCCGCCGAGTTCGACCCGCGCAAGTATCTGGGCCCGGCTCGCGACAATGCCAAGAAGCTGTACAAGCACAAGATTGAGAGCGTGCTCGGCTCAGCGAACAAGTTGTAGGAACTTCGAATAATTGATTTTTCTTCCTTATGCTCCATCGGCAAAATGCTCATGTACTAAAGTACACTACGCATTTGCCTCAGTCGCAAGCCTTGAAAAATCTAATTATTAGAACCTCCTTATAACCTTGAGACATAAGTCGGAGCTTTAATATCCCACCCGGGGAGAATGTTCGGGCCGTGAGCCGGTCGGAATGTTTTTTCGGGGTGGGATTTTTTTTGTGATTCGGTTTGCTTTCGAGGCGAAATACGCCTGTATTATTAATGAACAATATGGATATAATTGAAATAATAGGAGCGACGATAGCTCTGTTTTACGTTGGGCTCCAGGTGAAGCAGCACCCCTGGATGTGGATCGTAGGCTTTGCGAGTGCATTATTCTACGTCTGGATATTCTTTGCCGGAGCCTTTTATGCCAACATGAGCCTGCAGATGTACTACGTTGTTGCAAGTGTGTACGGCTTCTGGATGTGGCGGTATCGCAATGCTCCGAAGCAGGCCGGGACGATTGAGTACAGGCATCTCGGCGCCAAGCCGGCCGCCCTGCTCGGCCTCATCATTGTGCTGACGACTCTGGGAGCCTATTATGTGCTCAGCAGGCATACCGACTCGCAGTTTCCGGCCGGCGACGCCTTCACCACAGCCGCCGGCTTCGTTGCAACCTGGATGCTGGCGCACCGCATTATAGAGCACTGGCTGCTGTGGATCGTTGCCGACAGTATTGCAGTGTACCTCTATTACAGCGCCGAGCTTTATCCCACCATGATTGTATACTTCTGCTATGTGATACTGGCCGTCGCAGGCTATTATACCTGGCGGACTAAGGGAGTTACGGGCGAGGGCAAGTGAAGCCCTTTGCCTGTGTAAGCACATCCTGAGTTGAGAACCCTCACGGTCATATTGCTGATAGCGCTGTTGCTTCCGGAGCGCATCTGGAGCAAAAGCAAGCCGAGCCCGGGCCAAGCGGATTCGATCATGCATCTTGTGGCCGTAAACGGGGTGAAGTATCGCAACATACTGAAAAGCTACGAGGCCGAAGTTTATATCAAGGGGCGGATGAAGATTGCCAAAAGGAACTATCTGATTCGGTTCGCCCACAACCTCTTCCCCGTCAACAGAAGGGAGGGCGACATGGTGTTCGAGATGCTCAGCCTCTCCCGCTTCGAAGCGCCGAACGCCTTCTATCACGACTACCGGGCCGTCAACGGAAGCAGCATACCGAACCGGCAAAAGCAGCGGGAGATCATCAGCTTCCTCAACCTCAACATCTACGCCCCAACGGCTTTCGACAATGCCATACTGATGCCGGTTACGCAGCAGGCTTTTAAATACTACGAATACCGCGTGGACAGCGTTATGGAAGGAAGCAACGGACAGCGCACCTTTATAGTCGACTTTATCCCAAAGCATGCGAGCCCTAAGCTCGTAAGCGGAACTATGCACGTGGCCGACAGCAGCTGGACAATCGCCCGGATTAATCTGAAGGGGCATTACGATTTCTCGGACTTCGACCTGGAGATGAGCTTCGGCGACGATTTTGAATACTTCAACCTGCCTTCAACGGCCACATTGTCGCTAAAGTATTCAACGCTGGGCAATGTTGTGTACAGCTCATACTTTTCCAAGTACACATACAAGTCGGTGCTGCGCGGATGGGATCAGCTGTATCTGAATACTCCACAGTCGGAATCCTATGATCTGACGCAGTATTATGCAACTGCGGCCGAGGCGGTGCCCATCATCCGCGACCCCGCCTTCTGGGAGAAGGTGCGCAGCGAGCCGCTCAGCTCCGAGGAAGCCGCCCTGTACGAAGCCGCCGAGAGAAGCGAAGCCGAGCGCGCACAGGCCCCGCCCGACACCGTCCACGGCAATCGCTACCTTAAGTTCGCCGAGCTGATCGTCAGCGATATTAATGCCGATTACAAAAATACCTACATACGATACTACGGCATACTCAACCCCTCGCAGCTTGGATACTCGCGCACAAACGGGATTATGTTCCGGCAAAGGCTAAGGATACGGAAGGAATATCCCAACCAGAAGATGCTGACCTTCATTCCCGACGCCGGCTTTGCTACCAGCCGAAAGGAAGTTTTCCTGCGCGGAGTGGGCATACTGGAATATCTACCCGAAAGGATGGGAGCAATAACCCTGTCGGCCGGCAACAGCAACCAGAGTTACTCTACCGGAATGATGAAGGATATTGCAAACCAGATTGCCGATTCGTCGCTGCTGGAAGACGTGAAGCTGCAATACTTCCACAGGTACTACGGCGAAGTGAAGCATCACATAGAGCTGTTCAACGGCTTCCGGCTGCTGACCGAAGCCGTTTACGAATATCGCACCCCTGTTAAGCGACGCTTCGACGTGGGCGTGGGCGACGCCGTGATGCAAATCATCAACAAAGACTACAACGACTTCAAAGTAACCCTGGGCTTTTCGTTCACTCCGCACAGCTATTACAGATTCGACAAACGCAGAAAGACCTATCTGTACTCAAGCTACCCGACCTTCTCCATAGAATTTGCCAAGGCTTTTCCGGGCGTTGGTAACAGCAGAGGTAATTACGAGCGGATAGAGGCGGATGTGCACCAGAGCATTCCCGTAGGCATGCTCCAGAAAATCAACTATCATGTGAGCGCCGGCATGTATTCGTCCAAACAATCTTCATACTTTGCCGATTTCCGGTATTTTACGCGCAGCAATTTCCCGCACACCTGGCACGATCAAATCGGGGGAGTATTCAATCTTCTGGAACGGGAATGGTTTTACGCATCCGACCGCTATATTCAAGCACATTTGATGTATGAAAGTCCGTTTCTGCTGCTTTCGCTGCTGAGCAAAAAAGCCTCGCGGTTTGTATTCGTCGAGCGACTGTATTTCAGCCAGCTTCATACGCCGGCCCTACCTATTTATTCCGAAGCAGGATACGGGATAGGGAATCATATTTTCGATATAGCCTTGTTTGCAAGTTTCTCCAGGCTGAGCTACCGTACGCTTGGCCTGCGCTTTGCCTTCGCTTTGCGCTGAGAAGCTCCGGCGATAAAGGCCGGACAAGTATCACTCCGTTGCAACTCTTGCGTTGCGCCACATATTGATATATAGTTTCGGGATTCAGAATCACCTTCGCGGCCGTTTGTGATGCATGAATAAAAGCAAGGCTGCCGTCGGCGGCTCGGCTCACTATTCCTACGTGAGAAATGTCGAGCCCTTTTACCGTCGTCAGAAATCCGACCACATCGCCGTCTTTAAGCCTTGGCGACAAGGAATCTATCTCGGCTTCGGGTATATATGCATAGGATTTCCGGCGGCTGATGCTTCGCTCTATGCGCTGCAACTTACGAATCTGCGCCGAGTCGGCCCCGAGCTGTTTATAACTTCCGGTATGCGTCGACATGAAGCTGAGATCGAAGCGGTAGGGTCGCGCCCCGGCGCTCTCGGCATCCAGCAGGCGGACAGCTCCCCGGCGTTCGTTCTCGAACATCCAGTCGGAGGTGTAGTGCAGGCGGTCGAGGTAGGCCCTGACCCGTCCGTTGCGGTAGCGCAAAGTGCGCAGCTCATCGCAGAAACGCTCCCAGCTTTTATCGCCGGAGGCAAACATGCGCGACAATGAGATGACGGTTTCGACGAAGGTAAAGCAGTCGAGCTCGCGCAGATTAACGGCAAGCCCCTCCGGCTCAATCTCCAGAGTGCCTCCCACGTAGGGCGTACCAATGAAAAAGCGGGCCGTGTGCATGATGACGGAGTCGAACGGCAAAGCCTCTTTTCCCTGCATGGCTGCCAGATAGTTGCCGAACACAGCCTTGTCCTCCGGCAAAACATAAACCCTGTCCTTGCCCCGGAGCCGGCCGGCCGAAGCCACAAGCGGCATCCACAGCGCAATAAATACTACTGTAATCCTGAAATATATGTGCATCGAATTTGTCTTCATATCGCAAATATAACAAAAAAGAAAGGCGCAGCTAAGCTGCCGACGGGGGCGCAAAGCCGGCTTGGTCGCAGCATCATTGCCGCAGGCCGCTTCAGGCTCTGTTTAAAAACCTTTTTTTTCCGGCGGAGATAATACAAGGCTGCATCCCCCGGAGGAAGCTGTTTCCGCCCAACCGCAACCTTTTAATTCCGCCCAAAAACATTCCCGGCCTGCCAAAACAATTTCAGTTGCCCGGCAATGCGTCGGCGAGATAATGAAACGATTCGGTTTCGCGACGTTCAAACGGCGAGACAATGAAACCTTTCAGTTTCGCGACGTTCAAACGGCGAGATAATGAAACCTTTTATTTTCGCGGCGCTCAAACCGCACGATAATGAAACGTTTAAATGGCGCGACGTTCAAACCGCACGATAATGAAATCTTTTGTTTTCGCGACGTTCAAACGGCGAGACAATGAAACGTTTTATTTTCGCGACGGAGGAGGTTTCTTTATATCCACACGTTTAAATTACGCGACGGAGGAGGTTTCTCGACATCCACACATTTAAATGCCGCGACGGAGGAGGTTTCTTTATATCCACACATTTAAATTACGCGACGGAGGAGGTTTCGGCATATCTACACATTTAAATTACGCGACGGAGGAGGTTTCTTTATATCCACACATTTAAATTACGCGACGGAGGAGGTTTCTTTATATCCACACATTTAAATTACGCGACGGAGGAGGTTTCGGCATATCCACACGTTTAAATTACGCGACGGAGGAGGTTTCGGCATATCCACACATTTAAATGGCGCGACGGAGGAGGTTTCGGCATATCCACACGTTTGGATGGCGCGACGGAGGAGGTTTCTCGACATCTACACGTTTAAATGACGCGACGGAGGAGGTTTTGGCATATCTACACGTTTGGATGGCGCGACGGAGCTGCGGCGACAGAATCACACGGCTTGATTGCCGCAGCAAATTTTTCGCGGGCCAATGACATCTGTCGGCGCCACCGATTTTTTTTATCTACACCAACAAAGCTTTGCAGGAGGGTGACTATACTTTTTTAGGAGCAGTGCCGGGCCTGTAACGGCATAATTCCATAGGCTGCAAATGAACAATGCCTGCATTTAGGGGGCGGCCGGCCAGGGCAACAGAGCGATGTGTTGGATCTCTCCCGCGGATTAACTATCTTTACGCCAAAGCTTAAATATATAAAAGATGAGAAAGCCTTCCGGAAGCATTAAATTCTACGCAATAGTCGTCCTCCTGCTGGTCGCGGTGCTGTCGCTGATCGTTCATTTCAGGGGCGAATTGTCGGCTACGGGCAAGGGGCATGCCGCAACCCGATGGGTGCAGTACAGCATGACTCCCTCCGGCGGCTTTGATGCATTTCTCACTCACCTGAAGCTTGAAATGGAGTCGACCATAGGCCTGCTGCTGCTGCAAATAATTGTCATTTTGATTGCTTGCAGAATCTTCGGCTGGCTCTTCCTTAAGCTGGGGCAGCCAAGCGTTATAGGCGAAATCCTTGCAGGAATTGTGCTTGGCCCTTCAATTCTCGGCAGCCTTGCGCCTGAGTTTTCGCAGTTTCTGTTCAAAGAGGAGACGCTCGACAATATAAATATGATAAGCGCCTTCGGCCTGATGCTGTTTATGTTTGCCATAGGGATGGAATTAGACATAAGCGAGGTGAGGAAAAAGATTAAGACTACCATCCTGATAAGCCATACGAGCACAATAGTTCCGTTTATTACAGGCGCGATTATTGCATACTTCGCATACGATAAATATGCCGGAGCCGGCACTCCTTTCCTGCCCTTTGCCCTCTTCATAGGCGTTTCGATGAGCATCACGGCCTTCCCGGTTCTGGCCCGTATCATTCAGGAGAAAAAGCTCACAAAGTCGCATCTCGGCATGCTGACCCTTGCCTGCGCGGCCAACGGCGACCTCACGGCCTGGTGCATGCTGGCTTTGGTGGTGGCGGTTGCCCAGGCCGGCAGCGTGGCGAGCGCAGTGTTCACAATAGCATTCGCATGCGTCTATCTGCTGATAATGTTCTTCCCGATCAGGAAGTTCCTCAGGAAAATCGGTAAGTACTACAACGACGAGGAGGTGATGGACAAGTGGATGGTGGCGCTGATGTTCCTGATACTTACTTGCTCTGCCTACCTGACGCAGATACTGGGCCTTCATTCCCTGTTCGGCGCCTTCATTGCGGGAGTGGTGATGCCGGAACACTTAAAGTTCAGGCGCATAATGACGGACAAGGTGGAGGATGTGGCGCTGTCGCTCTTCCTCCCGCTCTTCTTTGTGTCTACCGGATTGCGCACCGAGATTGCCTTGCTTAACAGGCCGGAAATGTGGGTTATGTGCGGCATTATAATCGCGGGGGCTATCGCGGGGAAAGTAGGAGGAACGTATGTGGCCGCGCGGATTGCCGGCGAAAACGTGCGCAACAGCCTTTACATAGGGGCGCTGATGAATACTCGCGGACTGATGGAACTGATTGTGCTGACCATAGGCTATGAGATGCAGATCCTCCCGCCGCCCATATTCGTGATGCTTGTAATCATGACGCTTGTCACAACCTTCATGACGGGGCCTCTAATGGCGCTGATAAAGTTCTGCTTCAGGAAGCAGGATAGCTTGCAAAAGGAAAAGCTCGCGGTGCAAACCGACAGCGCTTTCCGACTGCTGCTCTCGCTCGGGAAGGTTGAGAGCGGACAGGTGCTGCTCGATTTGGCGCACATGCTGTTCTCGGGCGGGGGGGAAAAACTGAAGGTTACGGCCCTGCATCTCACCGTTGGGGTGGATGTGAATCCGCTTGAGGCCAATGTCTTTGAGAACACAAGCTTCGGGCCGCTGGTTTACGGAGCGCAAAAACTCGGAATCCCTGTCGCAACGCGCTACGCCGTGAGTAACGACGCCAAGCAGGATATTGTCAATATTGCGAACGATGAAAAGTTCGACTTCCTGCTTGTGGGCGCCGGCGTAAGCCTCACGGAGCATCCGGAAGACAAAAAAGCCGTCAGGCAACGGAGCGGCTTCCTGAAATGGCGCACAACCTCCGAATCCATTTTCTATCCCGGCGGACTGCTTCAGGATAAAACCGACTTCTTTTGCGAGAATGTAAACTGCCCGGTAGGCATCTTCATCAACCACAAGTTCATCAAAGCGACAAACATCCTCCTGCTCATAGCCTCGAAGGAGGATCTGTTCCTGACGGAGTATGCACAAACCATCCTGAAATCAACACAGTGCGCCCTCACTCTGGCCGGCATCGCACCGCTTACGGCCGACGAATGGCGGGAATGTTTGCCTCTTGCCGCCGAACGCATGCCGCCCGCGGTACATTCGGCTTATCATGCATCCGTTTCAAAGCCTCTTTTCGAAGGATATAACTTTGTGATGATAAGCTACGCTACCTGGACTGCGCTCTCGGAGCTGCCCGACCCGGCTCTGTCGCTGCTCCCCTCAACACTCATACTCAGGAACCGATAACAACCGTCAGGCGCCTGCCGAAATGAGGTCATTCCCGCCTGCCGAAATGGGTCATTCCCGCGAAGGCGGGAATGACCCATTGTTCGAGCGTGAAGGGCTTTTGACACATTACGGGCCTCCTGTTTCGGCAGGCGAAAATTTCTTGTTGCACACCCTCTATTTTCGAGAGGGAATTACTTTTTGCGCACTCCGCCCTCCGGAAAAAAGCCGAGCGAGGCAAGAAGGCAACAGACGATGGCTTTGATTCGGCATGAGTACAAAATCCGGGCTGCGTTGTCTCTTAATAAACATTCTTTGTACCTGTCACATATATTATGACAAAACCTGTGGAATCACAGCACCCTAAACTTTGGAACGAGTTCAGGATGGGAAGCGATGCGGCTTTTGCTTCGCTCTACTCCGCCTATGCCGGCAAACTGTACGACTACGGCCTGCACTTTACCGACGACACTGAAATGGTGAAAGACTGCGTGCAGGATTTGTTCGCCAAGCTCTATGTGGGACGGAAAAAACTCGGCGAAGTGGAAAACGTTAAGGTCTACATGCTGATTTCTATGAAAAACACTCTGTTCAATCTGTTCAAGAAGGAAATGCACCACTACAATATAGACACGATAGAGCCTGTTTTCGACACCGAGTTCTCGGCCGAGTCAAAGATGATTGAATCGGAGGAGATTCTTGCCGGGAAAAAGCGGATTGAACGTATGATGGAAATTATCACTCCGCGGCAAAGGGAGGTTTTATATTATCGCTTCATTGAGGAGCTCTCGTATGAAGAGATTTGCGGAATGATGCAGATGAATTATCAGTCGGTAAGAAATCTGTTGCACCGCACAATAGGGAAGATAAGGGACGCGGCCGCCAATGAAAAATAATGGCGGCGATGTGAGTACAAACCGGAAGAAGGCTTGTCCTTTTAACGTATTCAATAAGTATGGCATGGAAAATAAGAAGACATATACATTGACCGACCTGCTGGAGGACGAGGATTTCATCGCCTTCGCGAATCGCCCGGAGCCTGAAGGCGAGGCGAAGTGGAGGCAGCTCATCGGCGCGGGAAAGATGTCGGAAAAGGATTTCAGACTGGCTATGTTCTGCGTATCCAAGTTCGGCAATGCTCCGCGCAATCCGACCGACGACGAACTGTCCGGCATGTGGGCCGGAGTGCAGAAAAAGATTCGGATGAGCAGAGCGGCGCGCTGGAGGAGTATATTCGTGGCTACATCGGTGGCCGCCGCATGCGTGGCTGTGGCCGCAGGGCTTGTGTTCATACGCTTACAGCCGTCGGACAGCGATCGGGAAGCGATGCTGATGCCGCCGAAGATAACGGAGGTGCCGCTGCCTCCGACAGCCAGCGAGGACATACGGATAGTGTTTGCCGACAATAATTGCATTGCGCTCAAAGAGAAAACGGCGCGCATACTGTACAACGATCAGGGCGTTGCCGAAATTAATTCGCAAACCATAGTGCCGGCCGGCGAACAGAGCGAATCCTCCAAGGAAACGGGATACAATCAGGTGATAGTCCCGGCGGGCAGGCATAGCTTCCTTGAGCTGTCGGACGGCACACGAATATGGCTGAACGCCTCGTCGCGACTTGTCTACCCGCCGGTGTTCAAGACCTCAGCCCGGGAGGTGTACCTTGAGGGAGAGGCCTACGTGGAGGTTAACTCCGACAAGAACCGTCCGTTCGTGGTCAAAACCGGAATGATGGAAGTTACGGCAACCGGAACGACCTTCAACGTTGCTGCATATACCGACGAGGAGGTGCAATGGGTGGTTCTGGTTGCAGGCGCGGTATCGGTACAAACCGGCAGTACGGCGACGCTATTGTCGCCAAGCCAGATGCTCTCATTGTCGGGAGGAGCGGCGAGCCTTAACACCGTTAACGTTGAGAAATATATTTCATGGAGAGATGGCATATATATTTACAGCAACGAGAAGCTTGCGCGCATACTGAACCGCTTGTCACACTACTATGGCATTGCCGTCAGCTGCGAGCCCAAAGCCGGCGAACTGCTGTTTACCGGCAAACTCGATATGAAAAATGATCCGGAGAGGGTGCTGAACGGTTTCTCAAAAACTGCGCCTGTAAAGTGCAAACAGGAAAATGGCGCTTACATTATTTATTATATAAACCCTTAAACACTATGCCTATGAAAACCTAAGTGCTATAAAACGGGGAACTTCTAATAATTAGATTTTTCAAGGCTTGCGACGGAGGCAAAAGCGGAGTGTACTTTAGTACATGAGCATTTTGCCGACCGAACTATAAGACAGAAAAAGCAATTAGTAGAGCTTCCGGTTTGGGAACTTCTAATAATTAGATTTTTCAAGGCTTGCGACGGAGGCAAAAGCGGAGTGTACTTTAGTACATGAGCATTTTGCCGACCGAACTATAAGACAGAAAAAGCAATTATTAGAAGTTCCCAAAAGAAGAGCCGGGATGTGTGAGATACATCCCGGCCCCAGAGAGTTTGTTCTTATATAGATATTAAAACAATAACAAATTTATGAATCACAATTTTATTCCAGGCATACAATATGCAGTTTTCAGAAAATTTAAAAGGATTATGAAGCTGGCCATCGTCTTCCTGATTGCGGGCATGAGCATTGCAAGCGCAGGTACAACCTACTCGCAGCAAACCCTGCTCTCGCTGGAAATAAGCAATAAAACAATACGCGAGGCTTTCGACGAAATAGAGAGCAAAAGCGAATTCGTATTCTTCTACTACGCCGGAGCCATAGACGAGAGCCGCATGGTGAGCATTTCGGTGAAGGATCAGACAATACACAAGATTCTCGACAGCCTGCTCGGGCAAACAGAAAGTACGTACACCATAGACGAGCGTCAGGTCTACATCTCCCGGAACGCCGGCGCGCCTCAGCAAGAGCCGGGCAAAGCCGTCAGCGGCATCGTTACCGACATCGCCGGCGAGCCTGTCATAGGAGCCAATGTTCTTGAAAAGGGAACGCCGAACGGAGCTGTTACCGATATTGCCGGACGCTTCTCGCTGGTTGTTCGACCGGGAGCCGTGCTGGTCGTTTCCTACATAGGCTACATCTCGCAGGAGATTCAGGTGCGCGAACGCAATGTCATCAACGTGAGCCTGCGCGAAGACACAAAGTCGCTCGACGAAGTGCTGGTCATAGGATACGGCACCCGCGTGAAGAAAGACCTGACGGGAGCGGTTGCGCAGATAGGCTCCGACGAGATAAGCAAGCACGTGAGCATGTCGCCTCAATTTGCCATGCAGGGCAAGATGGCCGGAGTGATGGTAAGCAATCCGGGCAGCAGCCCTATGGCCCGACCTACTATACGCATCCGGGGAGTCAGCACGCTGGGATTTAACGACCCTCTGTACGTCATAGACGGCATTCCGCTCACCGAAGGCTTTGCGAGCGCAGGAGATGCGGCTTCGCAAGACGTCAGATCGCCCATCAACGTGCTGAGCATGATTAATGCCAACGACATCGAAGCTATCTCCGTTCTCAAAGACGCTTCCGCAACCGCAATCTACGGAGTAAGGGCCTCTAACGGAGTTATCCTGATAACTACAAAGCGCGGCTCGGAAGGAAAGCCGAAGGTTAACCTGTCGCTTAACTACGGCGTGCAGAACCTCTTCAAGCGATACGACCTCGTCGGCATGCAGGAATACATCGACATGAGCCTCGAAGCCATCAATGCCAATACGGCCTACAACAAGGAATGGTGGTACACGCTCTTCGACAAAAGCTCGGCAAACTACATGGGCAATAGCCCCGATTACTCAGGCGACTGGTTAGATGCAGCCTTAGTCAGGAACGCTGCCATACAGGACTACAACGTGAGCGTTACCGGAGGAGGCAAGCTTTCCAACTATGCCGTCGGAGCCGGATATACCTCGCAGAACGATGTGCTATATAAAGATGTGCTCGACCGCTATTCCTTCTTCTTCAATTCCGACCACAACTTCACCTCATGGCTGAAGGTAGGCGAATCCTTCCGGCTGGTTTACTCGGAGGTAGACGACCGCGTTACCCCCGACTTCACCAGCGTGTCGCGCATGATGCCCTGGCAACCGCTCTACGATGCAACGAGGCCCGACGGACTTGCCGTGCCGGGACGGATGGTCGACGGCACTTTCCAGTCGTACGGATACGGCAAAGCTACGATACAGAACCTCCTCGGCTTCGACCGGTATGATATTACAAAGCGGGAAGTGATGAGGAACATGGGCTCGTTCTATGCCGAGGTCTCGCCCTTTAAGGGACTGAAAATAAAAGGGACGTTCAGCTTCGACCACTACACAAACAAAAGGGACTGGTATTGGGAAGCTACTAAAGCCCAATACGAGATTGTGACGCAAGACTATTCCTCTCGTGGGAATCCGTTCGAACTCCGAACTCTTACAAACACCAACATAGTGAAGGAGCTGACGGTTTCATACGTCAACAAGTTCGGGAAAAACTCCGTCGACCTCGTGCTGAACGCCATGTCGCAAGACGTGAAATGGAGTATCAACCAGCAGGGAATCGGGCAGAACTCGCCTATTACAAGCTGGGACCAGAGGTATATCAACGAAGGATGGAGTTCGGGCGACAAGACTTTAATGTACAACCGATACGGCTCCGGACTTATTGGCTACATGGGCCGCCTCAGCTACAACTATGCGCAGAAGTATTACGTCGACGCAACCGTCCGTCGCGACGGAACATCCAAATTCGGCCCGGGATACAAGTGGGGCATCTTCCCCTCCTTTGCCGGAGCATGGCGAATATCTTCGGAGTCTTTCCTCAAGAACGTTGCCTGGCTCGACGACCTGAAGCTGCGCGGAGGATGGGGACAAACCGGCAACCAGGAAACGCGCGACTATGCTTTCCTGTCAATGGTTAACCTCAATCCTAAGGCTGCCTTCGGAACAAGCGGGGAGATAGTTGGCGACGGTACTATCTATCCGGCCGCCGCTCTCGGCGACTTTCCGGTGAAGGACATGAGCTGGGAAACGGTTACGACCTTCTCCGCCGGATTCGATATGGTGGCGCTCAACAACAGGCTCAACTTCTCGGCTGAGTATTACAGCCGGCAGACCAACGGAATCCTCCAGGCCATAGTTATTCCATGGACCATAGGAGCCCTGAACTCGCCCGTCGTTAATCTTGCTAAGGTGACCAACCGCGGAGTGGAGTTCCAGGCTGAGTATAACGACCGCATAGGCCAGGTCGAGATAACGGCTTCGGCCAACCTCACCACCGTCCGCAACCGAGTGAGCGACCTCTACCGCAACCAGCCGTCGGGCGGCGATCTGCGCATCGAGAGCGGATACTCCATGAACTACATCTACGGCTTCAAAACCGACGGCATCTTCCAGACGCAGGCCGAAACGGACGAGTACGTGGCTACGATAAACGACGTTGGCCGCTCAACGCAAAAGGCTCCGGGCGACGTCAGGTACGTCGACCTCTACGGCGCTCCTACCGCCGACGATCCCGAAGGCGCACTCAAGCACTATGAGCCCGACGGCAAGATTGACGATTACGATAAGACCTACCTCGGCAAAACCATTCCGGGATACTACTACGGCTTTAGCTTCGGAGCAAGCTGGCGCAGCTTCGACCTGTCGCTCGGCTTCCGCGGAGTGGGCGACGTTCAGAGGGCTAACGGCATAGGCCTCTCGTCTATCGACGGCGGCGGACAGGTTTTCCTGGCCAAATACCGCGACCGATGGACGCCTTCAAACCCGTCGAACACCATTCCCAGAGCCATTCAGAGCGATCCGTCGGGCAACAACCGACTCTCCTCGCGATTTATACAGGATGCGGGATTCCTGCGCTTCCAGAACTTCCAGATCGGGTACAGCATAAAGGCCGACATCCTCCGCAAGGCCGGGATTGCCGACCTCAGATGCTTCCTTTCAGGAACGAACCTCTTCGTAATCACTCCCTACGACGACCTCGACCCTGAAAACATCACCACCCCTACGGTCTTTTCCTTAGGAGCTAACTTCTCTTTTTAACATCAAACACGTAACAGTATGAAACGAAACATATTTGCCATATTCATTGCGATGCTATTAACTCAGGTAATCATATCCTGCAGCGAAAGTACCATCAATCTCGACCCTATCGGCGACACGGAAGTCGGGTTTTTCCAAAATGAAAAGCAAATGCAGCAAGCCGTGTTCGGTATATACCAGAAGGTTTCCTTCTTCTATGCTTTCCGGGGAGGACAGAACAATAACGTTTTCCCCGTTGTGCTGCTGCCGAGCGACGACCTCACCACGCCCGGCTCGTATGCAACCGAAAACTTCTCGGCTCTGAACGGCTCTAACGGGCAGCTATCCCTTTACTATCAGTTCGCCTACCAGCTTATCGCACGCGCCAACACGGTGCTGCAAAAGATTGAGGAGAACGGAAGCACTGCCTATAAGCTTAAGCCCGAAGAACGTGCATATCACAAGGGAGAGGCGCTCTTCCTCCGCTCCTACATGAACTTCTGCCTCTGGAACGTTTACGGCACCGCGCCCTTGATCAGCGAGCGCATAACCGACCTCGACAAGGCTTATGCGCCCAACTCGACGGGAACGCAACTGCTCGACCAGGCTATCGCCGACCTTGATGAGGCTGCCACACTGCTGCCCGAAAGCTGGCCGGCGGAGTTTAAGGGCCGAGTGACGCGCAATGCGGCTCTGGGACTGCGGGGCAAATGTCTTGTGTTCCGCGGAACGGTAGCAAAGAACAATGCCGACTTCGGAGCTGCCATCGCCGCCTTCAACGCAATCAAAGGAGCTTCGCTTACCGCAAAATACAGCCGCAACTTCGACGTCGCCTTTAATAATAATGAGGAATCGCTCTTTGAGTATCAGGCAAACAATTCGGTTACTAATGCCAATCCCTTTGTCGGAGGAGCCGGCGGCAACGATGCCTTCGGAGTGATAGGAGAGATTGGGGCATGGGTAGGAATGTTCAGCCAGGATCCGAACTGGATCGGCAATTCGCACTACACCGCTACTCCGCAAATCAAAAATGCCTACAACGAGGCCGACCCGCGCAGAGCCTACAACATCAACATGGAGGAAGGAAAGCTCATCAACGTGATGAAGTACGTTAGAAACACTGCATACGCAAGGGGAGGAAACGGCGTTAGCATCAACAATCCGCGAATCCTTCGACTTGCCGACGTTCTTCTGCTCAAGGCCGAAGCTATCGTGCGCTCCGGAGGCAACCTCCGGGAGGCTATCGCCCTCGTCAACAGCATACGCGAGCGCGCACGCAACTCGGCCGAAGGCGAATCGCCGGCAACCGAGCCGGCCGACCTGAACGACTCGGAAACCAATGCCGCAACCGTGCTCGAATGGATCTTCAACGAGAGACGCCTCGAGCTTGCCTTTGAAGAAGGCCACCGCTGGTGGGACTTGCGACGTAGGCACATAGCCGGCGAAATAGACCTCAAAACCTACGACTTCGGCTCGCTCGACAAGGGATTTAAATTCACCGACGACAACGTCAACTTCCCCCTGCCGTCGCGCGAAATCACCGACAACCCCAACCTGAATCAGAACTCAGGATACTGAGGCTTATATATACATATATATATAATGTATACACTCAAAGCCCTTGCTTTTATCCGAGCCGCCGCGCTCATTGCCGTCGCACTGATACCGGCCGCCGCACTGTCGCAACGCCATTCGCCTCCGCTGATTACCGAAGGGACGAAAATACTGTTCGTAGGCAACGAAAACGTCGGCTCGGAGGGAGGACTGCACAATCATATACGCCGGAGCTTAGCCCTGGCAAGCGATCCGATACGGATTGAAGCCGCATGGATCAGCATGTACGACAAGCCGTCGCTAGTCGATATGTTCACCGACAGCCTACTGCGTCGCATTCAGACCGGCACCGACAGCCTATTAGTGATTACAAGCGGCGACAGCGATGCCATGCTACGCTTCGCCGGCCTTGCGGAGGTACATAAGCGCAAGCTGATATTCTTCCAGGCATGGGCAAAAAATCCCGTTGCCGACAGCGGAGGCATGCGGGGATTCAGAGAGCGAACTCTTGAGGAGGCCCGCCGGCTTAAAGCTTTGGAGCGCGAGCACGGCATCAGGGTCGCCCCTGTCGGTTTGATATACTACGATCTTATTGTAGACCCTGTTCCCTTCTGGGCGCTGCGCGAAGATTATCTCTTTACGCCCGGCGCTTCGGTGCAGAACGACCTCGGCAGCTTGGTCAACGTGGCCGCTATATACGCAGCCGCCAACCGACAGTCGCCCGTGGGCCTGCCCTCCCGGGATCCTTTCCCGGCCGAGCTTGTGCGGGCGCTGCAAGAGCGCGTGTGGAACATCTGCCGGGAATGGGAGGATGACATCATCAAGCTGAAGCCTATCCCCGACAAATACGCCGAGCCGCTATGGACACCGCTGGTTGCAAACGCCGACAGCATCCTCTTCGTAGGCAACAGCTATATAGGCGCGGAAGGGGGGCTCGACAATCATCTCAGCCGAATGTCGCAACTGATGAACCCGCCCCTGCATCTTAATGTGCAGTCGATAATACATTGGGGGCAGGGGCTCGGCAGGATGTACAACGACAGCGTCCTGAAGGCGATAGCCACCGGCGGGAAGAAGCTCGTGGTAGTGACAAGCGGGCCGGACGAGCAGATGCTAAGGTTCGCCGAGGCCATCTCCAAGGCCGGCAGCCGCATGATGGTGCACATGACCTGGCCAACCAATCCCACGCTCAACGGGAACAATCTGCATGCTTATCGCGACCGGCTCCTTAAGCTGGTCGGGCAGATGAGAGCCTTTGAAAGCGCGAGCGGCATAGCTGTTGCCCCATGCGGACTGGTGTTCTACGACCTGCTGGTCGATCCTCCAAAGCTTGAGGGTTTGCGCATCGACTGGATGTATATGGAGGAGGACATTCATCAGAACCACATAGGAACAATGATCAACGCGGCAACGCATTATGCGGTGATGACCGGCCGCTCGCCCGTTGGCCTGCCCATGTGGGATCCCTGGCCGCCGCAGCTCGTCAGAGAGGTTCAGCAGAGAGCATGGAAGATTGTGAAGGAATGGAAGGCCGGGCAGCTTATGATTCCGAATGCGGTGCCGTTCAAAAAGTGATGCCATGCAGCTCACCCCCGCCCGACCATGCAGCTCACCCCCGCCTTACCATGCAGCTCACCCCCGCCTTCTTCTCCATTCCAAAGATTTGAGTATATTCAACGCATCAAAAGCTCCTGCAACCGGCCGGAGCGGCGCCTGAGCATTATATAAACCCTGTAAATCGTATACAATCATGAAACAAATCTCTTCGAAATTCTTTTTAATCGCCCTGTTTATTGCCTGCGGATGCCTTTGCATACAAGGAAAAGATGTTATCAGGATACTCGCCATCGGCAACAGTTTCTCGGAAGACGCAGCAGAGCAGTATCTGTATGAACTTGCCCAAGCCAACGGCGACAGCCTGATAATAGGGCATGCCTACATTGGCGGATGCTCGCTGGAACTTCATTGGAACAATATCAGCAACAATGAGGCGGCTTACAGCTATCGCAAGATTGTAGGCGGTACAAAAACCATCTCTGCGGACAAAGTCTCCGTCAAACATTGCATTGAGGATGAACCGTGGGACTATATCAGCCTGCAACAAGCCAGCCCACTCTCCGGCTTAGATTCCAGCTATTGGCCCCTACCCAAGCTGATCGCCTACGTTAAGAAAACGGCCGGCAACCCTAATGTCGAAATCCTCTTCCACCAGACCTGGGCATATTCGCAGCAAAATACCCATACGGGCTTCAAAAACTATAATGATGACCAGATGACAATGTATAGAGCCATTATCAAGACCGTAAAGAAGGAAGCCGAAAAGAATCACATCAAAAGAATTATCCCCTCCGGAACGGCCATACAGAACGGGCGCACAAGCAGGCTGGGTGATAACTTCTGCCGCGACGGCTATCATCTCTCACTAACTCTGGGACGATACACCGCAGCTTGCACCTGGCTCGAAACCTTCACCGGGAAAAGCGCCGTCGGCAATACTTTCGCTCCGGAAGGAGTAAGCCCTCAGGATGCACAGATAGCACAGGCCGCCGCACATTATGCCGTCGTCCGGCCCGACACAGTCACGTCTATGTCCGCATACAAGGCGGCGGCATATTAAAAATGAGCATCTTGTTCGCCTCCACAGCGTCCGGAAGGCGAAGGCGAGAATATCCCGCCGTTCCTGCCGCCTGATATTCTATCTCTTAATAATCGCACATTAGTTATCACTTAATATATATATGATATGAAAACAATTGCATCTACATTATTTATCCTGGCGGCAGCCATTGCAGCCAATGCACAAGAATGGAAGCCACAGGAGTGGCCCGTACTCAAACATTACGAGCAGAACAGCCTCTATCAAATCTCCATGCCCGTCGGAGGAATAGGAACCGGAACCGTCTCGCTGGGCGGCAGAGGTGAGCTGCGCGACTGGGAAATCATGAACATCCCCGGCAAAAACTATTCGACGGTCCAAACCGGAAACAACGCCCCCTTCTTCGCCATCTATGTATCGCCCCAAAATGAGGAAAGCACAACGACACTACTCGCAGGCCCACTCTATCCGCACGAATACCTGCAAGCCGAAGGGCTACCCGCCAATCATCACGGGCTGCCGAGATTTGCCTCGGCAAGCTTCGATGCCGCCTATCCCTTCGGGCAGGTAAGGCTTGCGGATGAGGCGCTGCCCGTCGCGGTAAGCGTCAAAGCCTTCAACCCGCTCATACCGGCCGATGAGGAAAGCAGCGGACTGCCGATAGCCATCTTCGCCTACGAAGTGACCAACACCAACAGCCAACCGATAGCCGTCAGCGTCTGCGGCTCACTCCGCAACTTCATCGGACGCGACGGCAGCAGCTTCCGAAACAACTGGTACGGCAACCCCATACTCCCCGCCGGAGCCAAAGCCAACCGAAACACCTGCATGGAAGCCAACGGCGCTAAGGGCATCCACTTCACAAGCGAGGGCGTCGACCCTAACGACCCCGCCTTCGGCAACATAGCGCTCACAGCCCACACAACCGGGAAAGTTACACACCGAACCTCATCCAAAACCGACAACTGGAGCAACGCAATACTCAACTTCTGGGACGACTTCAGCGACGACGGCGAACTCACCGAGCGCACGGAACCCATCACCGAAGACGATCCCATGGGATCATTGGCCATCAAGAAAACAATAGAGCCGGGAGCAACCGAAACCTTCACCTTCTACCTCACCTGGAACTTCCCCAACCGAAAGGCATGGGCGCCCGTCGTCGTCGGCAACTATTACAGCCAAAAGTACCCCAACGCATGGCAAACAGCACTCGACATCATCCCACGAATGCCCCAACTCGAACGGCGCACGCTCCAATTCGTCAACGCACTGCTACAATCCACCTACCCCGAAGCCGTAAAAGAAGCCGCACTCTTCAACATAGCCGTCCTCCGCTCCCAAACCGTCTTCCGACTGCCCGACGGACATCTCATGGCATGGGAAGGAGCAATGGATCGCTACGGCTCATGCCACGGATCATGCACTCACGTATGGAATTACGAAGTCACCACCCCTTTCCTCTTCGGAACTCTCGCCCGCAGCATGCGAGACGTAGAATTTGCACACGCAGTCCGGCCCGACAACGGCCTCATGAACTTCCGCGCAGCCCTCCCGCTATCCGAAGCCGCCAAAGGACAGGCCGCAGCAGCCGACGGACAAATGGGAACAATCATGAAAGCATATCGCGAATGGCAACTCTCCGGCGACAACAACTTCCTCGCAACCTATTGGCCCAACATCCGGAAAGCTCTCGCCTACGCCTGGACAGACAAAGGCTGGGACGCCAATCGCGACGGCGTAATGGAAGGCGCACAGCACAATACCATGGACATAGACTACTACGGCCCCAATCCCGAAGTAGGATTCTGGTACCTCGGAGCCCTCAAAGCAGCCCATCAAATGGCAGTCGCCATGAAGGACAAAGACTTTGCCGAACAATGCCTCCAAATCTTCCGGAAAGGCAGCCGATGGATAGACGCAAACCTCTTTAACGGAGAATACTACGAGCAAAAGATAACCGACCCCGCCACCTTCGAATTTCTCGACATGAACCATCCCGGAGTGAAAATCCCAAGCTATCAATTAGGGCCCGGATGCCTCGTCGATCAGCTCGTCGGGCAATACATGGCACACATCTGCGGCCTCGGGTACCTCGCCGACAAAAACAACATACGCACAGCCCTCGCCTCCATCATGAAATACAACTACAAGCCCAACCTCAGCCGACATTTCAACAACATGCGCAGCTACGCAATGGCCAACGAAGCAGGCCTCCTCATCGCATCATGGCCAAAAGGACGCCTCCAAACCCCATTTCCCTACTTCGCCGAAGTATGGACAGGCCTCGAATACTGCGCCGCCGGCGGAATGATTTACGAAGGAATGGAAGCCGGCGGATTGCAATGCATCCAAGCCGTTCGCGCACGCTATGACGGAGCCAAGCGCAACCCATTCAGCGAACCGGAATGCGGTCACAACTATGCCCGCTCCATGTCGAGCTGGTCCGCCATCCTGGCCCTGAGCAAGTTCCACTACTCCGGCATCAGCCACAGCATGAGCCTCACCGCCCAGCCCGGCATCTACTTCTGGAGCAACGGATACGCCTGGGGCCAGTGCACCGTAAGCACCGACGCCGTCAAACTCCAAGTCCTGCACGGCAAGCTCACGCTCAACAGCTTCCACCTCACCGACGGGCGCACAAAAAAACTCGGCCAAACCAACATATCCGAAGGAGAAAGCCACCTCATACAGTTTTAAAGCAAATAATCATCGTAAATAAAGCAAAGACCGGGCGCAACCATCCCCCGGTCTTTTTTTTCGGCAATAAAACCCGGCTCACCGTCCGCCACACTCTTTTCCTCGGCAATAATATACAAACCACCACCCTCCAAACTCCTTTTCTCGGCAATAATATCCAAATGCCCGTCCTCCAAAATCTTTTTTTCGGCAATAATACCCGGCTCACCCACCTCCAAACCCTTTTTCTCGGCAATAATATACAAACCACCACCCTCCAAACTCTTTTTAGCGGCAATAATACCCAAACCGCCGCCCACCCACCCCCCTTTCCAGCATGGAATAAATGCAATGTTTTGGTCAGCAAAGCACGTGTTGTCGACAGCAAAGCCAATGCTGTCGACAGCAAAGCCTGTGTTGTCGACAGCAAAGCTCGTGTTGTCGACAGCAAAGCAAATGTTGTCGACAGCAAAGCCCGTGTTGTCGACAGCAAAGCTCGTGCTGTCGACAGCAAAGCTCGTGTTGTCGACAGCAAAAACTTTAGGGCAAACGCTATCCGGTAAACGGAATACCTTTTGGATGATATAGCTGACCGCCGCTGTATCAAGGGCTTACACGCCTGTCCTAAGCAGTCATGTAAGCCCTTAAAGCACCCCAACTAATTAGAGTTTGATGTAATAACGGCAAGCATAGGCCTCATTATCCTCCGCACATACACCAAAAAAAAGCCCCCGGCCCGCACTGAACGGAGACCGGAGGACTATACCGCCGCGACGGTTATGAAAATTGCCGGAAGAGGATACGGCATTGCCGAGGATGCGCTACACGGCTCTGTTCTACCCTCCTAACGGATTCCAGCCTTGCGCCATAAGAGGTATCTCGCCGCCGTCGCGACCAATCAGGCAGTTCCCCATTGCGGCTTCGCTTACATATCCAATGACATGTATGCCGTTCATGGCGGTGATTATGTCGTATGAGGATATTGGAACGGTAAAGAGCAGTTCGTAGTCTTCACCGCCGTTCAATGCGGCTGTAACTACATTCATGTTGAAGGTTTCGGCCATTGCGGCGGTTTGATAGTCAATCGGGATGCGTTCTTCATAAATGCGACAGCCGGTTCCGCTTGCGTGTGTGATGTGTAAAAGTTCGGAGGATAAGCCGTCGGAGATGTCTATCATTGCAGTGGGAATTACAGAGGCCTGCTCCAGCATGTCGATCACGTCTTTGCGCGCTTCGGGCTTGAGCTGTCGCTCGAGGAGGTATTCCTTGCCGGAGAAATCGGCTACAAAGTCATTCCGCAGGTCTTCAAACATTTGCTTTTCTCTTTCAAGCAGTTGCAATCCCATGTAGGCTGCGCCCAGATCGCCTGATACGCAGATGATGTTGCCGTCTTTGGCTCCGTTTCTGTATACAATTTTGCCTTTATCGGCTTCGCCTATGCAGGTTATACTGATGGCAAGCCCGGTAAGTGATGTTGAGGTATCGCCACCGATTATGTCGACTCCATAAATGCTGCATGCGAGCTTCAGGCCCATGTAAAATTCTTCCAGTTCTTCGATACAAAAGCGTTTGGATATGCCAATGGAGACGGTGATCTGCTTAGGATGTCCGTTCATTGCATATATATCGGAAAAATTCACTATCGCGGCTTTGTAACCTATGTGCTTCAGCGGAGAGTAGGAGAGGTCGAAATGTATACCTTCGAGCAGAAGGTCTGTTGTTACCAGAACTTGTTTCCGGCTATATTCCAAAACGGCAGCATCGTCGCCAATACCTTGAATTGTACTTGAATTGCCGGTGGATATGTTTTCGGTTAAACGGCGTATGAGGCCGAATTCTCCTATGGTGGAGATTTCTGTTCGCATGCTCATGTTGAGGGCTTAATGTAAAATGTTATTTCGTTGAAAGGTGATGATGTGATTTCTCAGCCAGTCGTTAAATCTCACGGAGTTCTCGTTACAAAATTCTATCCTGATGGGCAAATAATAGAGAATGTCTTTCCATTCCTGCGGAATGAGGGGATTGCACAGGAGGCGAACTGCGTCTTTTTCGGTGGTGAGTATAAATTTATCGGTGGAATTGAGCCTTGCAAAGGATTCGTTGATCTTTGCTATATCGTGCTTGTCGAAGCTGTGATGATCGGGGAAGATCATGCTTGTGATCCGGCTGAAGCGCTGCTCCACTTCTTTAATAAATAGCGCAGGGGAGGCAATTCCGGCTATGAGGAGGACTTCGCTGTCGGAGATTGCGGGATTTGCATGCATGCCGGATGCCACGGTAAAGACGGGCCTAATGTTTTCGTATACGATCTTTGTGAAAAAGAGTTGCTGGTGCGAGAAGAGCTTCATTTCGCTTTCTATGATTCGATAGTCGATGGGGTGAAGGCTGTCTATGCATTTTGTTACTATAATGGCGTCGGCTCTATGCATTCCGGCTTTGGCCTCTCGCAATTTTCCCCATGGAAGCAGCTGATCTTTGTAGAATAGTCTATGAAAATCGGTGAGAAGGATGGAGAGGGAGGGGGTAACGTAGCGATGCTGATAGGCGTCGTCGAGCAGTATGATTTCCGGTTTGTCCGATCGCTCCAGGAGGCTGGTAATGGCGCGCTTACGGTTTGCGGCTACGGCTACGGTTACGTCGGGATGCCTCAGGTACATCTGAAATGCTTCGTCGCCTATGCTTTGTGCGTCGCTTGATTGATTGGCAATGAGGAAGCCTTTTGTTGTACGTTTATAACCTCTGCTGAGCACGGCTATCCGGTAATTTTGTTTCAACATTTTTACGAGATATTCGGTGTGAGGGGTTTTCCCTGTTCCTCCAACGCTAAGGTTCCCCATTCCGATAACCGGCACGGAAAACTCCACCGACGGAATAATTCCCCAGCTAAATAAGATGTTCCGCAAACCTGCTCCAATGCCGTACAGGGGGGCGATTGGAGCAAGTAACGGGTTTAGTTTGATGGCGTTATTGTCAGACATTACTAATGCTTATTTGTTATAATACTTCTTGAAATTCATAGGGCAAGCGTGCCTGTACTCCGCTTTGCGATCTGATTGCGCGTATTGTTTGCATGCTCTGTAAAAGTTCAGGGCCTATCATATCTTTCAACATATCGGTTTTCACTTTCACGAGTTGTCTTTCGAGTATCTGTGCCAGGAAATCCTTTCTGCCGGAAGCATACTGTACTTTATAATCGTCCTGAACTTCAGCCAGAACTGCGGCTGCTTCTATTGCTTCATCGAGTCCGCCCAATTCGTCGACGAGGCCTCTTTCCAATGCTTGATTGCCGGTCCATACCCGTCCCTGCCCGATCTGATCTATCTCGTCTTTGGTTTTGCCGCGGCCTTCGGAGCAGCGAGTGAGGAACGTATCGTACATGCGCATGGTGAATGCCTGCATGAGCTCTTTTTCATCATCTCGCCAGGGGCGGGTCAGGGTTGGAAAGCTACTGTATTTGTTGGTATTCACTTCCTCTGTTGTGATGCCGAGCTTTTGGTAAAGCCCGGACATGTTGGGCAATAGCGAGAAAACGCCGATAGAGCCTGTTATGGTTGTAGGTTCGGCAAAGATCTTCGTGGCGGGCGCGGCTATGTAATAACCTCCGGATGCTGCTACATTTCCCATGGACACAACGACGGGCTTTACTTTTTTCAGCTCAACAATTTCGCGCCAGATCTGCTCCGAAACATAGGCGCTTCCGCCCGGCGAATTAATCCGGAGCACTACGGCTTTGGTGTCTTCGTCCGTTTTAAGTTTAACGAGGGCTTCAACCATGTCTTCGTCAATTCCGGTACTGCTAAGGAATGGCGAAGCAGCAGTCTTCGAGGCAATTTCACCTTCGGCATAGAGTATTGCGATCTTGTTCTTGCTTTTGTTGCGACTGACCTTCATCCGGTTCATTTTATCAATTCCAACAACTTGCAGACGCTTATCGGTTTGTCCGGCCTGTTCCTTAATGTCGCTCTCGACCTCCGTTTCATATTTAAGTTCGTCGATGAGTCCGGCTTCAACCGCCTGTTCTTGACCGCTAATGAAACCTCCTCTGTCGACAAAGTTGTGAATGTCATCAACAGTTATCTTACGACTGTCGGCAACATTTTTCAATATGTGTGCCCATAATTCGTTCTGCAGTGATGTGATTTGCTCACGGTTTTCTTCACTCAGCTTATCCAATATATATGGCTCTACGGCTCCTTTGTAGCTTCCGGCTTTGAAAACCATAAATTCAACTCCGAGCTTTTCACCTAAGCCTTTGTAAAATTCGTACTGCGCTGATCTTCCAGTTAATAATAGCAGTCCCATTGGGTTCATAAAAACTTTATCGGCAACGGAACACAGATAGTAAGCTCCCTGTGTGTAATTGTCTGCATATGCAGTAATGAATTTTCCGCTCTGTTTGAAATCATTCAATTCGCGCCGAATAACGTCTATTGTCGCAACGCCGGCTGTGAAAAGCGGCCCAGCTTTGAGATAAATGCCACGGACATTATTGTCATCCTTCGCTAAACGTATCGTTCGAACAATGTATTTTAGCGATAATCCCATCTCGCTGCCTTCTCCGAATAATGAGGCAAACGGATTTTCTTCCATATTTTCATGTATAGCCCCGTTTAATGAAAGTTTGTACACCGTGTTCGATTTAGGTACAAATGGTGATGAGTCGGCTCGGCTCATCGCAACCGCCATTCCCATTCCCACACAAACAAGTATCACAATAAAAAGGCCAATTGCCACCAACGCTCCCAGCGTCGATGCAAACATCATTTTAAAAAACTGTTTCATAATGTACTTAATATTTTGTTTCACAAACATAAGAAAAAAACGGCAAGTTTTTTCTGATTCTCTATTGCAATGCTATGGATTCCAAGGGAAATCCCTTTAGCACGGAAAATACTTCCCGCAAATCATCAAAACTTCATTTTCGTCATAACAAATTTCGTTGAATATTGTCTCTACATGTTCCGCACTTATCTTGTCAAAATCCTCCTTACGTGGTGTAATAATTATGCCTCCGATGTCTGCAGCTCCCGGACTGACAAGTATTTTCTCTTCACCTTCTGCATAGAAAAAGCTCGGACGATGCACCTTCCTTGGGATGAAAATTATAAGCCATCCTTGCTTGGGAATATACTTACAGAAAACATTCATCTTCGGTTCTACAAAAGTGTTTTGAGCAGATGTAAGTGCCTCTCGCAAACGATAGTAGAGATGTAAGGCGTCTGTTGCATCTGTTGATTCGATTATAAAACCGGAACGATTGGCTTGTATCAACGTATGCAGAAAAGCGCGCCCTTTTTCTTCAATCACTCTACCTGAATATTCGCAAGATTCATTTTCAATCGGCATTAAGGACGAAGTAATAGCCTGGAAGTGCAGATGATCCGGAAGCGATGCGCCGCTTTCCGGTGCGTTGTAAATGATTGTATAATCGCTCAGGGATTTTGCAGTATGAAGGAGATCTAAAAAAGAAACACTTAAGCTTTGTGCAATATGCCGGCGGGAAGCAATTGTGAAATGTTGAGGGAAAATCGGATAGGGATTGCACAATAACAGCATGTTTTCACCCATCGGCAGCACTTCCTGCTCTGCCGGCAAATTGTCCATACAGATCAGACATCCTGACGGCGCTTTTCGTTTTTCGAGATCGGTTGTTACGGAAGTAATCCGTGCGGGATTATGCTGAACGGCTATGCATTTTTTGCCGGCTATGAGGTATTTTACCGCAATTTGTTCATAAGCGGCATAGTTTTGCTTCAGCAATGGCCAGATTGCTTTCTGGTGGGTTAATAAGCGTAAGGCCGCTTTAGAATCAGTCCACTCGTTCGTTGTCATGCCGGTTTTTACGGATGCGAGCTTCAAGCTCCCAGGTTCGCAGATTATCCTTATATGTATTGTACTTGTTGGCTTTGTGCAGGCTGAGTTTTGTGTCGGAATTGCCGTCCCATCTGCGACAATCGTAAAGTACTTCGTATATGCGGCCTATCTTAAAATCTCGGCTTATGCGCAGGCCCATTGCATAATCTTCGCCATAGCTCGTGTTGGGGAATTTGATTTGACGAACAAGCGGAGTAAAAAAGGCGCGAGGAGCACCTAAGCCGTTTATGCGCAGAGCATTATTCCGTCCGTTGTCGTCCGTCCATTCTCTGTGATCGATCAGCCCGGGCGGGATTGGATTCCAATTTATGTCGGTCATTTGATATGTTCCGATTATCATTGGAGCATGAGTTTCGTAAAAGGCATCTACTATTTTTTGCAAACTCTTAGTGCTGCTATATCTGTCGTCGCTGTCGAGTTGAACCGCAAATTTCCCACAAGCACTATTCATAATTGCTTCGTTCCAGCATCCGCCTATTCCCAGATCTATCTCTTCAGGGACAATATGTATCAAGCGATGGTCGGAACAGTGGCGCCGGATTTCGTCGCAGGTTCCGTCAGTTGAATGATTGTCAACAACAATTACATTATAGTCAAAATCAGTTTGTTGGCTCAGGGCCGAGCGTATAGCTTCGCCGATTGTGTTCACTCTGTTGCGTACGGGTATCACAATGCTTGCTTCGTAATAGAAAGTCTTGCAGGATAAGTCAATAGGAGCAAATATAGGAGGCTGGTAGGCGCCTATACGCTTAAGATGCTCGGTGCATGCACGTTCCATCTCCATCTGTACGATTCTGTTTTTGGGATCTACATATTCAAATTGCTTATCGTGCGACGAATAGGCTTTTCGATCGACTGTATACAGATATTCGTTGATATGTATTACCGGATGCTGCAGGGATATTTTCAGGCGCAGATCATATAATGCCGCATAGCTGAAAACCTCGGTCATCGCTTCTACTGCCTCTTTAAAAGCCGTGGTTTTGTAAAGATGAAGCGGGCCAAAATCAAAATCATCTCGCAAACTGCCTTTGCGATAGTCTATCAGAGGATGGGGTATGAGCTCGTTGTCATTTCGCTCGCAGTAATCGGCATATATCATCCCGGCACCTGTACTTTCAGCAATACAGATCATTCGCTCAAATGCATGTTTTGTCAATTCGGGAAATTCCGGGCACAGACAAACATAATCTGCTTCGGCAAGCGATGCTATTTTGCGCAGCATGTGCGTATCGGCCGGCATCTGCATCAGCCATACGGAAAGTATTACACTATTTCCATGTAATACACTGATACTATCCGCTTTATTGTTATTGGATGCAATAATAAAACAATCGACTTTTAATGAAACCATATCTGTTATCATGACTATCATTTAAATATTTTCAGCAATTAAATGTAGCATTGTTTCACATAGTTTTGTATTTGAAGCTACCACCTCTTTGCCTGATTTCCAGCTATTACCGCCGGAGAAGTCTGTTAGCTTTCCGCCGGCCTGTTCGAGGATAAATCCTCCTGCTGCAACGTCCCAGGGGCCAAGGTGAGCTTCGACGCGGGCATCGAATCGTCCGCAGGCAACATAGCACAATTCCACCGCGGCCGCCCCTTGCAAACGGCATCCGCATGAATGTCCGTACAGGCGATCGACCAACCTCAAGGCAACGGGCTTATAGGCTCCGAAACTGTATGGGAAGCCGAGAGCTACGAAAGCTTTGCTAAGGACATCGACATCCGACACACGGATTTCTTCGCCGTTCAGCCATGAGGCGCCCGCTCCTTTCCATGAATAAAAACATTCGTCGCGGCAAATTTCATAAACAACGCCGAGCAAAATGTCGTCGCCCTCGCTCAGGGCTATGCTGATGCAATAAGGTGCATTGTTGCGTATGTAATTGGTTGTACCGTCAAGCGGATCAACAATCCAATTGTACCGTTCTCCCGTGCGCGAGACGGTTTCTTCTTCAGAAATAAATCCGGCTTCGGGCAAAAGTAAAGAGAGGGCGTCAACCAAAAGGCGTTCAGACTCCATGTCGACGTATGATACATAGTTGTATGCACTTTTCTCTTCCACCTTCGAGTGATTAAACTTTGCCCTTTCCGACTTTTGAAATTCTCCGGTTGTGCGGGCAATCTTTCGAACCTCCGCACATAATTTTTGTATGTCCATCTTGTTTTATTTTTTAGTGAATGACAAAAATAAAGAATTGTTCCCGTCTGACGCAGCTTTCTACAATTCAATTTAAACTTATATTTATCCACAAACGTCCATTAAAGCATCCTATAAAAAACAAGCGCTTTGTCCCGCAGGAAGAATCAAACTCCGCAATAGCCTTATAAGTCCGGCTAATGGGCATCAGGAACAGCTTTAATAATCTGTGTTTCAATCTAAAGTATATACTCTCGCATGCATATCGGTATTGCCCAAAATGGAATCGGGGACACCCGAAATGATTTTGGGAGCACCCGAAATGAAATCGGGGATTCCCGGAAGGAAATCGGGGACACCCGAAATGATTTTGGGAGCACCCGAAATGAAATCGGGGGTTCCCGGAAGGAAATTGGGGGGTTCCCGGAAAGGAATCGGGAACACCCGCAAGGAAATCGGGGACACCCAAAACCTTTGCGGGGATGTCGAAAATCCTTGCGGGGATGTCGAAAATCCTTGTGGGGATGTCGAAAATCCTTGCGGGGATGTCTGAAAGGAAATCGGGAACGTCCATTGTCTTGCTGAGATGAAAGGTTTTGCAGTTCTAAAGATTTTCACGCGAGCTTGCTCATTGCGAGATCTTTCCGCGTTGATTAGGAGTTGAAGGATGGGTATTGGAGGAAAAAGCGGAGGCGCCCTGTTTGAGCGCCTCCTTTCTGAAAGTTGAAAGTTGAAAGTTGAAAAGGGGAGACGTTCTCACGTCTCTGCGTATATCATTTTTGTATGCTGTTCGCCATCTTTTTTGCTGTTCGAAGGGAGCGGGCGAGTTTGGTTGGGGTTACGTTGAATTGTTCGCGACAAAAGCGAGTGAAGTGGCCGGGGAATTTGAAGCCATATTCGCGGCGGATTTCATCGAGCGAGCGGCCGGTTTCTGCCAGGCAGAATTGTATGTGCTTTGCTTTCTGATTAAGAATCCAGCGATAGGGCGACGAGTTAAATTCTTCTTTAAACTGGCGGCCGAAGGTGCGTTTCTCAAGTCCGAAAAGGTCGGCAAGCTCGTCGATATGACTGACTTTCCGATAATTACGCAGAACGTCTATTCGGAAATTGAGATAGCGCCCAATCATGGGATAGAAGGTTTGAGCAACCTCTTCCTTTGAATAGAAGGCACGGAAAATGGCGGAAAGTTCAATGTGCTTAATCTCATGCATGAGGGGTTTGTTCATGCCCAACTTGAAATACATGTTGAGGTGATTAAGAAACATATCGAGAGGGGGACGCACCACACCGGGAATGAAAGTGTGTGCCGTTGTTGTGACTATTGTGCCGAGCTCGCGTATGTATTCATGCTCCGATATGTGGAAGAATTTTTCGAAACTAAAGAGTAATATCCGGCAGGGCGATTCTATAACGCGCGACACAACGTCGGCAGCGATAGGAATGAGAACGAACTGCCCGGTCAGAATGCGATAGTCGATAAATTCGTTACAGCTTATTTGCAATTCCCCTTCGAGTACGAAGAGCAAATGATTGAAGTCCTTGTTAAGACCGGTCAGTACGGATTGCTCGCCCGGCGCCAATTCGGCAAATCTGAATCCCGTTGCCTGTACCGGAGAGTACAGCCTTAGGGAAAGAGGATCTTTTATCGCAAATTGATAGTTCATTTTAATCGGCGGATATTATCACGAACGCAGCGAATGCTAAAACCATTGGCGCGATATGCGTTTTGCGGAGAATTCGGCAATCTGAAGGAATGTGCTTGAGTGCTCCTGGCAGATGCGCTCCAATATGAGTTGTAGGCTGAGCCTGTATTATATGTTCCGGTCAATCCGTCGATTCGTCCGTTAGAGTTAAATGTCAGGCCGTTATTCGTATTAGCAAAGCCATTCCATGGAGATACTGAATCCGTTTCGGCCGGGGGAACGCGCCATCCGAAGGGGCAAGGATCATAAGGGCCTTTTTCGCCATCGACGTCAACCCACATATTATTATTTTGCCAGTCGCGCTTCCAATCGAAGGGCGAAATGGGATTGTAGAAGAACGTTAGCGGGTGGGCATTTGCAGTATCCACGTTGCACTTTATATCCGCCGGAGCGGCATTGTAGCTGCCAGGCAGTGAAGATGGAAATGCATCTTTACGGCCCCATTGGAAGTAAGCGCCCGAAGCCCCCGGCGTTGTAGCACCTAAATCATGAGCCATAAATTCATATCCATTATACCTGAGGGTATCCCCAGCATAAGGCATACCAGTATAGCCATAAGTTGCATCTGGTGGTCCAGAAACATCCGAAAAAGTCCAAATCATCCAACTCCAATATGTTTTGGGATTGGCGCCAGCATCTTTCAGAGATATGATACTATATCCGTCTGCACCTGTTGTAAAAACTCTAATTATATGATTTGCACCCGAAATATCAACAAAACCGCCAGAAAGAGAAACGTTGGTACCATAATCAACAACAACCCGTTTGCCGGTAAGGCTTACTGAATTTAGAGACGATCTACCGTCAGCCACTGCCGAAGAAACGGGTATATCTATACAGCTGGCGCCAGCTCCAACCATATATGAATACGAGCCAGGATATTGGATAACTTTAATTGTATGCTGCAAATTGTCGCTTGTTTTAAGAATATACGTCTGCGTTTTGGTTTCTCCATATATGTTTTGCTCTCGTTTGATCTCTAACGTACGAGTGGTGCTTAAAATCCCTTGGGGTTTATCCCATATAAGACGTGTTGGATCGTTTGGTATAATCTCAGGTGCGTCTATGGCTTGCATTGTTTTTATCTGAATTTTCAAGGAAGGCAAATTTCCGAAGCTAGTTGCTAAGCCGCCTCCCATCCAGTCGAACTTTGCAATGGTCGATTCAATTCCGAAATAATTATCTCTGTTGTATACTATTTCGGTTATTTTCGGCTCTGCATCATTCAATATCAAATGCGGATTCAAGACCGGCAGTACGGCATCCTGCGCCGCGGCAAACGATGTAAATCCTTCTTTGCGTATTCCTGTGATAACGAAAGTGTAATTGTGGTTACGCAAAACGGGCATGGCTGTGTCACGAACGAAATCCACACGATAGTAATAATCGTTGGTGTAGTATTTAGCTTTAAGTATAAGGTAGGAATTGTTGGGAACTGCATGCTCCGTCATGTAAATAGTTCTCTCTAAGGCAGGCACAACATGTGCTGCCACGGCCGGGCCTGCGTATCTAACCGTGTGAACCATGGTCGGCCGGAGGGGGTTAGGCACTTCTATGTTTGGAACGGCATCGGCGACATAGAGCGGATTGGGCGCAATGTATCCGGAGTCGGCATAATTACATACGTAAACGGAGTCTATTTTAAAGTATGTTGAACCTCCGAGAGCAGGGTCGCCTGTATTATTATTTATGTCAACGCGAAGCTGCACCTTTGCGAGAGAACGTATCATGTCAACGAATAGTTCGGCCGGATAGGGGTTTAAACCTGAGATTGCAGGGCCAACATAGCGAAACTCTGTTGACTGTCCAAACATCGGGATAGGGGTGAATTCCCCGAGGGGGGGTACGGCAGGGGCGTCGTACATATTTAAGGTATCTTGCCATGCTGCTGCCGCGAATTTAAGCTGCGGAAGCAATTCGGCGAGGGTTGTTTTTCCCTCAACGTAAGTTATAGCAGGCGATGTTGGCTGGTTGGCGATTATAATGAATCGCTGGCCAACCGGTAAGCTTTTTAACTTAACGGTAGCCCTTTTTTCCTTATAAGGCGCTGAGCCGAAATCGGTGATAGTGGTGGGAGCAGCGGTATACATAAGCGTGTCCAGCATTCGATTATTCGGATCTCCGCTCGGAGCTACGCTTGACTTGAAGATATAGAGGTTTAATTTTTCAATCTTGTTTTCCGTTGTTTCCGAGATGGCTCGCGTGCCAATCGCCTCTTCTCCATGCACATTCAGTTTGAAAACAACCTCGGTACTGTCACCTGACATTGGCGGAATATTTTTGTCGTCCGGAGTGGGATATTCGTCATAACTACAAGATGAAGCTATCAGTAGTAACAACAGCGATATGTATATACACTTATTATTCATGTTCATGTCGTGTTTATTTCATTTCTTTTTGTTTACATTCTCAGAAGTGCGGAACAATTATAGCTTAGTGACTTTTATTTTCCTCTCCATCTTCCTATCCTTTCCTGTGGTTATCGTAATGATTGCGTAATTGCCTGACGATCCACCATTCATATTGAATTTGAGCTGCCCGTTCGGACGATTATCGCTTCCACCGATAATTGCACAGGAACCCGTGCCGCTGTAATGGCTAACCGTGGCGTTCCATCCCTTTTGATAGTCGGTATATACATCGATCACTCCTTGATATGTAGTTACTCCAGCCGGAATAATAATGTCCGAGGGATTAACGAGCAATATTTGCGCATCATAATCAAAAGTATCCGGTGCAAAAGATTCGTCCCAATCCATCACTCGCGGCTTCAGGATTAGATCCTGGTCGCTGCTGTGGTCATAACTTTTGAGAATTGCGTCGAACTGGTAATGCGTATTACGACGGATATAATAATCACTTACGTAATTAGTTGGGCCCGAAGTATTGAGCAGCGAATCATTATCTTTACCGGCTGCAGGTCTGATGCTCTCACCAATCACGATTTTATACTCTCTTTTAGTTGCCACGGCCGATGAGCCTGCCAAATTAACATTCAGCGATATATAGGTATAATCATCCTTATTTGCCACTAAATGTTCAGGCAAGTATGTTATAAACTTGGCATCAAATCCAAGTGAATTTGATGGCCCATATACATTCGGCGCCTGATTACGATCAAGGGTGTCCGGGTCAAAGAAAGTGCTAAGCGTAAATGGCTTTTCCCCAAGATATGATTGGCTTGGCAGGTGTCTAACCGCAATGCTATCTAATTTAATAGGATCATGTCCGGCAAGATCGGCAAACACCACTTCCAGGTTAAAGGTAAGCTTGGCATATAGGCGTTGCAAGCCCCAATGCAGCTCCGGATCAGTCAACACCGTAGAGCCGGATTGTGCTGTTCCGTCCGAATTTATTTGCAGGGCCTCATAAATCCTCGCCATGGGAATAAGGTCGGATTCAGCCGGAGAAGGCAGGACTGTTTGCGGTATGGCGGGATGAGCCGTGAAATTCAATATTTTGCTTTTCAACTGTTCCTTTGTTTGAGGATCGCCAATATTCAATGCCCCTAAGTTCCAGCCGGAACGCTCATTTGCAATCAAAAAGAAATCAACAAGCCCTACCGGTACATAGTCTTCTATGACGGCAGAAGTTGTTATGCTGCTAAGTGATATCATTTGGTTTGTTCTCACATATCCCCCCCGTAGAACAATCATACGCACGGTATTAACCCTGCTTTCTGCATCAGCGTTGGGCGGCGTACGTGTTACCGGCACCTCTATGGGAATCAACTCCTCTTTAGGTTCCACAACGGGGGGATTATTATCATCCGGAACCTCGTTAGAGGCACATGATGCTAATCCCCATAGTGCTAATGAAAAGATTAGAACTTTAATAAATATATTGTTTGTAATTGACATAATATCCTCTCCTATATATACATTTTATATCTAAAGGCCTAATAGACCTGAATTACCATCACTGCCTTCCCAATCTGCTACTGATATATCTACAGTAGCACCTGCCCAATCAAACAACAGAGTGATATCGAAGGTATCCCGTCGAATCATTGCATCTGTCGATGAACCTGCGATAGCGAACAGTAAGGGATATAGTTCACGTTCAAATACTTGCTCGGCTCTTGGCACATAGTGCACTCTTAATTGGGCATTTGTAGGACCGGCAGCTGAAGGGTTCGTGCCGTACTCACGGGTTAAAGCAAAAGCTGATACAAACCACTTAGCCGTATCCGATTGTGCAACTTGCGGTTTATAATCCAATACATCAAGGCCTGTAACTGTGTTATCAAATTTTAAAGTTGCGCTTAACGAGGATATGCCGCAAGCGTATTCACTTTCATCCGGCGGCAGTCCAAAGGTTGTTATGCGCACATATTTTGTGTCTTTTATTAAATCAATAGTATCCACCTGACCGGCAATCATATCGCCTCTGACGTCTTTGCGCATAATATTGCCGTAAAACAGAGGCTTTGGGAACTGAGTTATTTCATTGCTTTCGCGCTTAAGCGATAACATTAGGGTGTCGAGCTTGCTAACCCCAGCTCGTAATTCGGGCATTACGTATCCGTCCGACAGGTTTCCCCAGGCCACAAAATCGTATGTGCCCGGCATAAGGTTCAGTTTGACGCTGTTCGACAATATACGGTATTCATCTATGAAGGTTCCGTTCTCGTCGAAAATATAGAGATTGACGTTCTTTACGTCTGTATCGTACTTGTCAACCCCAGCCATATTATTTGTGTATTTAAAAACAATAGTCATTCCACAGACCGACAAATCATCATTCACACACCCTGCCGTAAAGGAGAGTACGGATATCAGACAGACGGCAATTCCTATCTTTACTATATTTATCGGCTTCATTTTATATTGAAAATTATGTGTGGGTTAATAGCAGTAAGAAATTTAATTATTGAGAGATAGTATAAGTAGAGTGGATCCGGAAAGCGTATTCCTCTGATTACATTATCATCAGGATCCAGTTAGATGTAACTTTCGGATCCACTCAAAAGGAAGCAGAGCTCGCTCTGCTTCCCTGTTTTTAAGATTATTTAAATGGTACCGCCACCGGAAGCTGGCTCCCAGCCAACAATCTCTACGACTACCGTCAAGAAGGTTTCGCCTGTCAACACTCCTGTTCCGATCAAATCGGCAACACGGTTTGAGCCTAACGTCAAATAGCCATCAATCGTCATGCTATAATGCTTGTTACGTTCCAAGCCGTATTTGCCGGTAACATTTCCTGTAGCGTCAACATGATACTCGCCCATATCCAAACGATAGTAGCAAATACCATTGGTATATTCACTGAAATAATCTGCTGTGATTCCTAAAATACCATTGGTAATCGGGGTACCACCGTTTGCAGAAGTAACAGCTGCATCATTATAGTCAGCTAAGGATGCCTTCTCTGATTGGCCAGGGAATTTCAGATGGAACGCAATCTTTTGTGCCAACTGAAGGGAAGCGGTAGCAGAACTTCCGGCTACAATAGTACCCTTATCCATATACAAAGGTTTTGTAATGTCTCTCTTTAAATAATAAAATGTTACTCCTGGAGTTGCATCAGCAGTTGCTATCACCTGATCATAAAAAGAACCATCTCCCGCACTATTGTATTTCGTATCTGTTAAATAATGATTTTTTGTAGGGACAAATTGTGCTTTTATGGCAGCAAATGTTGCAGTACGTTTTTGAACAGAGGTGTTTTCCGTTAGATAATACGCAGTTGTTGAACCAACAACAACGTCTGTTGCTCCAGAACCGCCGGTACCTATACCAATAGTATCTGCAAGTGGGAAAAATAGCGATGCTCCTGGTGCTACTACTGTACCTCTTGCTACATGATTTTCAACAGCGGGGGGAACATGCACATAATTCTTGTAAGGAGTTATCACCTGTCCTGAAACAACGTGCTGGAAAGGATATACTTCATTAAGTATATTCAGCATCCTGTATGTGGGCATAGGCGAAGTTGTAATAACTCCGGTAGAGTCATGCGTGATTATTTTACCAGCCGGAGCACCAGGCCCTGATTGCGTTGCCTGCCCAATCTGTACTTTGGCAAGAGCACGACGTACTCTGATATTAATATTATTGCTATTACCGGGGGTTTTTGAATCATTTTCCGAAATCCCTGCTGTCAAAGTAAACTGTGTAGAGTCAGTTCTATTACTTAAAACAAACTGAGGATCGTAAAGAGTTTGAATGTTATCAACATTACCGCCAGCAGTAGCAAGCGAGAAAGCCGTTGTATTCAGGATAGCGGGAGTAGTTGCATCTGTAATACCTTCGTGCCAACCGCTTCCCTTATTAGTAGCAGAAATCGGTGAACCGGCAGTAGGTGGTGTTCCAAGCGCACTCTGAATCACATAAATTTGCTTCGTTCCGGACTGTAATTTAACTGTCATAGCAGCTGGCAGCGGCAGGCCGGCAGGAAATACTGTGTCTATTTCTTTTACCGCAGCGTTATAAATAGTCAACCGATAGCTTGTTGCGGTTGTTACTTCAGTAGCCGACGGATAAAGATTCGTTGCTCTTGTTGCGGGACCATCACTTTCAAACCTGAATGTTGCATAGGTCTCTTTTCCCACATTGTTTGGATCTGTTCCGGGAGGAGTTACCTCATCTTTATTTACCGGAGCTTCGCTTGAACATCCGATCATTCCGGCTGCAAGAATAGCAGCCACTGTCAAAAATTTAAAATACTTTTTCATTTTCATTTGAATTTTAATTAATAATACATTAGAAATTTAATCTCTTTTTTGTTTTTTGCTCTTGTTTTTTTGTCTCTGCTTTTCTTTTTTCTCTTTCAGTTTTTAATTGATTTAGGATTTAACATATTGTGAACAATTCTCTCGTTATATATAATAAGTAAGTTGTAGTAATCTTACTTTTTGCAGGGAACAGCTCTACGCATTATGCATTAATTCACAAGTTGTAGATCAGCCTCCTGTTTCTTTTGTACTTCATCAAGATTCTTTTTTGCAACTTCCAAGTTCGGATTAGCATCCAACGCTCTTTGGAAAAAGCCCTTAGCACGTACCAGATTATTCTGCAACAAGTATAGAACGCCCATGTTGTTGAAATATGCCGGCGTAGTACGCTGTGATTTTTGCAAGTATCGTTCGGCGGCGGCCAAGTCGTTCTTCAGCAGGGCTGCAGCTCCTGCATTGAGGTTTGCCACCGGATCATTTGGATACACCTTTACCATAGTTTCAAATACGGTATCAAACTCTTTGCTGCCTTCCTTATAAGTATTTGCCACTAAAAACATTTCATTCAAACTGAGCTGCTGCGGACGAGTTTTGATTACTTCCTTGGCTTCATCCACATTAAAGCTCTTCACCGTATAATTTATCTTACTTTCAACACGACGCAACTGGGGGAATAGCTCTGCCAACATGCGCTCCCACACCCTGCCTCCGCCTAAAGCTTTCAAACGTGCCTTACGTTCGGCTGAATTATAGTAGCGAATGATTGAAACAATTTGCTGCTTCGGCTCAACACGCGATCTCTGTAAGGCTTTAAGCAACCCGTCCCAATCCTCACCTCCGGAGCCTACGCGATATAAGTTGGGATTAATGCCCGAACGGGAAGCCAACAGATTACGTAAGGCCTGGGCACGTCCGCGTGAAAGTTCATTATTGAAGGTTTCGTCGCCTTCAGGCGATGCATAACCTGTGATGGTTACACCTGTCACCTGAACGTTCTTGTCGTCCTGTATCTCCTTTATAATAGTTTCAATTTTCCTCAGCTCTCTCGGATTGTTGCCGAATGAAGGATTAATGTTCGTTTGTGCCGACGGGAAATCCAGGAATACGTTATTCGACTGGCTGCGCGCCTTTACAGCTTCCACTGCCGGGCGAATGTACGCCACATTAGGCAGTACGCGATAAACCGTGGCCCCTTCCATAATAATTCTATTTGCAACTTTCTCCGATGCATATTGCTGGGGCTCACCTCCGCAATCGCACAAATCTGTTATAATATCCATACGTGCTTCACGCATCCAGCGCTCAAAAGCGACGGCTTGACGATAGCGAAAATTCCTTGTGGAATCATTGAGGGTTATTACGGCATAATTAGCTTCGAGAATCTGCTGTTCCCAGCCATTAAGGGCTGTTTCGCGCATAAATGATTTGTGACGCTGTTTGCCGTTAATAATAATGCTACGCAAACGTAATGTCCTGTTTTGGGGCGCCGAACCTATAAGAACTGGGGTAAGTGTAAGCGATCGTTGTGTTCCCAAATTAAGCCTTGAGAAGTCGAACTCTAACAGTACCTGTACCGAATCGTGTTCCTGACGCAATCTCGATATTTTTACGGGAATTGAACCCGAATAAATAGAATTTTGAACTGGAGTCTGTGCTTGTGGGGTTGTTCGTGCCGTTTGAGCATTTTGTGCATCCAATGGAATGAAGAAAAAGGCTGTCAAAAGAGCTAAACAAGCTTTATATATAATCGTTTTCATACCTCTTTTCATTATTATTTGATGATATAAATTAGACTAATACCAGCCTTTGTGGGAGCAATACGCCCCTTTTGAACCGTATCAATTTGCTTACCGCAAACAGGACAATCATATTTCTTATAATCCTGATATATATACCCAACGCCGAGAGTAGCCTCTATGCTCAAATGTGTATTTAATATCCAATGATAGCCATAAGAAATACCACCTCCATAAGCAAGGCCTTCATATCTGTAATCCACGTAGTCTTTATTCAATTTATTCCAGTCATCCCATGCAACAGGCTGCTCTTCTTTATCAGGCATTGGAGGAACAGGATACTGGTAATCGAAATCTTTGACATCGCCCATTCCATATAAACCTCCCAAACCAAAAGTGTTAATGCCTCCAATATTATATCCGGCCGCTAAAAAATGAATTCCGAAAAAATGACCATTGAATTTCTCACAGAACCAATAACGAGCTTCAGGCTGAATCATCCAATGTTTAAACTTTCTTGTAACGGATTTGGTACGTGTCCTTACTCTTGTACCGTCGGGATGAAAAAGATCGGAAGGGGGATTCGGTGTATTACCTATCGTTCCATTGTCATATTCATAAAGTAGTTTGTCAGAACCAGATGGCATTTCAGCCAAAACAAGCCGTTCTTTAGGGAACTCCCAAGGGTTATAATTAATAGGCAGCTCTATCGTCCACTTGGGAGCAACCGCCGCCTCCAACCCCAAGTTTATGGTTGTTGTGGCATCATATAACAAATTTGTTTTAACTGCGATTGTTTGGGCATGTATCGCAATAAACATCATCGTTATTATGTTAATTATTAAACTTATACAGAACTTCTTCATTCTCGTTTTTTATTTTCTATATTTATGTTTTTTTATTCCAACTTAGTTTCGTATCCGAAGAGATTTTCCTTAGAAAAACAGCAATTACATCTCACTCACAGAACACGTATCTTTCACTTTTTATCTCACACATCGCTGTATAGCCGTTTCCAAGAATAGCTCTCAATTCTATTGCGACAAACATACAGCTTTTTATTTTTTATTTTGCGAGCGTTTCAACCGAATGTTTTTGCATAATAAACGGACATGCATTTTTTTACGTCTTTTTTATCCCCTATTTTGGGATTCGAGAACGTTTTAGTAATTCACCAGGCGTGCAATTGAATTGCTGCTTGCAAAAACGATTGAAATGAGTCGCAGAATTGAACTTGAATTCTTTCATTATATCTTTTATTGTGACCTCCGGATCCATAATTTTATGACGGATATGGGCGGCCGTACGTTTTAACATCCATTGTCGTGTTGACATGTCGAATACTTCCCGGAATTTGCAGTCGAAGGCAGTCCTTCCCATACCCGACATATCGGCTAAATCGCTTACATTATCTACTCGCCGATAGTTCTGAAGTATAAAGTTTTTGAAATCCGATATTCCGAGAATAGGATAAAGTAAACTCTGAATTTCGTCCTTAGAATAACATCTGCGCAGCACCAGAAAAAATTCCTTTTGCTTGATTTCATGCAGGTGCTCACATTCTATTCCGCAATTAAGATAGGTTGCCAGCAAATCCAAAAACGCCGACATAGGATAGCGAACAGGGACAGGAGTAAATGAGTGTTTGGATTTCGAAACATGGGAACGATATAGATGCAACATTGCCTTATCACATATACTGTGGAGTACATCAAAACTCATCACCATTAATGATGCTTCCTGAAGGATCTCACACCTCATCGCTTCCGACCGGGGAATCAATATGCATTCCTCCTGTTGCAAGTGGCAACTAATGTTTTCATTGCAACTAACCGTCATTAATCCTTCACGCAAAAACAATATATGATTGTAAGATGTACTTATCGTTTTAATCGACGTTCCAGCCTTTAATTTCATGTACTTAAATCCGGTTTCGTAATCGGACTTGTATTTGTAACATGACGTATGTTCTTCCAAGTAAAATAAATTTTCCATACTTATCTTCCTTATGGGAAAATCTCAATACTCTCTTCCCTTTTAATACTCCTAAGCTTTAGGGCTGTGCTTTAATTCCTGTATTATGAATGATTGGAATTTCCACAACGAGCTCCTTGTTGTTTAATAGCAAATCGGTCATTAATATAAACTGTAAATTAATTGTCTTAAAATAAGCGGTTTAACACTCAAAATTTTCAAACGCATTTTCACTTTGCTACCTTACGGTAGTTTCTATGGCAAAGATATAAATAATTTGATGTATCAAAGAATTTTCAGACTTTTTTTCATCCGAGTTGTAAAAAAAACATAATTCTGCTGTTGATTGGGTTCTGACAGTTTTTCAGTTTTTGCATTGCTATATTAAACGCCTTTATTTTCAACTCTTTCACGCTTGAGGCTGTTCTTCTCACTTTATGGATGCAAAATTTCTCTGTGCCTTGTTTTTTTTGCTGTAAAGCCGAAATGGGGAAAAAATGGCTTTTTGGGCATGCTTCATAAAAAAAGATTTGCTTTTGCATAAAACGTTTGCCATGCGATTTCGCCTATATCTCCCCGGATACCTGCTCGTTCTTGCTCTTTTGCCGACCGGAGGTCTATCTATTTAAGTTTTTTTATGAGTCGGGACTTAGTTGCAGTGCCGGATGGCAAGGGCTGTTCGACTCTAAACAAGCGAAGCGGCCTTGCATGCAAACTGTGTTTTTGGAGGGGACATGCACGCTTAGGGTGAGCTTTAGCTAATCTACTGCCGTACACAGGCTGCTGCTGCATCCTAATTTGCTGACTATATGCAGATTTTGTCTATACAAGCGAGATAATAGGCCATCCCCAAAATCATTGCGGGGGTTCCCAAAATCATTTTGAGTGTTCCCAAAAGCATTTTGAGTGTTCCCAAAAGCATTTTGAGTGCTCCCAAAAGCATTTCGGGGACACTCAAAAACATTTCGGGGACACTCAAAAGCATTTCGGGGACACTCAAAAGTATTTTGGGAACACTCAAAAGTATTTCGGGGACACTCAAAAGCATTTCGGGAACACTCAAAAGCATTTCGGGAACACTCAAAAGCATTTCGGGAACACTCAAAAGCATTTCGGGAACACTCAAAAGTATTTCGGGGACACTCAAAAGTATTTCGGGAACACTCAAAAGCATTTTGGGGACACTCAAAAGCATTTTGGGGACGTTCGAAAGCATATCGGGGACACTCGAAAGCATTTTGGGGACGTTCGAAAGCATATCGGGGACGTCTGATTTTATACCATGGGCCCTCGCGATGCCGGCTGATATGGCCCGGCGATCTTCCGACATTGCTTGTTTGTTAGGGTGAAGGTTGTTTTTCCGGGCTGCATTATCGTTTTTGCCGGAAATCAGGGCTTGCGATGAGCGATACGGTTTGGATGCGATTGCCGGGGCGGGAACAATTCTGCCTGCATAATCTATATTTCGCTGAAACTTTTGATGCTGTTTGCCGCCGATAATGCTTAAGATATTGTGAGGCTTTTGGAGTGGGGGATTGCTGTCGGAGGCATAAAATGGTCTGACGGCGATTGGCGGAGGGCTCCCCTACTCTACCCTGCTTTGGCCTCTGCTCCGAGGAGGGCTCAGGCTGTGTGCATGGCTCCGACTGCGGCCCAGCCGTCGCGTTCGGCAAGGGAGATTGTCGTCAGGCCGCGCCGGGTGCATTCGTCGGTGATGAGGCGGACGTCGTCGGTGTAGAAGCCGCTCATGATGATCCGGCCGCCGGGATTGAGCGATGCGGCATAGTGACGGATGTCGCTCAGGAGGACGTTGCGGTTGATGTTAGCCAGGATGAGGTCGTACCGGCCCAGCTTGGGGAGGAGGCCGGCGTCGCCAAGCCGAACGTCTATCCGCTCCACGGCGTTCAGGCGTATATTGTCGGCGGCGTTGTCAACGGCCCATTGGTCGATGTCGACGGCTGTCAGGCGGGAGGCTCCCTTCATGGCGGCAAGGATGGCCAGCAGACCGGTGCCGCATCCCATGTCGAGCACGGAGAGGCCGGCCGTGTCGAGATCGAGGAGCTCGGTGAGCATGAGGTGGGTGGTGGGATGATTGCCGGTGCCGAACGACATTCGCGGATCGATTGTTATACTATATATATAATGTGTAGGGACGGTGTGGAAAGATGCATGGACGATGCACCTGTTATCTATAACCAGCGGGCGGAAGTAGTTCTTCTCCCATTCTTCGTTCCAGTTGCGGTCGTCGAGCGGCTGCGGGGGAGATGCGATGATGGCGGCCGGCAAAGGAAAGCCGCGCAACAGGCTTTCGAGCTTCCCGGCCTCGTACAGGTGCTGCGGGATATAGGCCGTGAGGCCGTCGGAGCCGGGAACGAAGGCGTCGAAGCCTATCTCGCCGAGCTCTGCGGCAAGAACGTCGGCCACGGTTTCTGCCGTCAGTGCATCATCGCCGCAGGCAGGAGTGAGTGTGAAACTGAAGTTACATTCGTAGTATTTCATTGTTTATTCAGATATTTTTGGAGGAAGGGCAGTACAAGGAAGACGGGCAGCCCGCATATCACCACCACAAGAAAGAAATTAGGATAGCCGGCCAGCTCCTGGATACGGCCCGAAATCATTCCGGGAAGCATCATGCCCAGGGCCATGAAGCCGGTGCAGACGGCATAGTGGGAGGTTTTGTTGCTGCCTGCGGAAAACATCATCATGTACATCGTATAGGCCGTAAAGCCGAAGCCGTATCCGAACTGCTCGACCACCACGCATGAATATATCACCCACAGACTGCCGGGCTGAACCATAGCCATGTAGAGGTAGGCAATGTTGGGCAAAAACAGCGCGAGGGTCATAGGCCACAACCATCTGCGAAGGCCTCCGAAGGCCGATAATACCACGCCGCCGAGGATGCCGCCAAGCACCAGCGCCACCATTCCGAGCGTTCCGTAGGCAAGCCCCACCTGCGATGTGTTGAGCCCAAGGCCGCCAAGGCTGCGATCGTCGAGCAGGAATGGCGAGGCCATCTTCACAAGCTGCGATTCGCCAAGCCTGAATGTCAGCAGGAAGAGGAGAGCCGCCACTATCCCTTTTTTACGGAAAAAAGCCTCAAAAGTCTTCAGAAACTCCGGCATTATGGCGCTCATCTTGCTGCGCGGAGCATCGTCTTTGGGATGCGGGAGGATGAAGCGATGCCAAAGGCCCAGGCCTATCAGCAGGCCGGCCATTATCATGAAAACCAAGCTCCACGAAAAGGCTATACGTCCGGTGCTCTCTTCAAGCAGGCCGGCCAGAATAACCAGGGCGCCCTGCCCCGTGAGCAGGGCCAGGCGGTAGCACAAATTGCGGATGCCTATGAAAAAAGCCTGGCGGTCGGCGCTCAGTTCGAGCATATAAAAGCCGTCGGCCGCTATGTCGTGCGTGGCCGAGCCGAAGGCCAGCAGCCAGAAGATGGCCAGCGTGGCGCGCAAAAAGAAGGGCGCCGGAATGGTCAGGGCCACGCCCGCAAGCCCTGCGCCAATGAGGAGCTGCATGCTCACAATCCACCAGCGTTTGGTCTTGAGCAAATCAACAAAGGGGCTCCACAGGGGCTTTATCACCCACGGAAAATTGAGCCAGGCTGTGTAAAAAGCAATATCGCTGTTCGACACTCCAAGCCGCTTGTACATTATGACGGTTACGGACATCACCGCCACGTAGGGCAGGGCCTCGGTAAAATAGAGCGTTGGAATCCAAGCCCAGGGGCTGCGTGTTTTCATCGTTTTATGTTGAATTTATCGGAATCTTTCCAGAAGGGAAATTTGCTGCGGAAGGCCGTCAGCTCGTCGCGGTCGATCGTAAGGTTGCGAACGGCGTTGGCCTTTGAGCCGCAGTCGGCCAGCTTCTCGCCAAGGGGCGAATACATGGCGGAGCCCCCGGCATAAACATTGTCGCGATGGTCAACCGCCACGCAGTTCACGCCGCAAACGTAGGCCTGGTTCTCAACCGCGCGGGCCGGAAGCAGCGTTTGCCAGGCCCTTTGTCGGACAGCAGGCCAGTTGGCCGGGCAGATCAGCAGGTCGTATGCATTGCCGGCGTTGCGGCTCCACACCGGGAAGCGCAGGTCGTAGCAGACAATCAGGCGGATGTTCCAGCCCATGTAGCGGACGATGGCCGTTGATCGGCCGGCAGCGTAGCGCCTGTCTTCGCCCGCCGGGCTAAAGAGGTGGCGCTTGTCGCAGTAATGTTCCGCGCCGGCGGGAGTGATAAAAAAGCCGCGGTTATAATAATACCGTCCGCTGCGCGAGATAAAGCTGCCGGCCACTGCAAAGCCGAATCGCTCCGCCCATGTCCGCAGTGTGCGCACGCTCTCGCCGTCGGTGGCCTCGCCATGAGTGTGAGTGTCCATCATGAAGCCTGTGGAAAAAGTTTCGGGCAGCACAACAAGGTCGGTCTCGCCCGACAGCCGCCTCAGCAATCGGGCGCAGGCGGCCAGGTTCGCCGGCTTATTTCCCCAGCGAATCGCCGTCTGAACCAAACTTATTCGCAGCTGCGCTTTCATATTACACATATATATATAATGTATAGCGAAACTGCTTCCTCAGCTTTTCGTGAAATTGCGCGGATGCCGAGCCGTCACTCCTTCGTAGCATGCGCGGATGGCACTGATGTCGGCGTCGGCATTTCCCGTAGGATAGAACAGGCATTTCACGCCAACCTCCTTTTTCAGGTAATCTATATATGCCAAAAGGATGGGAACATTTGCTTTGATGGCTATATAATAAAAGCCGCGCTTCCATTCGTCGGCCATTTTGCGCGTACCTTCGGGCGTTACGGCCAAATGAAAGTTTGAATGTTGTGCAATCATCTTAGCCATCCTGTCGGTTATAGACGAATTGCGCGAGCGATCGACCGGTATACCCCCAAGCCATTTAAAAAGCAGGTTGAGCGGAAAAACGAACCATTCTTTCTTTATAAGGAAATGAGCCTTGCGACCAACGGAACAATAGGCCAGCTTACCGATGATCAGATCCCAGTTGCTCGTATGAGGAGCCACACAAATCACACATTTAGGTACGTACTCGCCAAGCGTTCCCTTGCGCCAGCCTGCTAATCGGAGCAGGCATTTACTGATAAATTTTCTCATTATCGTTCTCTCTTTGTAATGTTAATATGGCAAAGATATAAGAATGAGGCGAAACTCAAAAGGCAGCCACATCCGTAGCAGGCAAATGCCTTTAAAAGGAGTACGCGCCCCCGGTGCTGAGCCCGAAAACCCTATCGCCTACATCGCAGCCCATTGACACTATGTAAATGGCTTCCGATATTTATCGCGAATGTGTCAAAAGCCCTTCACTGTGATTTATCGGCAGGCCCAAAAAAACGATTCGGGCCCACCGATAAACTCGGTTGAGCCCGGAAAAACGATTTGGAGCCACCGATAAACTCGGTTGAGCCCCCAAAAACGATTTGGGCCCACCGATAAACTCAGTTGAGCCGGGAAAAAGTTCTGGCTCCACCGATAAACTCAGTTGAGCCCCCAAAAACGATTTGGCTCCACCGATAAACTCAGTTGAGCCCGGAAAAACGATTTGGAGCCACCGATAAACTAGGTTGAGGCAAAACAGGCCTTTTTGGGGCAATTTGAGCTTATCGGTGATGAAAAAAAATGGTT
>JAITGS010000136.1 GCA_031280435.1 Tannerellaceae bacterium | reverse complement strand
GGATTTTGCAGTTATTCTCCCGATGGAAAGCTGTTCGCCTACAATCGCGTAATGAGAGAATTTCGTACTTGGAAATACTACAAAGGCGGCATGGCCGACGATATATGGATTTACGACTCTGCCGGGAAGACCGTGGAGAACGCTACTTCCAATGATGCGCAAGATATTATGCCGATGTGGGCCGGCGACCGGATTTTCTTTATCTCCGACAGAGAACGTACAATGAATATCTTCGAGTATAACACGAAAACTAAGCAAACCTCCAAAGTCACCCAATTTTCCGAATACGATGTGAAATTCCCAAGTATCCACGGAAACACTATTGTTTTCGAGAACGGTGGATACATATACAAGATGGATGTCAACACAAGGATTCCGGGGAAGGTCAACATACGCCTGTCGTCTGATAACATCTACGCTCGAAGCGAAATAAAAGACGGCGGCTCCTATGTTAGCGCTGTCAGCCTTTCTCCCAATGGTGAGCGTGTGGTTGTAACTGCCCGTGGCGAAGTATTCAATCTTCCTGTCGAGAAGGGGGTCACCAAAAACATAAGCCGTACTCCCGGCGCTCATGAACGCAACGCAGCCTGGTCGCCCGACGGCAAATTCATTGCATACATATCCGATCAAAGCGGAGAAACCGAGTTATACATGCAACCTGCAGCCGGAGGAGACGCCGTGCAACTAACTTCTAAAAACGATACCTACATCCGCTCCTTCAAATGGAGCCCGGATGGCAGCAAGATTGTATATACCGACAGGAAGAACAGAGTTAGCTTGTTGGATGTGGCCACGAAGAAAGCGGTGCTTGTTTTGCAGGATTCTATGAGTGAAATCCGCACGGTCAACTTCTCGCCGGATAATAAATGGCTAACATACTCTCGGCTTGGGAGTAATGATTTTTCCGTGGTGTATGTTTATAATATAGCTGAGAAGAAAGAATTTCCGGTTACGGATAAATGGTATGATTCTTCATCGCCGGTTTTCAGTACTGATGGGAAATATCTTGTATTTGCTTCCTCCCGTGATTTTAATCCTACCTACGGTTCGCTGGAATGGAATCACGTTTATAATAATATGGACGGAGTATACCTGGCTCTATTGTCGGCTAAGACGCCTTCGCCCTTCCTACCTGAGGATGCTCGTGCAGATGTTGGTCCTGACAAGAAAAGCGAAAAGAAAGACAGTGTCGTTATATTCGATGCCGAAGGAATCGCCGATCGAATAGTTCAATTGCCATTAGCCGGCGGCTCGTATCGCAATCTTTATGCAACCGGCGACAAAGTTTATTACTCTGCACGCGGCGGAACGAAAGTGTATGACCTCAAGAAGCAAAAAGAGGAAACCCTTACGGATGCCATCATGATTGTTGAGCCCGGTCGCAAGAAAGCTCTCTTTGCCAAAGGCAGAACTTACTATGCGGCCGACATTCCCGGCGCTAAAGTCGATCTGAAGGATGAGATAAGTTTTGCAAACATCAAAATCTCCACCGATTATCCGCAGGAGTGGAGTCAAATATTTAACGAAGCCTGGCGGGCAATGCGCGACGGCTTCTACGTAGAGAATATGCACGGGGTAGATTGGAAAGCGATGAAGGAAAAATATGCAGTCCTTGTTCCTCACGTAAAGAATCGCCTCGATCTTAATTATGTGATCGGCGAAATGATCGGCGAACTGCAATGTGGGCATGCTTATATTACTCCGGGCGAGCTGAACCGAGCCGGTAGAATTTCGACCGGACGCTTAGGCGCAGAAGTCTCCCGCGACCCGCAAAGCGGCTTTTTCCGGATCGAGAAAGTCCTTGCCGGAGCTTCTTGGAGCAAAGATCTGCGGTCTCCGCTGACGGAACCGGGCATTGATGCTAATGTTGGTGATTTCATCGTAGCTGTGGATGGCATTCCTACCAATAGCGCGAAAGATCTGTATGCTTTGCTTGTTGGAAAGGCAAATGTCCCGACGGAGCTTATGCTCAATGCTAAAGCTCAAAAAGACGGCGCCCGTAAGATAGTGATAACTCCATTGTCGGAGGAATACTCTCTTTACCACTATAATTGGGTACAGAATAACATCAAGAAAGTGGATAAGGCTACCGGCGGTAAAATCGGATATATCTACATTCCGGATATGGGAGTGGAAGGACTGAATGAATTTTCGCGATACTTCTATCCTCAATTGGACAAAGAGGGACTTATCATTGACGACCGAGCTAACGGCGGAGGAAACGTTTCTCCTATGATCCTGGAACGCTTAGCCAGGGAACCCTATCGCTTGACTATGTCGAGAGGCTCTTCGAGAATCGGCACCATACCCGACGCTGCGCAGGTCGGCCCCAAAGTCTGCCTGATCAATAAATATTCGGCTTCCGATGGCGATCTGTTCCCATGGGGATTCAAAGCGCTTGGATTGGGCAAGCTTATAGGTACACGCACATGGGGAGGAATTGTCGGCATAAGCGGTTCGCTGCCTTTTATCGACGGAACCGATCTGCGCGTACCTTTCTTTACAAGCTACGACCTTAAGACCGGCGATTGGATGATAGAAAACTATGGTGTTGCTCCCGATATATTCGTGGATAACGATCCAGTGAAAGAATGGAACGGCGAAGACCAACAGCTTGATCGTGCAATAGAAGAAATAATGAAAGAGCTGAAAACACGGAAGCCCCTGCCTCCTGTTCCGGCTCCGAGAGTTTGGAATAAGTAATATTATTAGAATAAGAATGACAAATCGTCGAGATTTTCTTAAGTATTCCGCATTGTTGGGAGCTGGAGTGACGATTCCTCAGAATCCGCTTTCGGCGCAAAAGCGAGTAACTCGTGGAGCCGACGCTCCTGCTCCGGAAATTGATACGTTTACGGTGCAGGCCGGCTCCATGCGCTTGCCTGCTCCGTCGCCAAGGCAGATAAATATACCGGATGTCGATGGATTCAAAGTGCTGAAGGGAGATTTCCACATACATACGCTATTTTCCGATGGCGCCGTTATGCCGGCCGACCGTGTGGATGAAGCTGTCCTGAATGGGCTCGACATAATCGCAATAAGCGATCATATTGAGTATCGCCCATTTTTCAGCAACAAAGGAAAATGGTTGCTCAACGATAAGGATGCCAATAATTACAACATCTGGTATGAAGTAGGTAAGCCTGAAGCCGACAAGCGCAATCTTCTTTTGATAAATTCGTGCGAAATCACCAAAAACTCTATGCCTCCGGGCCATTTCAACGCTTTGTTTACGACAGATAACAATCCCATTGCTGCGGCTGTCGACGATTGGAAGCAAATGCTGCGAGTCGCTGCCGAACAAGGGGCTTTCCTGCTTTGGAATCATCCGGGATGGGAAGCGCCTACGAGCGGAGGAATTGAAAAAGGCGCGCCTCTGCGTTTTACCGATGCACACAAAGAAGCTCATAAGGAAGGCCTTCTTCACGGCATTGAGCTCTTCAACGATAGCGAATACTATCCGGTCGTTTCCGATTGGTGCAACAAATACGATTTGGCTGTATTCGCAAATAGCGACATACATCCGAGTGAATTGAACCGATACGGTCTGCAAAATCCGCTTCGCCCCATCACGTTGGTCTTGGCCAAAGAGCGAACCGTTGAAAGCGCAAAAGAAGCCTTCTTCGCAAAGCGAACAATAGGCTGGGCGGCCGGCGCTCTATGGGGAAGGGAGCCGTGGTTGCCGCGCCTCTTCGAGGCTTCGGTCGAAATCAAAGCTCTGTCGGGCGGTGTTATTGAGTTCACAAACAAAAGCTCGCTGCCCGTTTCCATCGTTATGGGAGGAAGTTTGTTCGATTTGCCCCAAGACGTTAAACGGCAAGCCTTCCGGCCCGCGGGTATCAAAACGCTGACGGTAGCCAATTGGATGATAGGCATGAACAAACCATTGGAAATCGCACTGACGGTTTAACTTTAAACAGACAAATGAAAGAAAACCCTCTGATTCTTATTACAAACGATGACGGCGTCACTGCCCGGGGCATCCAAGAGCTTACCGCATCTTTGAGAGACCTGGGCCGACTCGTTGTTTTTGCGCCCGACAGTCCGCGTTCAGGAATGTCGGGCGCAATCACGACTGCGGCTCCCGTAAGCTATGAATTTTTGGTCGAAGAAAACGATTTGGCCGTTTACCAATGTTCCGGCACTCCCGTTGATTGCGTAAAACTTGCACTACACCTTGGCATCCGCCCCGACTTGCTTGTGTCGGGAATTAACCACGGTGGAAACATGTCGATCTGCGTTCATTATTCCGGAACCCTTGGGGCGGCCATAGAAGGATGCATCTTGGGAATCCCCTCCATAGGCCTTTCGTTGGATTTCTACGGAGAAAAGCCCGATTTCAGCGAAAGTTGCCGCCTTGGTCGCGCGCTTGTTGAATATGTGCTGAAGGAAGGTTTGCCGCAGGGCTCATATCTGAATCTGAACGTTCCTGCGCTCGCAAAAGTGAAAGGCGTGAAGGTGTGCAGGCAGGCCGACGCCCTTTTTACCGGCGAATACATAACGGCCGAAGAAAGGCATGGGCCCCGAGCATATAGCCTCGCCGGCGAGCTCTCTATTCGAAAATATTTCTCGGACAACGATACCACCGCTCTCAACGATGGTTATGCCTCCCTCGTCCCCTGCAAAATTGATGTCACCGACTACGATTTTATGAAGGAACTGTCTACCAACCATATTTTCAGATAAATAAAAGATATGAATACAAAAGTCGTCTCCAAAATGTATCCTCGATTTTTTATATCCTACGGAAAAAGTTCCGAGAACAACGCAAAAGTATTCGGCAATAACGCAAAAGTAGCGAGCAATAACGCAAAAGTAGCAGGCAACAACGCAAAAGTAGCGGGCTACAACGCGAAAGTAGCGGGCAACAACGCGAAAGTAGCCTTATACAAAACAAAAATTGCCGGCTACAACGCAAAAGTTCTTGAGAACAATTCGAATGTTTTTGAATCTCATTGTATATAATATAACCCTATAATCTTTTAACATTAAAATTTTTATGAAATCATTGCTTTTATCGTGCGCGCTCTTGCTCGCTTCGTTCTGTGCCTTTTCACAAGGCTATAAGTTTACGGAAATTAAGAGGCTGGAGGCAACTCCGGTTAAGAATCAGGCATCAACCGGCACATGCTGGTGCTTTGCAACTACGTCTTTTTTCGAATCCGAACTGCTCCGGATGGGAAAAGGAACCTACGATTTGTCCGAGATGTTTATCGTCAGGCAAAAATATTATAATCAGTTGCAAGACAATTATATTAGGCAAGGAAAGGGCAACGTCGGGCAGGGTAGCCTTTCGCATACCTTTATAAATGCCTTCCGACAGAAAGGCATAGTGCCGGAGGAAGTTTACACGGGTATAAATTACGGTGGCGAGCGGCATAATCATTCCGAACTTGCGAGATATGTTCAGGCCGTTGCCGAAGTTGCCGTCAAAGCCAAGCAGCGCAGTCCGGAATATTATAAGATTGTGGATAATCTCTTTGATACTTATCTCGGAAAACTGCCCGAAAAGTTTAGTTATAAGAATAAGGAGTACACGCCCCTTTCGTTTGCCGCCTCACTCGGCCTAAATATGGACGATTATATCGAATTAACCAGCTTTACGCATCATCCATGGTACAAAAAATTTGAAATTGAGGTGCCTGATAATTGGGAACATCAGCTTTCATATAATCTTCCGCTTGACGAACTCATCGCAGTTATGGATTATTCCATAGATAAGGGCTACACGCTTTGCTGGGACGGCGACGTGAGCGAGAAAGGCTTTTCGCATCTGAAAGGGGTGGCGATAAATCCGGATGTGCGCAATACCGACGATTATTCCGGTACGGATCGCGCTCGTTTTGAGAAGATGAATGAGGTCGAACGCCTGAGCGAGGTTTATAAATTTGAACAGCCATATCCGGAAATCAATGTTACTTCGGAAATCCGCCAGGAAGGATACGAAAAGTTCGTAACCACCGACGACCATTTGATGCATATAACAGGCATAGTCAAAGACCAAAACGGCGCGAAATATTACATAACGAAAAACTCCTGGGGAACCGAGCGTAATGACTTTGGGGGCTATCTGAATCTTTCGGAAAGCTTCGTTCGCGCCAAAACCATCTACATTTTGGTGCATAAAGATGCCATTCCGAAGGAGATTAAAAGCAAATTAGGAATCTGAAATATTTTCTTTTCGATATGCAATTATCTTTAGATAAGAAAGACATAAACGAGTTTGTGATGGTGGGAGACAAGGTGCTGATAAAGCCCAAAACTCCGCAAAGCCAAACAAAGATGGGCCTGTACCTGCCTCCCACCATACAACAGAGCGAGAAAATTCAAAGCGGATATATCGTGAAAACGGGCCCCGGCTATCCGTTGCCGTCTCAAACCGATGAAACGGAAGTCTGGCAAAAAAAAGATAAGGATGTGCACTACCTCCCCTTGCAGGCGCGCGAAGGAGATTTGGCCGTGTTTCTCAACAGTATGTCCTACGAAATTCGCTTCAATGATGAGCCTTACCTGATTATTCCTCACTCGGCCATCCTGATGCTTATTCGTGATGAAGGCCTTTTTGAATAAAAATTTACAGCTGATGCAGACGAAATGAATAGAATAATAACGAAAGAATATTTCTCTGAAAATGTGGTGAAACTCGTAGTGGAGGCCCCATTGATTGCCCGGGCAAGAAAAGCCGGGCATTTTGTAATAGTGAAAGTAGGCGAAAAAGGTGAGAGGGTTCCGCTAACAATTGCCGACGCCGATGTGGCGAATGGCACAATCACTTTGGTTATACAAGTTGTGGGCAACTCTTCCCGCAAGATTTGCGCACTGAACGAAGGCGATGAAATCACTGATCTGGTAGGGCCTTTGGGGAAAGCAACTCATATTGAGAAAGTAGGCACGGTGGTTTGCGCCGGCGGAGGAGTGGGCGTGGCTCCGCTACTGCCTATTGTGCGCGCTTTTCATGAGGCGGGGAATCGTGTGCTTGTTGTGCTGGCTGCTCGAACTAAGGATTTGGTTATCCTTGAAAGCGAGATGCGCACTCATTCCGACGAAGTCATCGTTATGACCGACGATGGATCGTATGGCACGAAAGGCTTGGTTACAAATGGAGTTGAGGCGGTTATCAATCGGGAGAAAGTGGATTTATGCGTTACGATTGGGCCTGCCGTAATGATGAAGTTCGTTTCTTTGCTGACCCTCAAATATGAGATTCCTACGGTGGCATCGCTAAATACAATTATGGTGGACGGTACGGGTATGTGCGGAGCTTGCCGCGTGACGGTGGGAGGCAAAGTGAAGTTTGTTTGTGTTGATGGCCCTGAGTTTGATGCTCATTTAGTGGATTTTGATGAAATGCTGCTGCGCCTTAGGGCATATAATTAATGTGGATAGGAAAATAGAACAACGATGAAAACAGAAAGTTTGATTGCCGCTCGCAGAAGCGAATCTTGGAGAGAAGAACTGAGGAGAAGTAAAAAAAACAAGGAGCGTGCCGACATTCCTCGCGTGAAGATGAACGAACTCAACGCCGAATATCGCAGCCACAGCCGTCGGGAGGAGGTAAATCTGGGTTTGACGGAGGCTCAAGCCGTGCAAGAGGCGCAGCGTTGCCTCGACTGTCCGCAACCTGCGTGTATGGGCGGATGTCCGGTAGGTATCAATATACCGACATTTGTAAAATATATAGAGGTTGGCAAATTCCTTGAGGCTGCCCGCACTTTGAAGGAAACCAGTGCGCTACCCGCAGTCTGCGGAAGGGTTTGTCCGCAGGAAAAGCAATGCGAGGCGCAATGCATCCATCTTAAAATGAAGAAAGAGCCCGTAGCCATCGGCCATCTCGAACGTTTTGCTGCCGATTACGAACGGGAGAGCGGACAAATCTCGATTCCTCCGACGGCTCCGCGCAACGGAGTTAAAGTAGCGGTAGTAGGTTCGGGCCCCGCCGGCCTTTCGTTTGCAGGCGATATGATTAAGTTGGGCTACGATATAAGCGTGTTCGAGGCTTTACATGAAATCGGAGGCGTTTTGAAGTACGGCATTCCGGAATTTAGGTTGCCGAACAGGATCGTTGATGTTGAAATCGACATTCTCCGAAAAATGGGCGTTAGTTTTATCCGCAATTGCATAGTCGGCAAAACTCTCTCTTATGAGGATCTGAAAGATGATGGCTTCCGCGGAATTTTCGTTGCAAGCGGCGCCGGATTGCCGAACTTCATGAATATTCCCGGCGAGAGCCTTATCGGAGTAATGTCGTCCAACGAATATTTGACTCGCGTAAACCTTATGGATGCGGCCGGCGAAAGCAGCGATACTCCCGTACTGATCGGTAAGAAAGTGGCAGTTATAGGTGGAGGAAACACCGCTATGGATTCGGTTCGCACAGCTCGACGTCTTGGTGCGGAGCGCGCCATGATTGTTTATAGGCGTAGCGAGGAGGAGATGCCCGCCAGAATCGAAGAAGTGAAACATGCAAAAGAGGAAGGGATAGAGTTTCTTACGCTGCACAATCCTATTGAGTACGTTGGCGATGAGAACGGCAGGGTTTGCCGTATGCTGCTTCAGAAGATGGCTCTCGGAGAGCCGGATGCATCCGGTCGCCGTCGTCCGGTGCCCATTGATGGCGCTATTGAGACGATCGAAATCGACGAAGTTATCGTTAGCGTTGGCGTTTCGCCTAATCCTCTTATCCCAAGTTCCTTCAAAGGCTTGGAGGTGACAAAATGGGGTACGATAGTGGTAGACGAATCAAGCATGCGCTCTGCCCTGAGCGATGTATACGCCGGCGGCGATATTGTTAGAGGTGGAGCAACCGTTATTCTCGCAATGGGCGACGGACGCAGGGCGGCTGCAGCGATGCATGAGGCTTTCGGAGCATAAATCATGAGCTTTTCACGATTGCGCATAATGATTTTGAAGATTCTCCTCTTATGGGGAGGATCTTTATACGGGCAAACCTACGAAGAGCTCGTCGGCAAGAGTTATGATTATCTCGAAAACAACGATCTGCTCGCTGCCGAAATGAGTCTGAAAGAAGCATTGCGAGCTGAACCGGCCAACCCCGGCAACTATGCCTTGCTCACTAATCTTGGTACAATACAGCGGCGGCAAGGGAAGCTCGATGAAGCCCTCCTATCGTATACTACCGCTTTGAACCGCTTCCCTCAGAATGTTATGATACTCGAAAATCGGGCCGCGCTATATATAGAAATGAATGAGCCCGATAAGGCTTTAAACGATTATAGCCTGCTGCTTCTTTCGGATTCCCTCAATCAGGATGCTCTCTATAATCGCGGTATGCTTTATATACAAAAGAAGAACTTTTTGTGGGCGGAACATGATTTCAACAAGATACTTGAACTGAACGAAACAACTTTCTACGGCCGGCTGGGCTATGCAGTGCTTGAAAAAATGCGGGGCAACTACGATGAAAGCGAACGGATATACAACTATCTCATTGAAAAAATGCCGCGCGAATGGCAACTCTACAAGGGCCGCGCCGAGCTTTATTTTTTCATGAATAAGAACGGGCGCGCAATGGCTGATGTCAACCGCTTATTCCTGGAGACAGTTCCCGACGCCGAGCTTTTCGTACTCCGCGGAAGGATTAGACTTGCCCAGAACGATCGCTCGTCGGCAAGAAAGGATTTTCTGAAAGCGAAGGAAATGGGTTATAGCGCTCAGGTTGTCGACGAGCTCCTTCGCCTTTCTCGCTGATCCTTACAATAACTCTATAAGCTTTTCGAATCCCATACTGTGCGACGCCTTTAGCAGTATGGAATATCCATGCAGCGGGTGGGCTTTCAAATAAGTAATAAGAGCGCTCGTTTCGGGGAAAGTCGGAAACTTGGAGCTCGTTTGCCCGAATAATTCGCCACACAGAAATATCTTGTCGAATCCGCTTTCGGATGCCAATGCAACTATTTCTTCATGAAGTGCGACAGACATTTCTCCTAATTCTTTCATATCGCCCAAGATTATTGCCTTTGGCGAAGCTTTCATTTGTCGGAAATTCTCAATTGCTGCTTTCATGCTGTCGGGATTCGCATTGTATGCGTCAACGATAAGGCTATTGTATTGCGATACGATGAATTGAGAGCGATGGTTAGATGGTCGGTAGGCGGCTATGGCTCTATTTATGCCGGCGGGTGAAACGCCGAAACGGCATCCGACGGCAACGGCCATCATCACATTGTCTATATTATAGCTGCCCGCAAGTTGTGTTTTCACCGTGTATCTTTCACCCAAGCTTTCCCAATAAAAGCGTAGCGTCGGATCGCAGTCTATTATCCGGCCCGAAACGAAAGCATCGGAGCTAAGGCTGTAAGACACTTGCTTTATTCCTTGAGCCAGCTCTTGAATCGTTTCATCTTCCTTTTTGCAAAAAACAGTTCCATTCATATAGCGGACAAAGTCAAACAGCTCCCCTTTGGTTCGCACCAAGTTTTCAAATGACCCGAATCCTTCCAGATGAGCTCGACCAAGATTTGTGATGAGTCCGAAAGTAGGCAGCGATATTTCGGCCAGCTCTTGAATATCGCCGGGGCGACTTGCTCCCATTTCAATAACGGCAATTTGGTGTTTCATTTTTAATCTGAGGAGAGTAAGCGGCACGCCAATCTGATTGTTGTGATTTCCTATGGTATGCAGCACATTGAATTTGGATGAAAGTACGGCCGCAACGAGTTCTTTCGTTGTTGTTTTTCCGTTTGTTCCGGTGATTCCAATAAGCGGGAGCCCAATTTTGCATCGGTGAAAAGATGCCATAGCTTGCAAGCTTTCGAGTGCATTTTCCATCAGAATGTATCTTCCGTCATCCAAACAAAATTCCGGATCGTCTATAACTGCATAAGCTGCTCCGTTCTCAAGCGCCTGTGCGGCAAATTTATTACCGTCGAAAGACTTTCCTTTCAAAGCAAAAAACATCGAATCTTGCGCTATATTTCTGCTATCTATGGAAATGCCGGAGCACATCAGGAATGTGTGATATAATTCTAAAGAATCCATATTTAAATATTAATAATGCTCAAAGGTACATGTTCCAGCTTCCTGTTGCAATTCCATGTGCATAGTCGGGATCATATTTTAGGTTCCCATATAGTTTTTATCCACACAATGTCGTTTGCCTTCCGGAGCCTTGTGCCGGCCTCCATTCTAACGTTAAGTTGGGTTTTGCAGGTCTCCCAGAAAGCGTTCTAACGTTCAAACGGACTGAATCAGGCCTCCCGCAAGCAATTCTAAGGTTCAAATTGGGGGAATTGGGCCTTCACAACCTTGTTTTAAGGTTCAAATCGGCTCAATCCGGCCTTCCAAACCTTCTTTTAAGGCTCGAATCGGCTCAAATCGGCTCAAAAAGTCCCTTTTGAACCTTAGAATTGCTCGCGGGAGGCCTGATTCAGTCCGTTTGAACGTTAGAATGCTTTCGGGAGACCTGATGCACTCCGTTCTAACGTTAGAATTGGGTCAGGGAAACCTGATTTATTCCGTTTGAACCTTAGAAATGAGCCGGAAAACCGGATTTGTTCCGTTCTAACCTTAGAATGAGGTAGGGGAAAGGCGCTTCACTACGTTCTAACGTTAGAATGAGGTCGCGAAGGGTGGCCGAACCGTTCTAAGCTTAAAAATCGGATAAGCTCGGCAATAGCATCTATGCCGTCCGGACATTTGTAGGCCAATGGAAACTTTGGGCTAAATAAATTAATGTATATTTGCGCAAAGTCAAACGAAATACTAATTTTTTATCCATGAATTATGACACAGAACAGAAGAACATTTTTTAAAAAGGGATTAGGTGGAGCGCTGGCTCTTGGAGCTGCGCCCTTGTTGAATGCTATGCCGGATCCGGTTAAGGTAAAATTGCCGGTACAAAAAAATCCGTTTGTGATTGGGATGGCCGGCTATACTTTCGTGAATTTTGATTTGGACACTACGCTGAAAACGATGCAGAGGCTTGATGTGCGCCATTTATGCATCAAAGATTTTCATCTTCCGCTGAATAGCAATGAGGAGCAAATCAAAGCTTTCCACGAAAAATGCGCATCTTTTAACGTGGCAGGCTATGCCGTTGGGCCTATTTATATGAGAAGCGAGGCTGATGTTGACAATGCATTTGAATATGCAAAACGTGTTGGCGTTAAACTGATAGTTGCCGTTCCGAATTACGAGCTGCTGCCTTATGTGGACAAGAAGGTCAAAGCCTATGATTTCCGTATCGCCATTCATTTGCATGGGCCTGATATTAAAACATATCCGGACGCAACCGACGTATGGGAGAATACGAAGAATTTAGATCCTCGCATGGGAATGTGCCTCGATATAGGCCACAATTTGCGTAACGGCTGCGACCCTGTGGCCGACCTCATCAAGTACCACTCTCGCGTGTTCGACATCCACATCAAGGATGTGACGGATTCGACCAAAGCAGGGCGGTCGATTGAGTTCGGGCGCGGTTTGATCGACTTCCCAGCCTTTGTGAAGGCTTTGCGGCAAGTAAACTATACCGGCTCATGCAGCCTGGAATATGAAAAAGACATGAAGGATCCCTTCATAGGAATAGCCGAAGCGATCGGCTATTTCAGAGCTGTTTGCGATTATATCTGATTATTCGTAAACCAGCGTATAAAGGTCATCGGGGGAGAAAATCTCGTTTGCTGCGGCAAGGATCTCTTCCCCGGTGACTTTTTCTATGCCGGCAATCCTGTCGGCAAGGGTATAATAGCGATTGTGGTGGAGAAAATATTTGCCGGCGTGCAGGAAGAGGTTTTCCCGGTTTTCCATTCCGACCCGCATTTGTCCGCTAAGCTGTTTTTTTATTGCAGACAATTGCAAGTCGGATAGCTTTACGGAGCGCAGTTTCTCTAATTCTTTCCGAGCCAAACCAAGAGCGCGGTCAACGGATTTTGCGTTAGTTCCGAAGTATATCGAAGCCATGCCGGTGTCGGTATAAGCCGTAAGGTTGGATTCTACGCTATATGCCAAACCGTTTTTTTCTCTTAGGCTAAGGTTCAGGCGACTGTTCATTCCGGGGCCGCCAAGCAAATTGTTTAGCAGTATAAGCGCTGTACGTTTGTTCTTGTTCTCGAACATGCCGTACGATCGTCCGCCTATTATTACGTGAGCCTGATGCGTGTTGCGATTAATGCGCTCATATCCTCCGGCAAATGTTCCGGGCGAATCATCCGGGCAAAGCGGCGGCGTCATATCCGTTCTGTCGGGAACGTCTTCGAGCATGCGAATGATCCGGCTAAAGGCTATATTACCCATAGAGAAGAAAATCATATTGGCAGGATAATACCAACGGCGAGTGAAAGATGCGGCGGATTCGGTATTGAAGTGCATCAATGTGGTTTCATCTCCAAGTATGTTATGACCAAGAGCATGATTGCGAAAGAGAATGTTCTCAAATTCATCGAAAATCAGCTCGGACGGATTATCCTTATACGAATTAATCTCGTCGAGAATCACCTCTGTTTCTTTCTCTATTTCATTTTGCGGAAATTTGGAGTTGAACACTATGTCTGTAAGCAGCTCGTAGGCGCGGTGGAAACATTCGGCCGGGAAAACGGAATAAACGAAGGTCTCCTCTTTTGAGGTAAAAGCGTTCAGCTCGCCGCCAACGTTTTCCATCCGATTAAGAATATGCCAGGCTTTCCGTTTTTCGGTTCCTTTAAAAAGCATGTGCTCCACAAAATGTGCCAGGCCGAACTCCTCCGCACTTTCATTGCGCGCTCCGGCCTTTATTCCTAATCCGCAGTAGGAAACAGGCGAATCCGAAGGCAGATGAATGACGCGGAGGCCGTTAGGGAAGGTATGTACGGAATAATTCATCCGACAATCTTAGTTTGCACCGCATCCGGCGCAATGAACGAGTTCACCGCGGAATCGTTTTTGAATCAGAGTGTGCAGCCTGTCTTTGAGGCCGTCGATGCGGATATTGTCCAGAACGTCGGCGGTGAAGGCAATGCTCAGCAATGTGCGCGCTTCGCTTCTGGGGATGCCGCGGCTTTGGAGGTAGAACAACACGTTTTCATCTAATTGACCGGTTGTCATTCCATGCGAGCATTTCACGTCGTCGGCATATATTTCGAGCTGAGGCTTTCCGTAGACGCGAGCTTCGGGCGTGGAGCAAAGATTGCGGTTGACCTGCGCTGCCGCCGTTTTGTATGCACCTTCCTTTACGAGCACCTTGCCCTGGAAAATGGCCGTTGAGCGTCCGTTCAGTACGTTTTTGAACAGCTCGTTGCTGTTGCAGCGAGGGGCGGCATGAGTTACGCGGACGAAGGTATCAACCTGTTGCCGGCCGTCGAGTATGGATAGCCCGCTAAGGTTGGATTCGGCACATTCACCGTTCAGGATAACGTTATAATTGTTTCTCGACAGGCCATTGTTCAGTGTGACGCCGTTCAGAGACAGATTGCTGAAGGCCTCCTGCACGGCATAAAGCGTGGTGAAGCGGGTCGTATCCTCCGATGATTCCTCAAGATCGTAATAATCGAAATGAGCCCCTTCACCGGCAAAAATCTCTATAACCTCGTTCGAGATGAAGCGTACCGGATCTACGCTGTGCGTGCAAACTAAGAGCTTTGCCTGCGAACGCGGCTCCATAATCACGAGAGTCCTACGGTTCGACATAGTATCGACATCATTCCTGTTAATATGGATAAGCTGTATAGGAATATCTACCGCCACTCCTTCGGGAACATAAACCGTGAATCCATCCTGGGCAAGCATAGTGTTCAGGGCAATAATGCCATTCTCGCAGGATGAAGCGCTTTGTCCGTAATAGCGCTCGGCAATGTGTGGGTATTTATTGGTGAACTCTCGCAGGCTTCCGATAAAAACGCCCGAAGGCAGCGTCTCCTCCGCTTGCTGCTTGTCGTAAAAAGAATCGTTGATGGTGAAATATAATGCAGAGCTCAGGTGCGGAACATTGCATCGGAAGACGTCATACGGATTAACCGGTATGTCGATGCGATTGATATTGAGGCCAAAATTGGGCGAAAAGGCCTTTGCAACATCGGTGCAGGCATAATCTTCGCTTTTCATCGCAGGAAAACCCAGGCGCTTGAAACAGGCAAAGGCCTCCGGGCGATGTTTGTTCATCAGGTCGGAAGAATGTTCGGCGATAAGGCTTTCGTAGCTGCTGAAAAGGTCTATATACTGTTGCTCGGTTTCCATTTGCTGTTACTCTCCTGTTTCTTCCTTAATCCAGTCGTAGCCTTTGGCTTCAAGTTCAAGAGCAAGTTCTGGGCCTGCGGTTTTTATGATCTTGCCATTGTATAAAACGTGCACCACGTCGGGCTTGAGATAGTCGAGGAGGCGCTGGTAGTGCGTAATAACAATCATCGAATTATAGGATGTCCGCAATTTGTTAACGCCTGCTGCAACTATGCGCAAGGCGTCGATGTCGAGGCCGCTGTCGGTTTCATCGAGGATCGCAAGGGTAGGCTCAAGCATGGCCATCTGGAAAATCTCGTTCCGTTTCTTCTCTCCGCCGGAGAAGCCTTCGTTAACGCTCCGTCCGGTTAATTTACTGTCCAATTCCACGAAAGCCTGTTTTTCGCGCATAAGCTTCAGAAAGCCTGTTGCCGAAATCGGTTCCAGCCCCCTGTACTTGCGATGTTCGTTGATTGCAGCCCTCATGAAACTCACCATGCTTACTCCGGGAATTTCGACAGGGTATTGAAAACTAAGGAAAAGCCCTTCACGGCTACGGTCTTCGGGCGAAAGCTCCAGCAGGTTTTTTCCGTTGAAAATAATCCTCCCCTTCGTTACCTCATAGCCCGGATGCCCGATTAATACGTTGCTCAGAGTGCTTTTGCCCGAACCGTTCGGGCCCATAATGGCGTGAACTTCTCCCTTGCCGACAGAAAGATCAATACCTTTCAGTATCCCTTTCCCGTTGATGGAGACGTGCAGATTTTTTATATTCAGCATATATCGTAAAAATTGTTGTGTATTGTTACAGAGGCAAAAGTAATACCTTTCGGATGCAAATCAAATTTGCAGGCCTGTGCGCACACAATAATACGGGCCGGGCTACGGCCGGCAAATGTATTTAAAGGTATAAAACAGCTCTTGCAGCATATATAAAAAACATAGCCGAAATACTGACATCATGTCAGCGTCCTAAATTTAAGCTAAGCTTCCCGCTGAGAATTTGAAAGAAAATCGGAATATATTAAGCGTCCCGCAGCCGGCACGGAGCTTCCGCTAAAAAAAGTATTAACGCCGCAGCCGGAATTGTTAATACTTGTTTTTACCGAAGCTCCGTGCTGTCAGCGGGAAGCTTCGGTAAAAAAAAATATCCTTCCCGCCGCCGTCGAGGGCCTTCGGTTAAAATAAATATTAACGAACGCAGCTGCAATTGTTAATATTTGCTTTAACCGAAGCTCCGTGCTGACAGCGGGAAGCTTCGGTTAAACCGATTTGGCTATGTGCCGCGTTTTTTTTGTCTACTTTTCCTCACCTACGGGCCCTGCAATGGGACTGACGCTTAGGTTTAACATCCGAAAGCATAAGAGATTGCGCTCGGATATAATATAAATTAAGGAAAGTGTATAAATTTGTTTAGTGTGAAGATATGTGAACGAGGCGATGTGTGCCGTTTTGTCAGCCTTTGCCCCTAAAAAGAGCGAACGGACGCTCGAAAGCCATCCGTTCTTCAAACCTCCGTATCATTTTGCCGCCTGATAATAGGCGAGCACATTCATGGCAAAGCGGGCGGACACTGTGGCCGGGCCTCCTCCCATTTCTATACCTACTTCGATGGCTTCGATAATTTCGGCTTCGGTTGCTCCGCAGTCGAGCGCCTGCTTGATGTGCCACTCCATGCAGGATTCGCAGTTGATCACGATTGAAATGCCGATAGCGATTAGTTCTTTCTGCAGTTTGCTTAATGCTCCGTCTTCAAAAGTCGCTTCCTCCATATTCACAAAAGATTGATAAACCCTTGATTTTTTCAGATAGAAGCTATGGGCTTGCTTCCGCAGTTTTATTATCTGCTCTATTTTTTCTTTGTCCGAATGTGCCATATAGTGAGATTGTTTTTAATATAAAGTTGAATCATCGGCAATAATCAAGGGGCATGTTGAAATACTCCGAAGGAACCTTGTCCATTATAGCGAATAATCCGGCGACTGTATCTGCACGCAGCATGTCGATACGAGTTTGGCGGAAGTTCGGAATGTTTTTAAACAGGGGAGTTGCTGCGATATGCCGGCGACTGTGAAGTATTCCGCGCCGCTCGTCCAATTTCTCGACACTTTGCAGGACTTGCTCTTTAAGCAGGTTGAGATACCATGAAAAGGGCTCTTCCGGTAATTGCCCGCCTGATGCGAGCGCGTGCTTGACCTCGCGGAATATCCAGGGCCGGCCTATGCTGCCGCGACCGATCATTACGGCATCTACGCCGCATGATTCGAAGCGATTGATGCATGTCTCGGCCGAAAAGATGTCGCCGTTGCCGATAATCGGAATTTTAATGCGAGGATTTTCTTTGACCTTGCGGATAAGCGACCAGTCGGCGTTGCCGGTGTACATCTGGCTGCGAGTGCGTCCGTGTATGCAAAGGGCTGCGATGCCGCAGTCTTGAAGCATTTCGGCAAGCTCAACGATTATTTGGTTGTCCGCGTCCCATCCCAGCCGTGTCTTAACCGTTACAGGCGTTTTTACCGCATCTACAACCATCCGCACAATTTCGAGCATTAGAGGAATGTTGCGCAAGAGGCCTGCACCTGCGCCTTTGGCGGCTATTTTTTTCACGGGACATCCAAAGTTGAGGTCGATAATATCGGGCCCGGCTTCTTCGCATATTTGCGCTGCCTCTTTCATGGCGCCCGCATCTTTGCCGTATATCTGGATGGCTACGGGCCGCTCGTCGCCGGCAATTTCCAGCTTTAGCCTTGTCTTGCTGATATGGCGTATCAGCGCGTCCGACGAGATGAATTCGGTATAAACCATATCTGCGCCGAGATGCTTGCACATCCGGCGAAAAGAAATGTCGGTAACGTCTTCCATCGGAGCAAGGAAAACGGGACGGCTACCGAAATCAATCGAGCCTATTTTCATAATGCCCAATCAATCGGCAACGCGCGATACGGATTTGAGATTGCGGATTTTTGATAGCCTGACACAGAGCTTCTGTATGTCGCCCAGGTTGTGCACTTGCATTTTGATCTTGCCGTTGAATACGCCGTCTTTTGCATCCACAACCAAATGCAGGATGTTCACGTTGAACTCGTCGGATATGACCTGGGTTATTTCGCGCAGCACGCCTAATGAGTCGATGCCGGTCACTACTATTGTTGCCTCGAAGGATGCCTTTGTATGTGTATCCCATTTGGTAGCCACAATGCGATTGGCGTAGCTGCTTTTCAGCCCTATCGCGATTTTGCATGACTGTTTGTGAACGATAACGGCGTTGTCCTGTATAAATCCGAGGGCATCATCGCCGGGTATGGGCTTGCAGCATTTTGCTATGACATAACCCGAATTTTCTTTCAGGAGATATGGCTGGGACTTGTCGATTTCTTTCAGATTATTGGTCGGCCCTTCTTTGGTTGTGTCTTTCGATTTGTTCTTGGAGCCCATTCCAAAGGCCTGCATCGTACTTGTAAACCAGCCCGACTTATTTTTTACGATTTTTTTGATATTGACGGGGAGCGTGGTTTCTCCTTTCTCAACCGAGCAAAAGAAATCTTCGCGCTTGTCGAATCCGAAGAAGAGCGCTAATTTGTCGATATTGAAGCTGTCGTAGTCGAGCCCTGCTTTTTGGAAGGCGCTTAGCACCTTTTCTTCGCCTCTTTTTGCTTCTTCTTTGCGGATGGGTTCAAATATCTTATTAATTGCCCTGCGCGCCTTGCTGGTCGCTACGTATTTGAGCCATTCGAGCTGAGGTTCCTGCGAGCGAGAAGTCAGAATTTCCACCTGATCGGCGCTTGCTAACTGATAGCTAAGCGGTACGAGCTTATGATTCACTTTAGCGCCTATGCACTTGTTTCCGATGTCGGAGTGTAAGAGATAGGCAAAATCAAGAACTGTTGCGCCTTGCGGGAGAGTTTTCATGTCCCCTTTAGGCGTAAAAACGGATATGTCGGACAGAGACAGATTGAGCTTAATCTCATCGAAGCGTGCTATTGTGTCGGGATTCGGATTTTGCAGTATCTCCGCGATGGTAGGCATCCATTTTTCGAGTTCACTGTCTTCATCTATGCTTATGCCTTTATACTTCCAATGAGCTGCCACCCCTTTCTCGGCGATTTCATCCATCCTCTTGCTCCGTATCTGTACCTCAATCCAGTTTCCGTCAGGCCCCATAACAGTTAGATGCAGGGCTTGGTAGTGGTTTGGCTTGGGATGGTTTATAAAATCGCGCATTCTATTTGGTTTCGGTGTGTACAACTTGGCAACGGTATTATATATTTGCAAGCAGGATAATGTTTCATCAGCCTCCGACAAGGGCTCAAACACGATGCGGGCGGCATATAAGTCGTAAACTTCTTTGAAGGGGATGCTTTTGGCCTGCATTTTGTTCCAAATGGAATAAACGGATTTAACGCGAGCGTCAAATCTGTAATCTTTTTTTATGCCGGTCATGCCGTCGAGCAGCTCTTTGATTGGTTGTTTAAATGTCTCGAACCGGTTGTTACGTTCCTCTTCGGTTTCTTTCAGTTGTGCTTTAATGTTCGAATAATCGTCCGGATATTCGTATTCAAGACAGAGGTCTTCAAGCTCTGTTTTGATTTTGTTTAGTCCTAATCTGTAAGCCAGAGGGGCAAAAACCGCAAGGGTTTCACCTGTATTTCTGAGTTGTTTGTCGCGCCTCATTGGGCCCAAAGTGCGCATATTATGCAAGCGGTCTGCAATTTTGATTAGCACAACTCGTATGTCTTCGCTGCTTGTAAGGAAGAGCTTCCTGAAATTCTCGACTTGCAGTGAGTCGTTTGCTCCTAATGTTACTTCTCCGGGGATTATTTTAGTTAGCCCACTAACAATTTGTGCAATTTTATCGCCAAACATGTTGCGAATGTCTTCTTCTTCATAGTTGGTGTCTTCAACAACATCATGCAGCAAGGCGGCGCAAATTGAGGTGGAGCCTAAACCCATTTCACTACATACGATACGGGCAACGGCTAATGGATGCATGATATACGGATCGCCGCCTTTTCTTTTTGCGCCGGCATGGGCCTCATTTGCGAGATTGAAAGCCTTGGTGATTATTTCAATTTTGCGGCGGTGGCTTGACTTCAGATACTCTTCGAGAAGCTTGTCAAATTCTTCTTGGATCTGTTTTGCTTGCGCCTCTTGCGCTTCTTGAGTCTCATTCATGTTGGTTTATCCTTTAGGTATTCGTAATACTTGACCAGGACGGATATTCGTTCCGGTAAGGTTATTTGCCTGTTGTAAGATGGCCACAGTAATTCCGGCATTTCTGGAGATGGAATAGAGAGAATCTCCCGACTTTACCGTATATGTCACAAAGGTGGCTGCTCCGGATAGCGGTGAGTTTGTTTTTGTTCCCCCCGTGGAAGCAGCAGTTGGAGTTGCTTTGATTTGCGAAGATGCAGTATTGGATTGTTGTTTGGCAGGAGCAACGTTGGCAGGAGTCTTGGACGCGGCAAATGCTATTCCTCCGTTATTTACTTTAATGCGTAGCTGTTTGCCGGCAGCAACTCTGTTTGAGCCCAGCCCGTTTAAGTTTCTGATCTCTCTTGCCGTTATGCCGTATTTATCGGCAATGGTAACAAGGTTCTCTCCTCTTTGTACGGTGTGAACGATTTGCTGCTGCCTGGCAGTAGTGGAAATAAGAGCTTCATTATCCGAAGCACTGTATATATCGTTGGTTTTATCGATAAAAGCATAAGCGTATGATGCCGGTAGTTTCAATGGACACGGTTTGATGTTGCCCGGAACAATGTCGCGCCTGTATTGAGGATTGAGAGTCCTGAGCAGATCTATGTCGAGAGATAGCAAGCCCGCAATCTTATCCAAAGAGGCAGCCTGAGTCAGCATAACCGTATCGGTAGCCAAAGGCATAGTGGTTTGCATAGGGCAAAGATTGTGCTCGCAGTAATAATTCATAACATAGCATGCTGCGATGAAGAGAGGAACATACGAGCGGGTTTCTTTGGGCAGATGCTGATAGATCTTCCAGAAATCGGTTGCACCGCCTGCACGCCTGATGGCTTTGCTCACATTACCCGGCCCGCAATTATATGATGCGATAACTAAGTTCCAGTCTCCATTGAAGAGATTATACATGTCTTTAAAGTATAAGCATGCGGCATGGGTAGATCGTGCCGGATCGCGACGCTCGTCGATAAGGCTGTTAATCTCCAGGCCATAACTTTTGCCGGTGGGCAGCATGAATTGCCACAGCCCGCATGCTCCGACCCGAGATATAGCTGTCGGATTGAGCGCGCTTTCAACAACCGCTAAATATTTTAATTCGAGAGGTAAGTCGTGCTCGTCGAGTATGGGTTCAATAATCGGGAAGTAATAATCGGCCATTCCTAAGATGTATCGAATCAGATTGCGCCTCTTGTTCATGTAAAAGTCAATACTTTTCCGCACCAGACTATTATAGCTCATTGGAATGATATGCGGCAGCCTGTCTAATCGATCGCTGATCACATCTTCGCCGAAGAGAACATTGTTATCGTCGTCATGACAGTGATTTTCCGACTTCGTAAAGTATTGCGTATGCCATGTATGAAGCAAACTGTCCACATCTGCGTCTAAGCTCTCTGGGATTAGGCCTATTTCGTCGGGAAAAGAATCTTTTTTCGAAATCTCTAATAGCTCTTGCGTCTGTATATCATCCTGTGCATTGACGGGCAATAACAAACAAAGTGTGCATATAATAAGGAGGTAATGTTTTCTCATGCGATACTATAAATTAGAATGTGATACTGCAATTTATTCCTACGCTTCTTGAGCCGCTATGTGTTGCCGGTGCTATTATTGGCTCAACCCGCATCGACAAAGATGGTGAAATGTCAAAGTCGAACAGCTCAGCATCAACATACGCATCCACCATGCAAATGGCGAACCAGCCGACAGTGAGAATAATTGATAGATCTCTGTTTCTGCGGAAATAGTCTTTGCGGCTTTTGAACAGGTTATGATATGTTGAATTATTGACGGCTGTTTTATAGTCTGAAGTGGTAACAAAATCCGTCCATCCTTTGTTGAATTGATAATCCACTTCGGCTCCTCCGGCTTCCTTAACTAAGCGCTTGTATTCTTCCGAATCGTAGACGATGCTGCGATATGCTCCCCAATAGTCCTGATAGTTTTTGTTGTTCCAGGTAACGGCATACAAAAAGCCCATATATCCGCCGTAGACAATGGGCAATTTCCAGTATTTGCGGTTATAGATCTGCCCCAACCCTGGAATGAATGAAAATAGAACTGCTTTGGTGGAATTAGATTTTACGGAGCTTTTTTCTAAGCTTCCGATCTGTACTAATGCCGAATCTCCATTAACATGTGCAGCATTAGCAAGGGTATCGCCCACAGTGATGAATACAGTATCCTGCACAAATTCCCGGGCATGTCCTTGAGAACACAAAAATCCGGGAATTAGTAATAAGGTACAGCATATCTTGTTTATGGGCTGCATTTGGCATTACTTATTCATCAACTTATCAAAAAGTCCTATCACGCGCTCCAAATCATCTTCCGAAGAGAAAGGAATGCTGATTTTTCCTTTGCCGTCGGTATTATAAGTCAATTGAACCTTTGTGTCAAATACGCGAGATAGATGATCTTTAAGCATTTTGTATTCTTCCGGAAGCTTGGGGACATGCGCTTTTTTCGTGCTCTCTTGCTTTGTTTCCTCTTTAGGAACTTCGCCGGATGTGATGGCGCGTACCATGTCTTCAACGGTTCTGACCGAGAGTTCGTCTTGCAATATCTGCTCGTATAAGGCTAATTGCACTTCAGGATCGGCAACCGGAATTAGCGCACGGGCATGGCCCATGTCGATTTTCTTGTTCTTCAGCCCCATCTGTATCTCGGCCGGGAGCTTCAAGAGGCGGAGATAGTTGGCTATCGTTGTACGTCTTTTGCCCACTCTTTCGCTCAGCTTTTCCTGAGTCAGAGCGTAGCTGTCCATTAGTTTTTTGTATGCTAAAGCTATTTCAATGGAGTTGAGATCCTCTCTTTGAATATTCTCAATCAGAGCCATCTCTTCCATTATGTCTTCGTCGGCTGCAGTCTTGATGTATGCAGGGATACGGGTGAGGCCAACTTTCAGAGAAGCGCGATAGCGTCGTTCGCCGGAGATTATGACGTATTGATCCGGCTCTGTTTCTTTAAGTGTGATAGGTTGGATTATTCCTACGTGGCGAATTGATGCTGCCAATTCCTCCAGAGTTTCTTCATCAAAGATAGAACGTGGTTGGTCGGGGTTGGGATGGATTCTGCTAAGCTCTATCTCATGGATCGTTGACGATCCTTTCGTTTGCGGCTCTTCTATGTCAATCAATGCGCTTAGCCCGCGTCCCAAAGGGGGTTTTTTCCCTATTGCCATATTTATTTGTTTTTATCTATTAGTTCTTGAGCCAACTGTATGTGATTGAATGAACCCTTAGACTCGGCGTCGTAAAGTAGTACCGGCTTGCCGTAGCTTGATGCTTCGCTCAGCTTGATGTTGCGCTGAATAACTGTGGTGAACACTAAATCCTGGAACGGGCGTTTTACTTCCTCGTAGATTTGATTGGCCAAGCGCAGGCGGGAATCGTACATTGTCAGAAGGAAGCCTTCTATCTCTAATGCCGGGTTCAATTTGGCTTTGATGATTTTGATTGTATTCAACAGCTTGCTGATACCTTCAAGGGCGAAATACTCGCATTGCACAGGTATCATAACCGAATCGGCTGCCGTCAGAGCGTTCACGGTGATAAGTCCGAGCGAAGGAGAACAATCTATGAGGATAAAATCATATCGTTCTTTCAGAGGCGTAAGAATCTGCTTCAATAACTGCTCACGGCTCTCCATATTCAGCATCTCTATTTCGGCGCCAACAAGGTCTATATGCGAAGGAATAATATCCAAACGCTCTACTTCGGTAGATACTATGGCCCCTTGAGCATCGTCGCCGTTAATCAAACATTCGTATATGGAGCGCTTGACGTTACGGATGTCTACGCTCAGGCCGGATGAGGCATTGGCCTGAGGATCGGCGTCAACGATCAGCACTCTCTTCTCAAGAACTGCTAATGATGCAGCTAAATTTATAGCGGTAGTGGTTTTACCAACTCCGCCTTTCTGGTTTGCTATTGCAATAATCTTTCCCATAATAATTATAATGTATTGTTTTGTGCAAAGCTACACATATTCTATATATCCTTCTCTATCCTTATTGCGACTAATAGTTTGCGTTATTCTTGTTGCAGTTATTTTTCGCTGTTTCCGTTCTTTGCAAAGATATGTATTTATGATAAACTACCGCATCCTGTTAATCAGCAAATAATCGAACACCGTCATGGCTGCCATGGCTTCCACAACGGGCACTGCTCTTGGAATGACGCACGGATCATGCCGCCCACGCGCCTTTAGCACTCTCTTTTCGCCGTTAATATCTACGGTTGTCTGCTCTATCAGTATAGTGGGAGCGGCTTTGAAGGCTACGCGGAAGTATATCGCTTCGCCGTTCGATATTCCGCCCTGAATGCCTCCCGAATGATTGGTGAGCGTTGCGATGCGGCCCCGGCTGGAGTAGAACGGATCGTTGCGCTCGGAGCCCTTGTAGAGGGCCGCGTCGAATCCGTCGCCGTATTCAAAACCTTTGGCGGCGTTGATTGTGAGCATGGCATGGCCCAGCGCAGCGTGGAGCTTGCCGTATATGGGTTCGCCAAGTCCCGGAGGCGCTCCGTAGATCACGCAGCTTATTACTCCGCCTATGCTGTCGCCCGCCGCTCGCACTTTGCGGATTAGAGCCTCCATTTCGGCTGCCTTATCGGCGTCGGGGCAGCGAACGGCGTTCGTCTCGGTCAGGCACATCTCATAGTCGCTCCATGCTCCTTCCAGGCGGATGTGGCCTATCTGCGATGTGTATGCGCTTATCATTATGCCGTGAGGCTTCAGGCCCAGCTTGGCTATGCTTCCGCCTACGCATCGCGCTGCCGTTTCGCGAGCCGACGACCGGCCGCCGCCGCGATGATCCCTGATGCCGTACTTGCTATGATACGTGTAATCGGCATGGGAGGGGCGGAAGACGGTTCTGAGCTCGTCGTAATCCGATGGGTAAGTGTTTTCGTTGGCTATGGTGAAGCCTATGGGGGCGCCGGTGGTTTTCCCTTCGTATATGCCGGAGAGGAATTGAACCGCGTCGGCTTCCTTGCGGGGAGTTGTCAGCGCCGATTGCCCAGGCCTGCGACGGCTGAGCTCGCTCTGAACGAAGTCGGTATCGACAACTATTCCTGCCGGACATCCGTCGATAACGCCTCCTATCGCGGGGCCATGAGATTCACCGAATGTAGTGAGCCGGAATATATTGCCGAACGTGTTTTGCACTATCGCTTTTATTAGAAGCAGTCGTTGCAACTGTTGCAATGGCCGCCGCAATCGTCGCCCTGCTGATCGCTTTCCTGCTTAAGCTCGTCGATTTCCAACTGGGTGGGAATATGAACGTCTATCACTTCGCCGTTGAAATGCAGGGTCTCGCCTGCCAGCGGATGGTTGAAATCAACCAGCACTATGTCTTCTTTTACTTCCATCACCGAACCGTTCAGGTGGTTGCCCTCGTCGTCGAGCATTCGGATTATCTTGCCTTCCTGTACCATGTCGGAGCGGAAGCGGCCGTTCACCAGAAACGACTCTTTGGGCAGCTCCATGAGGTGTTCTTCGTTATACTCTCCGTAGGCTTGCGCCGGGATGAGCGTGAACTTGAATTTATCGCCTACCCGCAAGCCCGACAGTTGCTCTTCAAAGGCGGGAATAAGCATATCGGCGCCGAAGATGAAGCTCATCGGGGCCTCTTTTGTGGCTCGTTCCATGAGTTCGCGCTCATTGCCGGCTCCCACATGTAAATCATAAATGACGGATACAAATCTATTTGAGGTAATTCTCATATTTCTAATGTTTCTGATTTTTTAATTTGTGCAAATATATACATACGCTTTCTGCTTTCACAGTTGGATGGCATCCCGCAGTTGTTTCATAGCCTGCTCAATCATGCTGCGGCGGCATCCTGCATTGAGGCGCATGAAGCCTTCGCCGCCGGCGCCGAACATTGCCCCGTCGTTGAGGGCCAGCCCTGCTTTATCTCTGAAAAGTGAGACGAGCTCCGACTGGGGCAGCTTAAGCTCGCGACAGTCGAGCCACACAAGGAAGGAGGCCTGCGGGAAATATACTTTTACGTAAGGGATCTCCTTGCGGCAGTACTCGTCTATGTACTTCACGTTGCCTGTAACATAGTCGCACATCTGTTTCAACCATTCTTCGCCGTGAGTATATGCCGCCTTGGTGGCTTCATAAGCAAAAATGTTGCCCTGGTTGAGCTCGCGAGCCTGGAGCCAGGAGAAAAAGCGGGTGCGTATGGCATCGTTCGGAACAATGGCGTACGAACTGACTATCCCCGCAATGTTGAACGTCTTGCTGGGCGACATGAAGGTTACGGAGCAGGCTGCGGCTTCGGGCGATACGCCGGGGAAGGGCAGATGCAGATTGCCGGGCCAGGTCATCTCGGCATGAATCTCGTCGGATATAATAAGTATGTTACGGCGAGAACATATCTCGGCCAGGCGCGCAAGAGTCTCCCGGCTCCACACCATGCCGCCGGGGTTATGAGGGCTGCACAGTATGAAAAGCTTGCAGGATTCGTCTATAATACGCTCCAGGTGCTCAAAGTCCATTTCGTATTGACCCTTCGCCATACGCAGCGGATTGTCTATAACGATGCGGCCCTGCATTTCGGGAATGGAGCGGAAGGGCGTGTATACCGGAGGCTGGATAATCACCTTGTCGCCGGCCTGAGTGAAGCAGTCGACAACGAAAGCTATGCCTTTAACAATGCCCGGAATGTAGCGCAGCCACTCTTTCCGTACCTTGAGAGAATACCTGCGGGAGAGCCACCCTATTATACTTTCGAAGTAGGACGACGATGCGAAGGTGTATCCGAAAATAGAGTGGTCGCAACGACTGCGGAGGGAGTCGACAATAAAATCGGGCGTGCGAAATTCCATGTCGGCCACCCATAGCGGAATAAGACCGGCCCTGCCGAAACGCTCTTCCATCAAATCAACCTTCAGCGAATCAGTGCCTCGCCTGTCGGTCTGTTCATCAAAGTTATATTTAGTGAGTTTCATCTTCATTCTGTTCTGATATTCATTTGAAGTGCATCAAAGGTATTGCTTTTCTTTAAAACAAAAAAGTCGGGCGGCGGATATATACGGGCAAAGGACTAAAAAGGAGGTACGGCGCCTGAGGGACGAGCCTCACGGGGGGCAATGCATCCAAACCCCTCCGACACAGCCACAGGCCTGCCGCATAGCCAACATCGCAGCCCATTTACACAATGTAAATGGCTTGCGGAATTTGTCGCGGCCCATTTACACATGTAAATTGCTTCCGATAATTATCGCAGGCCATCAAACACGATTCAGTGGCTTCCGATAATTATCGCAGGCCATCAAATTCGATTCAGTGGCCTTAGCGATTTATCGCGAGCCATTGACACATGTAAATGGGCTGCGGATGTATTTCTGCGCTGCCGGACAGGCGTGTCGGCTTGAATGGGGAATATCTGTGATGAACTTCAAGGCGTTGGCCCCGGCAGATATATATATGTATGCGTAAAGTGGGCAGAGGCGCCCGCCTGTACCTGGCTGTGAGCATGAGAAGCCCGTGCCCGGCGGCATCTAAGGCCTCCGAAAAGATTTTTGAACCTATATAAATGCAATCGAAGTGTTGCGAATATTTTGATTAATAGAAATGTTTTGTATATTTGCGTCGAATTTCAAGAGCGGATGGGAAGGGGGCAACAGTCCCCTTATTTTTTCCAAATTATTTTGTATGATAGATAAAGAAAAGATATGCCGGCTGATGTCGGAAAAGCTGCTTGCATCGGCTGATTATTTGGTTGATGTGCAAGTAAAACCGGGAAACCTGGTGGTTGTTGAAGTAGATAACGACCGGGGCGTAAGTATTGAAACCTGTGCTGAGCTGAATCGCTATATACGCGACAACATCCCGGCAGAGGAAGGAGATTATGAGCTCGAAGTGGGCTCCCCGGGACTGTCGGCACCGTTTAAGATCTTGAGGCAATATGCCAAATATACAGGACGCGAAGTTGAATGTTTGCTGAAAACCGGCGAAAAGCTGCAAGGCATTTTGAAGTCGGCCGACGAAAGCGGAATCCGCCTCTCTGTTGAAACGCAGGTGAAGCCGCCGGAAGGCGCAAAGCGGAAGCAAACGATAGCCGAAGAAAAGGCATACGGGTATGACGAGATTAAACACACTAAATATGTAATAAGTTTTAAGTAATTAAAGTAAAGAAAAGAGTATGGCAAAGAAAGAGGAAGCAGTTAGCATGATTGATACCCTTGCCGAGTTTAAAGATTTAAAAAACATTGATAAGGAAACGATGATAAGCGTGCTGGAAGAATCGTTTCGCAACGTGATTGCGAAGATGTTCGGCACGGATGAGAATTACGACCTTATCATCAATCTTGAAAAGGGAGATTTCGAAATTTGGCGCAACCGCATAGCTGTGCCCGACGACGAGCTTGTGAACCCGAATCTGCAGATCCCTATATCGGAAGCCAGGCAAATCGACCCCGACAGCACGATTGGAGAAGAAGTCACCGACGAGGTTTACTTTGCCGGTTTCGGAAGAAGGGCAATACTGAATCTTCGGCAAACATTGGCGTCAAAAATACTCGAACTGCAAAAAGACAGCTTGTTCACCAAGTATAAAGAGCGGCTGGGGCAAATCATCACTGCCGAAGTTTATCAGGTATGGAAAAAAGAGCTGCTGCTTCTCGACGACGAAGGAAACGAGCTGTTACTGCCCAAAACCGAGCAAATCCCATCGGACTTTTACCGCAAGGGAGAAACCGTTAGGGCCATAGTACAGAAAGTGGAGAACTCCAACAACAATCCGAAAATCATTCTTTCGAGAACAGATAAAGCCTTCCTGCAACGCTTGTTCGAACTGGAAGTTCCCGAAATACACGACGGACTTATAACGATTAAAGCCATTGCCCGCATACCAGGCGAAAGGGCCAAGATTGCCGTCGAATCCTATGACGACAGGATAGACCCGGTTGGCGCCTGCGTCGGCATGAAAGGCTCGCGCATACACGGCATAGTCCGCGAACTGCGTAATGAGAACATAGACGTGGTGAACTACACAGCCAACACGGCGCTGTTCATTCAGAGGTCTATAAGCCCGGCAAAGATTTCATCCATTCGCATAGATGAAGTAGCAAGAAAAGCCGAAGTATATCTGCGCCCGGAAGAAGTATCGCTTGCTATCGGCAAGGGCGGGCTGAACATCAAGCTGGCCTGCATGCTGACCGAGTACGCAATAGACGTGTTCAGAGATATAGAAGGAGCCGACGAAGAGGACGTATATCTGGATGCTTTCACCGACGAGATAGACGTATGGGTTATAGAAGCGCTGAAGAATATAGGCTGCTATACGGCGAAGAATGTACTGTCGCTGAGCCGCGAGGAAATATGCGAACGCGCCGACTTGGAAGAACAAACCGTTGACGATGTATACGACATATTGTCGGCCGAGTTTGAAGCGGAAGCGGGAACGGTGACGGAAACAGAGCCAGAAGTCGAACCGGAGGCCGAAGAAGTTGAACCGACAACCGAACCGGAGGTCGAAGCAGAGCCTGAAACCGAATCGGAGGCTGAAGCAGAACCGACAACAGAGCCGGAAGCTGAGGCAGAGCCTGAAACCGCAGCAGAAGAAGCGAAAGAATAAATTAGAGAAACAATAGAACTACGATATGCCTGTAAAATTGATACAAGCTTCAAAAGATTTGAAATTGGGATTGACTACTGTGGTGGAATTTCTCCATAAGCATGGTCATGCGGTTGACAGTAATCCGAATTTCCGTATCACGGAGGAGCAACTTGCCTTGCTGATTAAAGAATTCGGCCAAGGCTTATCTCAGAGAGAGAAAGACCGCCTGCTATCAACCCCGGCCGTTTCGGAGCCCGAAACATCTCAACCTGTAAAGAAGGAAAAAGAGCACAAGAAGAAGATAGAAGAGATTAAGACGGAAATACCGGAAGAACTCAAATTGAAGCTTGTAACAAAAGGCAAAATCGATTTGGCAACCCGCCCGCATAAAGGAGAAGCAACGCGGGCAGAACGTCATGGCTATGGCCAGAAACCTACAACTCCTAAGAAAGAAATTACGCATCCGCACAAAGCTATAACTCCGCCGGTGCCGGCTCAGACTAAGGAGGAGAATCCCTCCCCTGCAAAGGAAACGACGCCCCCTGCACAAGAGGCGGAAACTTTAGTGCAACCAAATATCATCAAAGAAGAAACCTTGACTCCTCAAACAGAAACTCCCCCTAAAGAAATGCCGACGGCAACTGCTTCCGAAACCGCTACATCCACTCCGACTCAGGAAACAGAGCAAAAGCCCGTCCGGGAAGACGCAGAGCAGACTCCATTCAGACTGGAGCCGTCGCGACTTGAAACGAACATTAAGATCAAAGGCAAAATCGACCTCGATACGCTTAACACAGCCACGCGCCCTCCCAAAAAGAACAGGGAAGAGAGAATACAGGAGCGTAAGGATAAAATGAAACGTGAAAGGCAATACCTTAGCCCTAAACCAACGGCTCCTGCGGTCAATCCGACGCCTAAGGCTGATGCCACACCTCCGGCAACTGCCTCCGGGCAACCTACCGCATCTGCGCCTCCTCCCAGAGTAAGCAGAGATGCTGCCGGCACCCCTCCTCATTATCCGCGAGCGAGCAGAGATGCTGCCGGCACCCCTCCTCCTCACCCGCGAGCAGGCAGAGATACCGCATCACATACTCCTCATCCGCGAGCAGGCAGGGATACATCGTCCACGCCTCCTCCTCATCCTCATCCGCGAGTAAACAGGGATACAACAGCCGCTTATCCGACACCAACAGCTAAGCCTATACCGAAAGGCGAGAAGGAAGGAGAAAAAGCACAAGCTCCGAACACGGGAACAGAGCCTAAGAAAAAACGCGGCAGAATCAAGAAAAGCGAAAAGATCGATATTAACACCACACCGGGCATAAACGAACGCCGACCTCCGCGCGACGACAAGAAAACTCGACTGCGTAAGCCGATAGTGAAAGTGGAAGTCAGCGAAGAGGAAGTACAAAAGCAAGTTAAGGAAACCTATGCACGGCTTACCAACAAGGGTAATAAAAGCAGCAAAGGAGCAAAATACCGTCGTGATAAGCGAGATGCCGCACTTCAGCGCGAATACGAGCTACAGGAGCTTGAAGAACAAGACCGCAAGGTTTTAAAGCTTACGGAATTTGTTACGGCCAACGACCTCGCCAACATGATGGACATTCCGGTAACGCAGGTAATAGCCACTTGCATGAATATAGACATCATGGTTTCCATCAACCAGCGCTTGGATGCGGAAACAATCAACATAGTTGCAGAAGAATTCGGATTCAGAACAGAATACGTCAGTGCGGAAGTTGTGGAAGCCATCACCACAAACGAAGAAGACAATGAAGCCGACTGGGCATTGCGTCCTCCGATAGTCACAGTTATGGGCCACGTGGATCACGGCAAAACCTCTCTGCTGGACAACGTACGCAATACTAATGTGATTGCAGGCGAAGCCGGCGGCATCACGCAGCATATAGGAGCTTATAATGTGAAATTGCCGAGATCGGGCAGACGCATTACCTTCCTGGATACTCCAGGTCACGAAGCCTTCACGGCCATGCGAGCCAGAGGCGCCAAAGTAACCGACATAGCTATAATAGTTGTTGCTGCCGACGACAACGTTATGCCTCAAACCATAGAAGCAATCAACCACGCTTCGGCTGCAAACATTCCGATAGTATTTGCCATTAACAAGATCGACAGGCCGAGCGCCAATCCGGAGAAGATTAAGGAAGAGCTTGCGAATATGAACTACTTAGTGGAAGACTGGGGAGGCAACTACCAGAGCCAGGAGATCTCTGCAAAGCAAGGTGTAGGAGTGGAATCCCTACTCGAGAAAGTCCTGCTCGAAGCCGATCTGTTGGAGCTTAAAGCCAATCCCAAGCTAAGGGCCAACGGTTCTATAATTGAATCCTCATTAGACAAGGGTCGCGGATACATCTCTACGGTTCTTGTAGCCAACGGCACCCTCAGGCCCGGAGATATAGTTCTGGCCGGAACACATTACGGAAGGGTGAAAGCCATGTTCAACGAGCGTAACCAAAAGACCGACATAGCCGGGCCATCCGAGCCCGTACTGATTCTGGGACTGAACGGAGCTCCACAGGCAGGCGATACCTTCAACGTGCTGGAGAGCGAACAGGAAGCCCGCGAGATAGCAGGCCGTCGCGAACAACTTCAGCGCGAGCTCGGCTTGCGCACTCAGAAGCGCCTCACCTTGCCCGAAATCGGAAAACGTCTGCGACTGGGCAACTTCCAGGAGCTGCATATCATTGTCAAAGGCGACGTGGACGGTTCGGTCGAAGCCCTGTCCGATTCGCTCATCAGGCTTTCTACCGAAATGATACAGGTGAACGTAATACATAAAGCCGTAGGGCAGATTTCGGAATCCGACGTTGTGCTGGCGGCAGCTTCCGACGCAATCATTATAGGATTCCAGGTGCGTCCCTCACAGGCAGCTCGTCGGCAGGCCGAGAAGGAAGGCGTTGAAATCAGGCTCTATTCCGTCATCTACAATGCGATCGAAGAAGTTCGGAGCGCCATGGAAGGCATGCTTGCTCCGGAAGTCAAAGAAGAAGTCACCAGCCTTGTTGAGATACGCGAAGTTTTCAAAATCACCAAAGTCGGCACCGTTGCAGGCTGTATGGTTAAGGAAGGAAAGATCAAGCGGCATAATAAAATCCGCCTGATTCGCGACGGCATAGTGATATATTCTGGAGAGCTTGGTTCCTTAAAGCGCTTCAAAGATGATGTTAAGGAAGTAGCCTCCGGCTATGAATGTGGGCTGAATATCTCCGGCTACAATGACATCCGCATAGGCGATATGGTTGAAGCCTACGAGGAAATCGAAATCAAGAAAACTTTATAACCCCCTCCGGTGAACTGGCTGGACATTGTTATCCTTTGCCTGGCTGGCGCCGGGTTGGTAAAAGGATTGCTCGACGGAGCCATCAAGCAGGTTGCCGCATTGATTGCGCTTATAGCAGGCATATTGTTTTGCGGCATGGCAGCCAACTGGCTTAGGGGAGTGATGGGGGGCTGGGGATTGCCTGAGCAAGGCGGCTCTATCCTGAGTTATATCCTCGGCTTCTTAATGATAGTGGGCCTGCTGGTGCTGGTTGGAGAGATAATGCACAGAGTGATAGACGTGACGCCCCTGAGCATAATTAATCATCTGGGCGGAGGCCTGTTCGGCTTGTTGATTATGGTTTTATCCCTCAGCCTTGTGTTCAATATTGTTGAGATAGTAGATCCGCAATCGCTGCTTATCTCAAGGGAAACTAAGTTCGCATCCCGCTTTTATTTAATTATCCAGTCAATTATCCCGGCTATATTCCCTAACGGAATATTTTCCATACCGGACTAAATCCTTTTTTATGTCAGGATCCAGAGATAACAATCAGAACGATATAATTGAAAAAGTAACAAGCGGAGAGTATAAGTACGGCTTCGTTTCGGATATAGACGTCGACGCTATTCCTAAAGGATTAAGCGAAGATGTTGTACGCCTCATCTCCGCAAAAAAGAATGAACCGGCCTGGTTGCTCGAGTTTCGCCTGAACGCTTACAGATACTGGCTCACGCTGGAGCCTCCCGCATGGGCGCATCTGACGATTCCGCCTATCGACTACCAGGACATTATTTATTATGCCGCGCCTAAAGCTAAAAAAGCTCCCGCCAGCATAGACGAAATTGACCCTGAGCTTCTGAAAACCTTCAACCGGCTGGGCATTCCGCTCGAGGAGCAAAAGCACTTGACGGGCATGGCCGTCGACGCCGTGATGGACAGCGTGTCGGTTAAAACTACCTTCAAGGAAACCCTGGCCGAAAAAGGTATCATCTTTTCATCCTTCAGCGATGCAGTGGAAGCGTATCCAAACTTAGTGCGGGAATACTTAGGGAGCGTGGTGGGCTATCGCGATAACTTTTTTGCAGCCCTCAATTCGGCCGTATTCTCCGACGGCTCCTTTGTTTATATACCCAAGGGCGTGCGCTGCCCTATGGAGCTCAGCACCTACTTCAGAATCAACGCACGCAATACCGGACAGTTTGAGCGCACCCTTATAGTTGCCGACGACGAAGCCTACGTTAGCTATCTGGAAGGATGCACAGCGCCCATGCGCGACGAAAATCAGCTCCATGCCGCCATAGTCGAGATTATTGCCAAAGAACGGGCCGAAGTGAAATACTCCACCGTGCAGAACTGGTATCCCGGCGACAAAGACGGGAAGGGAGGCATATACAACTTCGTTACCAAGCGCGGCTTATGCAAAGGACGGGAAAGCAAAATATCCTGGACGCAGGTAGAAACAGGCTCGGCCATAACATGGAAGTATCCCAGCTGCATTCTTGCCGGCGACTACTCGTCGGGCGAGTTCTACTCCGTGGCCGTAACCAACAACTATCAGCAGGCCGACACCGGCACCAAGATGATACACCTCGGCAAGAACACCCGCAGCCTTATAGTATCTAAAGGCATATCCTCCGGTTTCAGCCAAAACAGTTACAGAGGCCTTGTGAAAATATCTCCGCGGGCAAAGGGGGCTCGCAACCACAGCCAGTGCGACAGCCTGCTGCTCAGCTCCACCTGCGGAGCCCACACCTTTCCGTATGCCGACGTGCAGAACGAAACCGCCATAATTGAGCACGAAGCCACAACCAGCAAAATCAGCGAAGAACAACTGCTGTACTGCAACCAGCGCGGCATCTCAACCGAAGAAGCCATAGGCCTGATCGTTAACGGCTATGCCCGCGAAGTAATGAACAAGCTCCCCATGGAATTTGCCGTAGAAGCCCAGAAGCTCCTGCAAATCTCCCTCGAAGGAAGCGTGGGATAAGGCCCGAAATAAAAAGGGTTCAGAAAGTACTCCGTGCAAATTTGATTCGCTTAAAAAGCAGGCGCCGAATGACCTCTTGAACATTCGGCTCCCTGTAATCCGCCCACACATTTGATGCAATCCGGTTGCTTGAGTTCCTCGGGCAAACCATCCAATACTTTGGACGGCTTGTTTTGATTTGCAGGCAAACTTGCGTACATGGTCGACGGTCTGTTTTGAGTTGCAGGCAAACTTGCGTAAGCCCTCAAGCAAAGCTCCGCCAATTTCTTTTTCCCGCAAAGAGTTGTATATTTGGCACCGAATAAAAACAACAAAGCATGTGTACTTAAAGAGATAAAACAACAATAAAAATATAACTGAGTTAACGCTCTTATTCTCGCAATCTGGAACCTGAGAAATTTCAATGCATCGGGATAAGTAAGCGAAGGCTCACGTCTTTTGGCGTGAGCTGTTTCGTGCTTATTGATGCAAAGGTCTTCTCAGGTACCCAGATTGTAATAAGCAACCAACGAACAGCTTCACGCTTTTTTCATGCGGTTGTGAGAGCGAGCCGGTAGGTAAACTATATTATTCACAAACAACATTCTAATTTTTCGTAATCATGAAACACGTAGAACAAAAGCAATCGCAAGCTGGGAACAGCAACACTAACATGGAGACTGATACCATTCAAAAAAACGGGGCGGGTTTGAAAAGCCGATACACAAGAAGTAGAGCTAATATTTTATTGCTCGGCATATTGCTGCTGATATTCTGTGCCTTCACAAACAAAACAATGGGGCAAACTTGGCAAATAGGCATCCCAAATGCAGAGAGTATTAGTGCAGTACTGAACAACGGCACACTTACGATAACAGGTACAGGAGCTATGCAAAACTGGACAGATCAGGCGCCATGGCATAGCGTAAAAGATAATATCACAAGTGTAATTATCAATGAAGGGATTACAACAATAGGCAATTCTGCGTTTTACTTCTGCGGAAACCTAAACTCCGTTAGCCTTCCAAACTCATTAATAACGATTGGAGAATATGCTTTTTCCGACTGCCTTAATCTTACTTCAATTACCATTCCAAGTAATGTAACAAGTATTGCCAATTATGCTTTTCAAATAACAGCTTTGCGGGAAATCCGCATCGAAAGTCAGAACCCGCCAAGTGTTGGTCATGCATGCTTTTGGGCTGTAAATGTATCGACCTGCAAGTTGTATGTACCGGAAGGGGCACAAAGGGCTTATGCTGCAACAAACGAATGGGCCTTTTTTGATATTATTGGATGCGATGATGATTGCTACAACATTCTTGTACGGGAAAGCAAGCACATAAGACTGGAATTTCGTCAGCAATTACTGTCCATTACTAACGAGCAATTGGCTGCATGGCTATCGAATCTTGACCGCATGTATGAGCAGTATGTTGATTTAATGAGCGGACTGACTCCTTTTGAGGGGAAAAAAATGGTGATTCGCACCATTGGCGGTATACCTGCATGGGCGTACGCCGGCTATCCTATTCAATGGAACGCCAATTATGTTTCAGAAACATTGACTGCTTTTGCAGACATAGGCGATTGGTCGTTCGGTATAATGCACGAGATGGGGCATAACTTTGCCACACATATAGGTGGCTTCGGCTCCGGTACCATGTCTTATAATTGGAGCGAGGAGGTATTTGCCAACATGCGCATGTATCTTGCGCTTACTAAGACAAATGGAAAAGCATATATAAACGACCGCACATATGTGGGCGCAGAAATAGCGGAATATTACAAAAGCGACTACGACAGAAAGGTCGGAAATCAAGAACCGCTGAACAGCGACGGACTTCAGTGGACACTCATTCGCTTGGGCAATCACTATCAGAAGGATGGTGACCATGGATACTGGCTTTACAAGCAAGCTTTTTCAATCATCAATAATTCGCCTAATAATCCAAACGAAAACAACTGGTCCGGCTGGCATAAATTCAACCACTTCCTTGATATTCTATCAAGCTGTGCCGGTCGCGACGTCAGGGAAACATACTCGGCCGAAGAACTGAGCCTTATAAAATCCGCATTGGGCGATACAGAAGACGAAACAGCCCGTGCCGAACTACAACTCATCGCCTTGGCGGCAATGGACTCTTTGTACCAAAACCAAACAGCCACATTCACCGCCACGCTGAAGAACAACGGCACCGCAACTTATAACTCTCACTTGTGGGTATACCTCGAAAAGATTCATGTCTATACTCCAAACATAAGTTTTGACGCAGGCATTGTTTCTATTGCTCCGGGAGAAACAAAAACCATAACTGTTAGCGGCAAGATAGCCCTGCCGCCGGACTATTATGCTTGCAATATGATTCAAGATGCCAACAATGATCCGTCAAACATGTCTGCCGTCCAATTCGACGGGACCGTACTCGGCGTCATACTCAGGGTAAAAGAAGGTCGCCCCGAACTACAACTCGTCGCCTTGGCGGCAAAGGATTCTTTGTACCAAAACGAAGCCGCAAGTTTCACCGCCACGCTGAAGAACAACGGCACCGCAACTTATAACTCTCACTTGTGGGTATACCTGGAAAAGATTTTGGTATATACTCCAAACATAAGTTTTGATGCAGGCATTGTTTCTATCGCTCCGGGAGAAACAAAAACCATAACTGTTAGCGGCAAGATAGCCCTGCCGCCGGACTATTACGCTTGCAATATGATTCAAGATGCCAACAATGATCCGTCAAACATGTCTACCGTCCAATTCGACGGCACCGTACTTGGTATAATACTTAGGGTAAAAGTAGGTCGCCCCGAACTTCAGCTTATAGCCTTGACGGCAAAGGACTCTTTGTATCAAAACCAAACAGCCGGCTTCACCGCTAAGCTTAAGAACAACGGCACCGCCACTTACAACTCCCACCTGTGGGTGTATTTGGAAAAGATTCTGGTATATACTCCAAGCCAAATGATTGACGCAGGCATTGTTTCTATCGCTCCGGGAGAAACGAGAACTATAATCGTTAGCGGCAAGATAACGCTCCCACCGGATCTTTACGCTTGCAATATGATTCAAGATGCCAACAATGATTCGTTAAACATGGCTACCGTCCAATTCGACGGAACTATCCTTGGCGTAATACTTACCGTACATGCATCTGTCCCTGCCCAAACCTGGAAAATCGGCTTTCCTGACGCTGCCGATGTGACGGCTACGCTCTATAATGATACACTTACAATTGCAGGAACGGGAGCGACTGATAATTTGAGCTCGGAAAGATACCCGCCATGGTATAACATAAGGGAGAAAATCAAAGACGTTACTATCAAAAACGGTGTTACGCGAATAGGAGACGGACTTTTTAGGTATTGCAACAATCTCAAATCGGTTTCTATACCTAATTCTGTAACAGCTATTGGCCAAATGTCTTTCACTGAAGCAGGGATTACCACTATTACTATCCCGTCGAGTGTAACAAACATCGGCTCTCTTTGCTTCGCCGGTTGTCCATTGACAGAGATTCATTCCGGTAATTCCACTCCTCCGAGCCTTGGAAGCGATTGTTTTGGTAGTGTTGACCGCTACACATGCAAGCTCTATGTTCCTAAAGGCGCAATACCTGCCTACAAAGCAGCCGACCAATGGAAAGACTTCTATTATATTGGCACAACCGCAATAGAGGCCATAGAGGTAAGCAACATCAGAATATATCCCAACCCCGTAAAGACCGAGCTTTTCATCGAAGGCGGCGAGCTTAATCTCGACAATGAAACTGCCTCGATTTACAACTTGCAGGGCCTGGAAATTATTAATCGCAGATTGGAGGGCGATAAGTCAATCCATGTTTCGCAGCTGACGCCCGGCGTTTACATCCTCAAAATCGGTGCATACACAAGCAAGTTCATTAAGGAATAGGCTTCGTATCGCATAAAAATTAAGCAGGGCAGGCGTGTTTGATGTGCGCTTGCCCTGTTTGCTTTAAGCCGAATCCAATAAGTCGTTCGCCTCAAGGCAAACAGATTCTCCGGAAATGCGGATTGCTCAAACAACCTGCTTATGGAAGGGATCGCCAACAATGTTGGCAGCGTGATCGAGCAGGTCGATCAAGCTTTCAACAATGTTGACGGCGTGATCGAGCAGGTCGATCAAGCTTTCAACAATGTTGACGGCGTGATCGAGCAGGTCGATCAAGCTTTCAACAATGTTGACGGCGTGATCGAGC
>JAITGS010000134.1 GCA_031280435.1 Tannerellaceae bacterium | reverse complement strand
AAAAAACAGCAGATCCTAATGTTAGGAAAGCTTGAAACAGAAAAAGACTTTACAAAAGTAACTATCGGGAGCCTTGCCCAAAAAAAATCCGGGCTTTCCTAACTATCGGGAGCCTTGCCCAAAAAAAATCCGGGCTTTCCGAACTATCGGGAGCCTTGCCCAAAAAAATCCGGGCTTTCCGAACTATCGGGAGCCTTGCCCAAAAAAAATCCGGGCTTTCCTAACTATCGGGAGCCTTGTCCTGAAAAAACCGGGCTTTCCTAACTATCGGGAGCCTTGCCCAAAAAAAATCCGGGCTTTCCTAACTATCGGGAGCCTTGCCCGAAAAAATCCGGGGCTTTCCTAACTATCGGAAGCCTTGCCGGAAAAATCCGAGCTTTCCTAACTATCGGGAGCCTTGCCGGAAAAAAACCGGGCTTTCCTAACTATCGGGAGCCTTGCCCAAAAAAAATCCGGGCTTCCTAACTATCGGAAGCCTTGCCCGAATGTGTCAAAAGGGAATTCATGACTGAAAAAACAGGAGATTCCCGCCTTTGCGGAAATGACCCATGTGGGCAAGCGTTTTCCTCCGCACAAGGAATCAACGTCCGTCGATTCCTCCAAATTGTTTTTGCGCTAAGGAAATGCGGCCCGGACTTGCGAAAAGCGGCTTGGGGGAAAGCTATGCAATTTGTTTATCTCTATATTTGCGAAGCATTATTCCTCAAAATACCAATACTATAATCCGAAGCAATGAATAAAACGGAGTCTTTGCTGATTCTTGTCAAATCGCTTACCAAGGCCGAAAAGCGATACTTCCGCCTCTGGGCAAATCTTCAGGCGGGCGATAAGGCGTACCTGGCGCTGTTCGAACTGCTGGACAGGCTGGATGCGCCTCAGCTTGTGACCGAACGCTTTGAGCGCGAACAGGAGGGGAAAAGTTTTGAGATGGCGGGAAAATATTTGTACAGGGTTCTGATGGACTGCCTCATACGGCTGAGAGAGAAGCAGGACGTGCAAACCGAAATAGGCAACCGGATTGCGAAGGCGGCTATACTTTTTGAGCGCGACCTCCCGGAACATGCCCTCGACGAACTTGCTAAGGCTAAGCGCCAGGCCGCCGAGCACGACCAGGACCTGCTGCTGCACCTTGTTCACCGAACCGAACTTCGATACCTCAGCGCTATGGATTTCGACCGGATGAGCGAGCGCGAGTTAGTGAGCCGACAGATGAGGGTAAACGAAATCATGAAACACACGCGCAGCATCAACCAGCATCTGCAACTTTACGATATTCTGCGACACAGGCTTATCTACAAAGGATACGCCCGCTCGGAGAAACAGAAGGAGGACCTGAACGACCTTGTGCTGAGCGAGCTCCACCTCATCGCCAACAGCTCCTACAAGGGATTCGAGGCCGAGAAACTGCACCTGCTTTTCCAGGCCACATATTATCTTAACTCCGGAAGCTGCGGCCTGGCTATCAGATATTATCGCGAACTGATTAACCTCTTCGAGCGCAACCGCCACCTTATGCTTAACCCTCCGATATACTACCTTTTTGCCGTGCGCGGAATCCTTGACAGCCTGATGGCCGCCAGGATTTATCGCGAAATGAGCTTCTTCCTCTCAAGGCTGGAAGAGATGGAGGGCGGCGAATATTCGGCCGAGTTCGTGCTGAGCGTGCAGGCCATGAGGTTCTATTACCTGTCCCTGCAACTGATTCACTCCGGGAGCTTTGAGGCGGCCGGCGAACTGCTCAAAAGCCTTGGCGGGCGGCTTCTGGCCAAGCTCCCTCTGCTTGGGCTCGAAGACAGGCTGAAACTTCACCTGGCCGTTGCAATATATCACATCTCGGCCGGCGAGTATGCCCTCTCGCGCCGCAGCATGAGGCACATCTTCGGCTCGGGGAAGCTCTACCATGCCTTTCCCTCCTTCAAAATAGCCCGCCTGCTGAACCTCATCCTGCAAGCCGAGCTGGGCAATTACGACTTCTTCGAGAACGAAATAGAGGCTATCAAGCGCGACATAGGGTACGAGAAACAGATTTATGCCACCGAAAAACTCATCTTCCGCTTCGTGCGCAACTATCCCCTCCCTGTGTACGAAAAAAACAGGCTGAAGCTGTGGGAATCCTACCGCAAGGATATTCGCCGCATAGAGAAGAGCAAGTACGAGCGCCTGCTGCAAAAAACCTTCAACTTCGCCGCCTGGATAGAGAGCAAACTCACCCGCCGGCCGCTGCGCGACGTCCTGCTCGAAGCAGCGATGGGATAGGGGCTTGACCACTGCGCCGCCCCGGCCTTACCGGGCTTTGGGATTATCCATACGGAAAGATTTTGCCGCTTTTTGATTAGCGCCGGGTCGTAGTTTTGTAGTATCAATAATTGTTCAAATGAAAATGTAATAACTTTAAATGATCACGATGTTATGAAAAACTATGACACAAGGAACTGTTTAGCCATCTTTTTGCGGAAAGCTATACGTTGCGCTGTCGCGGGCGTCTTTATGTTGGCGGTTTGTGCCGGCAATGCGGCGGCGCAAGGCAAGCATATAGCAGGAATTGTTGCCGATGCTGCGGGCGAGCCTGTAATCGGCGTTAATGTAATGGAAAAAGGTACGACTAACGGGACGATTACGGATGTAAACGGAGAGTTCAGCCTTGACGTGTCCGACCGCGCCGTACTTCAGGTTTCCTATATCGGATATGCCTCCAAAGAAATAGCGGTCGGCAGTCAAACTCGGCTGAACATTGTCCTGGAGGAAGATACAAAGCTGCTCGAAGAGGTCGTGGTTGTGGGCTACGGAGTTCAGCGGAAGCTTAGCGTAACCAATGCCATAAGCAGCATTGATACCGAGGGCCTCTCGGAACGCAATTCGGTCAACATCAATCAGGCTTTGCAGGGAAAGCTTCCGGGGCTGACCATAATAGACAGGGGCGGGGCTCCCGGCGGCGAGAGTTTCACTACGCGCATAAGGGGAGTGACTTCGCTGAACGACAATAGCCCGCTTGTACTTGTCGATGGCGTGCCGGGGAGCCTTGAGAGGCTCAACCCGGTCGATATAGAGTCCGTCTCGGTGCTGAAGGATGCGGCTTCGGCGGCTATCTACGGCTCCAGAGCTGCCGCAGGCGTAATTCTGGTGACGACGAAAGCGCCGAAAGAAGGAAGGCTGGCCGTTTCCTATAATGGCTACTTCGGCCTGGCCCGAACGAACAACAATCCGGAACACATGGACGCTATCACCTACATGAATCACCAGAATACGGCCTATATGAACACTTACGGATATAAGTTTTACGACGAGGATTATATACGCGACTGGCCTTCCAACCATGCTAAGGATCCGGAACACTATCCATTGCCTAATGCCTGGCACGACGTTATGTTCTCTCTTGCTCCGCAGCACAGCCATACGCTTACGCTCAGCGGCGGAAGCGATAAGATTACAAACAGAGTGTCGTACAGATTCATGAACGAGGACGGCATCCTCCCAAACTATGATTTCCAAATTCAGGAGCTCAGAGCAAGGACGGAATACAAGCCAAGCCGCAAATTAAGCCTCAGTTCAAACATAAACCTGAGGTTCACTAACCGGCATACGCCTCCCAACGAATGGGAATCGTACAACAGAATGTGGCAGAACAGCCAGTGGGGCGTGCCCTATTACTCGGACGGTTCCTACGGACTGACGGTCGACAGTTACAGCCCCCTGATTAACGCAAAGGAGCGCGGCCTGGCCACAACCGGAGCTGCCTACGTTTCGGGCATCTTCAGGGCGGAGTACCTTCTGCTGCAATCCCTGAAGCTAAGCGCGCAGTACTCCACGCAGCGCAACTTTTGGCAGCGCGTGGTGTTCAACAACAAGTACGACTTTACCGATAAGCTGCATCCCGACCGCCGTACTTTCAATACAATTAATAATATGGAAGACAGCCGCAGCCGTTCGCAGGAAGACGGGATAGACCTTCAGCTAAGCTACAACAAGAAGCTCGGCAAAAGCACTATCAGCGGGATAGCCGGGTACTCCGAGATCAGCTTCCGCGACGATTGGGTGGAAGGATACAGGCAGAACTTCTACAATAACGATCTTCAGAGCCTCTCGCTCGGTGCCGGTGATGCTACTCAGGCGGCCTACGGAGGCAACTCCGAATGGGGCCTGCGCTCGTATTTCGCACGTGTGAACTATGAGTTCGACGGGCGATACCTTTTTGAAGCTAACGCCCGCTACGACGGCTCGTCCCGATTTGCCGAAGGACATCAATACGGCTTCTTCCCTTCCTTCTCGGTAGGATGGCGGCTGTCCGGCGAGAAGTTTTGGGAACCAATCAAGGCAACTGTGAACGAGCTTAAGCTGAGAGGATCATGGGGAGCAGTCGGAAGCCAGCAGGTGGGCCTCTACTCCTTCATGAAAACCTACGATCAGCGCAACTACATCTTCGGCGAATCACTTGCAACCGGATACAGGCAGCGCACCCTCGCCAGCAAGGATATTTCATGGGAGACCACGCGGCAGCTCAACTTCGGCCTCGACGCATACCTGTGGGAGAACGTGGTGAACCTATCTTTCGACTACTATAATAAACGGACGGAAGACATACTGCTGCTTGTCCCGATTCCTTCCGTCATAGGGCTCGGCGCAACGAATCAAAACGCCGGTATAGTTGAGAACAAAGGCATAGAGCTGCTCATAGGAGCCAGAAAACCGATTGGAGACTTTCTGCTTGAGCTTACATTCAATGTGAACTATAATAGGAATGAAGTTATAGACCTTGCCGGAACAGGGCCACATATCTCCGCCTTCGGCAATAGCGACTACCGGACAATCACCACCGAGGGCAAGCCTATCAACTCCCTTTACGGATTTGAAACGGACGGCTTCTTCCAAACACAGGAGGAAGTGGACAACTACGCCAAGTGGGACGGCTCCGTTGGCCCAGGCGACATTAGGTATGTTGACCAGAACAACGACGGCGAACTTACTCCCGACGACTTCGTAATCTTCGGCAAGGAAATGCCCGACTGGACTTTCTCTTCCGGCATGTCCGTAGGATGGAAGAGCCTTAAGCTCGATCTCTTCTGGCAAGGCATAACCGGGGCCGACAAGATAATGACGGGCGCAATACTCGAACACGGCATTTGGGGCGGATTTGCCCACAAAGTATGGTCGGACTACTGGACGCCGGACAATCCCAACGCCAGCTCACCACGACCAACCAAATATACCATGAAGAATGCTCAGATATCGGACTTCTCTATCCTCAACGGCAGCTATCTACGCCTTAAGAACGTACGCCTATCGTACGACATTCCGAAGACTATATGCGGACGGATAGGCATACAGGGCATCAATGTTTATGTATCGGCAACCAACCTGCTGACCTTCTCCGCCCTGAACCGATATAATATAGACCCGGAAATGACGGAACGCGGACAGGAGAGCAGTTTTCCTCAGACCTCGGTTACTACCATAGGACTTAATATCAACTTTTAAACAAGACAGCCATGAAACCATATCATTTATTATATGTGATTTTACTTGCGGCCGCTTCCCTGTCGTGCAGCGACACTTTGCTGAACACCATTCCCAAAGATCGCCTCGGAGAAGAACTTTTCTGGAAAACGGAGGACGACGCAGTGTATGCTGCTAACGGTATATACTCAATACTCGGCAGCCAGTGGAGATATACCTCCATAGATGCCTATTCGGACATAGCCCATTTCATACTTCAGTGGAGGGCAGAGTCGCAGATAGAGAAGCATACCTTTGACGCCAGCAACAATATCGTTGCGGACGAATGGAGCTATTACTATACAATCGTCCAAGCTGCAAGCGCCTTCCTCGAAAATGCCGATCTGGTAGAGAGCATTGACGACGGGCTCCGAAATCGCCTGAAAGCTGAAGCACGCACCCTTAGGGCCTTTGCCTACATTAATCTTGTGATGCTTTACGGCGATGTTCCATTGGTGGAAAAGACACTTACCGTAGACGAAGCTAAGGCTCTAACGCGCACTCCGGCCGAAACGATATATGGCTTTGTGGCAGATGAGCTAACGTCGGCCGCAGCGGCTTTGCCCGCAGTACAGGAGGAACGCGGAAGAGTGACCAAGGGGACAGCCCTCGGACTAAAGGCCAAAGCTATGCTGTATGCCGGCAAGTTCCGCGAGGCCAAGGAAGCCGCCGCCGCGGTGATGGCTCTCGGAGTCCACAGCCTTCACCCCTCCTACGCCGAGCTGTTCGACTATGCAGGCGAAGGCTCAAGCGAAATCCTGTTCGCAAGGCAATATGCCAGGGATCTCAACGCCCATTCGATCTTCGCCTTCTATACCCCCAACAGCCTCTACACCCAGCAATGCCAGGTCGTACCTACCAAGCCTCTGGTAGATGCCTATCTCATGAAGACCACAGGCCTGCCCATAGAAGATCCGGCCTCCGGCTTCGATCCGCTCGAACCCTACAAGGACAGAGACCCCCGCCTGTATCATACGGTTTACACAAGCGGCGATCTGCTGCCCGACGGCAAAACCCTGAACACTATGCCGGGCAACGGTTCGGGAGACGATATTACGATCTCCGCAGAGAACGTAACGCCCACGGGATGGTACTTCAAGAAATACGTCAGCGATGCCGATTATGCCAATCCATGGAACTGTGGTGTCAATCTCATATACCTGCGATACGCCGAAATCCTCCTCATCTATGCCGAAGCCGCCGTGGAGCTCGGCGGACAGGATATAGACAACTCCGTTCTTGATGCCATCAATGCAATCAGGAAACGCTCTGATGTTGACATGCCCGAAGTGAAGACTACCAACCAGGCCGAGCTTAGGCAAATCATCCGCAGGGAACGCATCGTTGAGCTTGCACTCGAAGGCCATCGACTCTACGACATCCGCCGATGGCGCATAGGAGAAGATGTAATTCCGGGAACGGTTAAAGGGATGACCTACTCGCCTTCGCCCGGCTCGCAGAGCCTCGTCACCGTAGAACTTGCAGGCTACGTAAAAGAGTTCAAGCCCGACAGGCACTATCTTTGGCCCATTCCATTCAGGGAAATAGACCTGAACAACAATCTGAAGCAGAACAATGGCTTTTAATGCTACTGCAACTGCCAAACCGATTAAGAACGTATATATTTGCATCACCCCGTAAATTATAATATACCAACCCAAGTGAATAAACCACTCGCATCAAACATCCTCATCGTTGGTAGCAGCAATACCGACATGGTTATTAAAACCAGGCACCTTCCGAGGGCGGGAGAAACCGTCCTCGGAAGCACCTTCTTCATGAATCCCGGAGGGAAAGGAGCAAACCAGGCCGTCGCAGGAGCAAGGCTCGGAGGGAAAGTAGCCTTCATCTGCAAAACAGGCAACGATATCTTCGGGCATCAGTCGCAGCAACTCTTCGAAGAGGAAGGCATAGACACATCCTACGTCCTTTCGGACAATCGCAATCCCTCCGGAGTCGCACTCATCACCGTCGACGAGAACGCAGAGAACTGTATAGTAGTAGCATCAGGAGCCAATGCCAACCTGCTGCCCTCCGACCTGTTGGCCGCAGCAGACGCCATACGGCAGGCCGACATCATACTCATGCAGCTCGAAATACCCGTAGAGACTGTCGAGTACGTCGCCGGAATAGCATCGGCCGCCGGGCGGAAGGTCATCCTCAACCCTGCGCCGGCCCGACCCTTTTCGCCCGACCTCCTCAAGCACCTGTACATCATCACCCCAAACGAAACCGAGGCCGAGATGATATCCGGAGTGAAGATAACCGACGAAGCTTCCGCCGAGAATGCCGCCGCCGTCATAGCCGGCATGGGAGTTCCTAACGTCATTCTCACACTCGGAGCCAAAGGCGCTTTGGTTTACGACGGCCACAGGGCAGAAATGATAGCAGCGCCAAAGGTTGTTGCCGTCGATACAACTGCGGCAGGCGACGTGTTCAACGGGGCATTAGCCGTAGCCCTGGCTGAGAGCCGCACGATCCCCGACGCCGTAAGATTCGCCTGCAAAGCCGCCGCCATATCCGTCACACGCCAGGGTGCGCAATCATCCGTGCCGTACAGAACCGAGGTCGACATCTTCTGAGCCGGAAGGCATCACACAATCACATCCCACAGCTTTAATATCACATTCACCCAAACAAATAATTCCTCATGAAACAGCTCTTTATCATTTCAGCAATCGCACTACTTTCCGCAGCATGCTCTGCTCCGGGGACGGGGCCCGCAAAACAGCAGCAGCTCCCCCCGCAGGTAACATTATCAAAAGCAGAACTCCTCGACAAGATCAAGGGAGGATGGGCAGGCCAGACAATAGGCTGCACATACGGTGGGCCCACGGAATTCAAGTATCCGGGCACAATGATACAGGATTACATCCCTATTCCCTGGCCCGAAGGATACATTCGCTGGTATATGACCAACTCGCCGGGACTGTACGACGACATCTACATGGATCTCACATTCGTGGATGTATTCGAACGGCTCGGCCTCGATGCGCCCGTAGATTCCTTCGCCATGGCTTTCGCTACGGCAGGATACACCCTTTGGCACGCCAACCAGGCTGCCAGATACAATATTCTCCACGGGATAATGCCCCCGGAATCCGGGCACTGGCTCAATAATCCGCACTCGGATGACATAGATTACCAGATTGAGGCCGATTACGCCGGGCTGATGGCGCCGGGAATGCCCAACACAGCATCCGAGATTTCCGACAAGATCGGACACATAATGAACTATGGCGACGGGTGGTACGGCGGCGTCTACGTCGGGGCGATGTACGCACTCGCATTCGTGTCGAGCGACGTAGAATTTGTAGTCACCGAAGCCCTCAAGACCATACCGCAGGAAAGCATTTACTACCAGTGTATGGCCGACGTCATCCGATGGCACAAGCAGTACCCCACCGATTGGAAACAGTGCTGGGCCGAATGCGAAAAGAAGTGGAGTAGCGACGTGGGATGCCCCAACGGAGTTTACGTGCCCTTCAACATAGACGCAGTCATCAACAGCGCATACATCATCATAGGGCTACTCTACGGCGAAGGCGACTTCTCAAAAACCATAGACATCTCCACACGCTGCGGGCAGGACTCCGATTGCAACCCCGCATCTTCCGGAGGTATTCTCGGCACCATGCTCGGGTACAGCCGCATCCCCGACTACTGGATGAAGAACCTCAAAGAAGTGGAAGATCTCCCATTTGCCTACACCACCATCTCGCTCAACAAAACATACCAGATGAGCTACAACCAGGCCATACAGCTAATCGAGCGCAACGGAGGAACCATAGCGGAAGACAACATCACCATCGCAACGCAGGCACCAATCCCCGTACGCGTCGAAAAAGGATTCGACGGATGCTATCCCACACAGCGCATCAACCTCAACAAAAACCTCGCCGACATACCCTCCGTAGAATTTGAAGGCACAGGAATCATCTTCGAAGGCTCCGTACGCGCCACCGACAGCAATAGAAACTACGTAGCCCGAGCAGAGATGTACATAGACGGCAGCCTCGCCGAAGCCGTAGAGCTACCAGCCGACTACACCGTCCGACGCCACGAACTCTTCTGGAAATATCAGCTACCAAAGGGCAAACACATCGCAACCTTCCGCTGGATCAACCCGGAAGAAGGCGTAACAATACGATTCGGAGCAGCACAGGTATATTCCGACGCCCCGCCGAAAACCACACACCCCTGAGCACACAAATCATCAACACCGGAAACAAAATGTTCATAGTACAGAACTATACCATCGCCATACTCTTTTGCGTCGTCACAATGCTATGCTGGGGCTCATGGGGAAACACCCAGAAGCTCGCCTCCCGCTCGTGGCGCTACGAGTATTTCTACTGGGACTACGTAATAGGCCTGCTAATCTTCTCCCTCATTTCCGCATTCACACTCGGAAGCAGCGGGGAACAGGGCCGCAGCTTCCTGGCCGACCTTGCACAGGCCGACATGGCCAGCCTCCAAAGCGCATTCCTCGGAGGAATCATCTTTAATGCCGCCAACATACTCCTGGCAGCAGCCATAGCCATCTGCGGACTGTCCGTCGCCTTTCCCGTAGGCATAGGACTGGCATTGATACTGGGAGTGCTCGTCAATTGGTTCGGCTCTGCCAAAGGAGACCCGTGGGGAATATTCACAGGCGTCGCCCTTATCACAATAGCCATAATCCTCAACGCGCTGGCATGGAGAAAAGCAGCCGCAAGCAGCTCCGGCAAAATCCCCGCACGAGGAATTGCCGTCGCAATAGCAGCAGGCATAATCATGGCCTTCTTCTATCGCTTCGTGGCCGCATCCACAGATCTCGACAGCTTCGCCATGCCCGCACCGGGCAAGCTCACGCCATACACGGCCGTAGTAATCTTCGCGGGAGGCGTACTCGTAAGTAACTTCCTGTTCAACACCATAGCCATGCGACGTCCCGTAGCCGGCGGCCCACCCATCTCCCCCGCAGGATACTTCAAAGGACGACCCGCAACACACCTTGTAGGCATACTGGGAGGCATGATCTGGTGCCTTGGACAATCCTTCAGCATGATAGCATCAGGCCAGGCCGGCGCCGCCATCTCCTACGGGCTCGGGCAGGGAGCAACCCTCGTGTCAGCTCTCTGGGGCATACTCATCTGGCAGGAATTCAAAGGCGCTCCCCGCTCCGCCCACCTGCTCAACCTCGGCATGTTCCTCCTCTTCATAGCCGGCCTCGCCAGCCTCATCCTCGCCGGCGCCTGAAGCCACACCCCCAATCCCGCCGGAAGGCATCCCCAAAAAACACCCGACAGCAGGGGCTCAGCACATTGAGCCCCCGCTTTTTCCCCTCACACCACCCCGACCCCCGGGCGCCAAGAATAAAAGTCCCCGCACCCCTTCCCGCCGGCAGGGCGCCGTCAAAATTTTTTTGAAGCTGATAATATTTCCCCCGGAAACCATCAATCCCTTTTTGTAGACTATAATATTTCCCCCGGAAACCATCAACCCCTTTTTGAAGCTGATAATATTCTGCCCTGAAACCATCAACCCCTTTTTTCCGGCCCCAATAATTTGGATTGAAACCGTCAATCCGTTTTTGCGGGGCCAATATTCTGCCATAAAACCTCCGTTTGGTTTTTTCGGGGCCAATATTCTGCCATAAAACCTCCGTTTGGTTTTTTCGGCGCCAATATTCTGCCATAAAACCTCCGTTTGGTTTTTTCGGCCCCAATATTCTGCCATGAAACCTCCGTTTGGTTTTTTCGGCCCCAATATTCTGCCATGAAACTGTCCCCAAAAAATTTTGACGGTTTCCCGGATCCGGGAAGGTGTCTCCCAAAAGATTTGACGGTTTCCCGGATCCGGGAAAGCAATCCATTGCGCAAAATATCATCATGAGGGGGCCGAATTCTAAGTCTCCTGCAAATTTTTGAGAGCTTTTTTTGTTCAAGTTTGGGATATTTAACATTGGCTTGGACAAAACGTTTTCTGATAGTAGTTCGCTCGTCGGGAAGGGT
>JAITGS010000133.1 GCA_031280435.1 Tannerellaceae bacterium | reverse complement strand
AGACAATAAAGCATTTAGTAAGGATTCCATAGATATACTTGTTTGTGATAACTAATACATATAACGCTTCCGCATGGCTAAATATTTTTTCGTAGCACCTCAAAATAAGATTTAGCCCTGGAACCGCGAATCGGGCCTGATAACCGACTGTTATAAAGGCACAACCGTGAGCGAGATACCATCGCAGGGCCGTCCGCTTTTCGACAACCAAATCAGCGGTTACAGCAATGACTTCGGCGGCAAGACCATAATATTTAAATACGATTCGGGAGCGGAAACATCCTCGGGCGCCGAGTTTGCAGCAATGCCGGAGGCCATAAGGAAAGGGCGTATCTCCTTGTGGCACACATGCCTCGAGATTCATGTGGGACGGGCCTACCGGCCCTTTATAGGCCCCTTCTCCGACCTCTTTGTCTTTCTTTTGGGCCTCTTCACCACCTTCATTCTCATCTCCGGTTTTTTTGTATACAACAAAAGGCAGAGGAGGGCTAAGGCGCAAAAGCTTGAGCCATAGCGCTGCCGCCTCTTATTCCCCGAATTTCAGCATCATTCTGAACACCTTAGAGGGGGCGCCGGCCCATTTTGCCATGGCGTCGGCGGCCTGTTCGGGAGGATAGACGGCGGAGATGAGCTTGCCGACGGGGAAGCGATTGCTCCGCAGGCAGGCCATGACGGCCCGGAAGTCCTCGGGCAGGGCGTTTCGGGAGCCGCGGAGGTCTAACTCCTTTTGCACTACCACCTTGGTTGGCAGCGGAACCTCCGAAGGCGCGTAGCCAATGCAAATCATACGGCCGCAGAATCCGGTGCAGGCAAGGGCGGTCAGACAGGCAGCCGGCGAGCCCGAAGCCTCTATGCAAACGTCGGGCATGGCACCGCTTGTTATCTCCGCAAGCCTTTGTTCCACACCACCTTCCGAGACTTTGACCGTGAACGATGCGCCGAACTCGCGGGCCACGGCCAGCTTGTCATCGTCGAGATCGAGGGCAATCACGCAGGCTCCGCGGAGGGCCGCACGCAGGATGGCTCCCATGCCTATCATTCCGCAGCCTATCACCGCAACGCTGTCGACGTCGGTCACAGCCGCGCGGGCAACAGCATGGAAGCCAACGCTCAAGGGCTCGACCAAGGCAAAATGCAGCGGCGATATTCCCCTGTCGGCTATAACTTTTTCCCAGGGCACGGCTATGAGTTCGCTCATGGCCCCGTCGCGCTGCACTCCCAGCGTGCGGTTGTCGCGGCAGGCATTGGGCCTCCCCTTCAGGCAGGATGGGCATATCCCGCAGGCTGTGTAGGGATTAACCGTGCATGCGCATCCCTCGACTATGTGCGCCGGAGCTCCCTCTCCGGCTTGCAGCACCCTGGCGCCTATTTCGTGACCGGGCACAACGGGCATCTTCGCCATAGAATTTTTCCCCAGATAAGTATTCAAATCCGAGCCGCAAAAGCCGGCGTACTCCACTCGCAACAGCGCTTCGCCGGCCTTCAGCGCCGGGGCCGGGGCCTCCGTTAAGGCTATTTCCTCTCTGCCGAGAATTTTTATTGTTTTCATATATAATATAATGTGTAAATTTTTTTAGGGTATTCCGGCGGCGAAGATAAGGATTTGTGCCGGCCGGCGCTATGAGAGTAGCCGGCCATTGGTTGCGATCGGACGATTCCGTCCCGGCCACGTTGACATTGTATCAATTCCCTAAAAAAAAATTAGAATTTTTAAGGAATGGCGTTAATGAGCGACGACTTTCCGACCTCACTGAAACAGTGTCGATGGGCCCAAATAATTGTCGCACGCCACTGAAACCGTTTCAGTGGCTTGCGACAATTGTCTGGCGCCACTGAAACCGTTTCGATGGCGTGCGACAATTGTCTGGCGCCACTGAAACCGTTTCGATGGCCTGCGACAATTGTCTGGGCCCACTGAAACCGTTTCAGTGGCGTGCGACAATTATTTGGGCCCACCGACACTGTGTCGATGGCTCCGGAAAGTCGTCGCTCATTAACGCCATTCCTTAAAATCTCTAAATTTTTTTTTGGGTGTTGATACAGTGCCAAGGGCGCCCCATTTTTTCCTTTTAAGGAGTCTTTACGGATATATATGCCCAAAATTGCAAGACTGGAGGCCTGAAAGCCTTGAGCCACGGTTTAAACACTACCTTTGCAGCAAAAACAGACATTAAATATGCAAGGTTTCGAAGGGTATGCAGGAATCCAACTGTGGGAGGGGCAAATCATTAACGACCTGATTTTCGCCCTCCTGTTTTGTTTACTACTGATGTTTTCGGTGGTATTCCACAACAATTATCGTTTGTTCAACAAAATGGTGCGCGACGTCATCCATGCCAAAGACAGGCAGAGCCTGTTTGAGGAGGTGAGCGGCAACGAGAGCGTCTTCCGCAGCTTCATGGTGTTCCAGAGCCTCTTTCTCAGCTCTCTGGCCATCTTCCGGTTCAGCCGCCACCTGAATCTTACGGGCAGCCGTTCGGGCGCGATGGCCAACTTGGGAGTGATAATGTCCATCCTGCTGCTGCTGCTCATCTTTTATATGTTCAAGCGCCTAATGTACGCCACGCTGGGCTCCATCTTCATCAAGCCCGACCGCTACCGTAATTGGCAGGTAAGCTATACCGCCTCCATGGCCCTTTGGGGCGTTCTGCTGTACGTGCCCGTGCTGTGGGTATCATTTGCCGGGCGGGGCGAAACAATGGCGCTGATACTGTTCGCGGCCATGTTCGCAGGCTGGCGAACGCTGATGATTTACAAGACGGTACGTATATTTGATGTCAGAAGTGTAGGCATCATGTATATTTTGTTGTACCTTTGCGGCCAGGAACTTCTCCCCTTCTTCTTTTTGTATGAAGGACTTAAATATATGTATAACATTATTGACCAGTTGGCTTTATGGCATTAAAAACAAGGAACGTATTAGTATCGCAACCCCAACCCGATGAAAAATCTCCCTATTTCGGCATTGCCGAAAAATATGGGCTCAATATGGAGTTCAGGCCTCTGATAAAAGTAGAAGCCTTGTCCGCAAGAGACTTCAGGCAGCAGCGCATCTCCATACTCGACTATTCCGCAGTGGTCTTCACGGCCCGAACCGCCATAGAGCACTTCTTCGATCTGTGCAAGGAGCTGCGGGTAACGATACCCGAGACGATGAAATACTTTTGCACCACCGACTCCGTGGCCAACTACCTTCAGAAGTACATAGTATACCGCAAGCGCAAGATTTTCTACGGCCTGTCGGGCAAGACGGAAGATCTGATGGCCATCATAAGCAAACATCCCAAGGAGACTTACCTCGTTCCCGTATCCGATACGCACAAGAACGACCTCTTTGTGCTGCTCGATGCCAAGAAAATCAAATACAGCAAGGCAGTCATGTTCCGCACGGTCAGTAACGACTTCCCTGCCGGTGCGATGTTCGACTACGACATGCTTCTCTTCTTCAGTCCGCAAGGGATAGCCTCGCTGCTCAAGAATTTCCCCGACTTCAAGCAAGACGACACCCGCATCGGCTGCTTCGGCAGCGCCACAGCGAAGGCAGTCACCGAGGCCGGCCTCCGGCTCGACTTCGAAGCCCCTACGGCCGAAGCCCCATCCATGCCGGCGGCGCTCGAGCTCTATCTGAAGCGCGAACTCGAAGCCGGAGCCGGCAAGGATGGAGACTAAGCCTCCGACCGCCGAGCCGGCCAACACCCTGCGCAAATCAGAGCGCCTGAGGCTTCAGCGCAGCATAGAGCAGCTCTACAAGCAGGGCCAATCCGTCCGCTCCTTCCCCTTCAAACTCATTTACCTCTGCACCGAAGCAGCAGGGCAGCCGTCGGTCTCCATCATCACCGCCGTCTCCAAGAGGAATCTCCGCAGAGCCAACGCACGCAACTACATCAAGCGGCGCATACGCGAATCCTATCGCCTCCGCAAGCACGCCCTCGCGGCGCACATAGCCGACGGCAACCGATCGCTCTGCATCTCCTTCATGTACCTCACCAAAGAGAAGCTGCCCTTCCGAACCATAGACGCCGCCATAGCCAAGGGCCTTGCCCTCCTTATCCGGAAGCTATGAGCCGGCGCTGCCTCCGACAGCTGCTCCGCGGGCTGAGGGCTATCCTCACCGGCATCCTCCTCGGCCCCATTTACGTCTACCGATACTGCATATCGCCGCTGAAGCCGCCCTCCTGCCGCTTCGAGCCCTCCTGCTCGGAGTATGCCGTGCAGGCGCTGAAGCTGCACGGGCCGTTCAGAGGGCTATGGCTGGCGATAAAGCGCATAGCGCGCTGCAATCCCTGGGGAGGTCAGGGTTACGATCCGGTGCCGCCGCCCCGATAGAGGCCGGCGCAAAAAAGGGAGGCTATCCCACCGCCTCCGGCAAGATAGCCCCCCTGCAATAGCAGAAGCTACAATGAGCTAAGCTGCAAACTCGCTAATCAATGTTTGAAGGCCCACACGGTTGTTACACCCTCGGAATTAAAGTCGACGATCAGCTCACTCTTTGTCAAAGTCTTTATTGACCAGACCATGGTCTCCTCTGAGCCTTTGATGGTCAGGGTAGAGCCGGAGCGCGTGTATGTGCCGTTCTCCGTCGTGAGGGTGTTTTCCATGGTGATTGCCCCCGACCAGGTTCCGTCGGTCTTGAAGGAGATGCTGAACTCCATGTCGATCTCGGTAGTGGTTTGCTGAACTCCGAGAGCTTCAACGTAGCTCAGCTTCCAGACTCCGGAGGTGAGATGGTCGGCTTCGGACTCCGTCGTGCAGGAAAACAGCGGCAGGAACAATGCAATCGCCAGGATTAGTAAATGCTTTTTCTGTTTCATAATGCTTAAAATTTATTTGTTAATACTATGGGGTCATCCAATACGGTTTCCTCTTCTGAAGCCGCTAATATATGTCTTTTTCGGATTACAAATCACGATGTTGAAAAAAATTGAGGCTATCCTACCGATCACCGGCAAGATAGCCCCTCACTGATTGTAACTAACTATTAGACTAAACCAAATTTCGTGTAACTCCCGTCTTGTCGGGAGTAGCTTGGCCTGTACATTACTATTCCTGCGATCTGTCCGTTTGAGGCTCCGTGTGGGTATTAGCGCCTTCGACGCTGATGTCCGCGGCAGTCTCTATGTTTTCTTCGGCGTTTTCGACGGTTTCGGCTGTCGGGCTCAGGGCGGCGGCATCGCTTTGGGCTGCCGGCCTCTCCATTTCCCTCTCCTTCTCCTTTTCCCTCTCCTTCTCCTTTTCTTTTCTTGCTTTAAGAGTGCCGAGGCGACGGTGGAGTACGGCTGTGGCCTTGGTGATTTCTGCGTTCATGAGTTCGATTATTGCATCCAGCTCGGCTTTGAGGTCGGGGTCGGTTTCCGTCAGGGCAAGTCCCGTCACCGCGGTGCAAAACAGCCGGAAGGCTTCCGTAACATGCTTGCGCAGCGAGCTTACGCTTCCGTGTATGTGGTGTGCGTACATGGTTTCGTTCCGGACAATATAAAGATTCTCGAACTCCAGGTTTTTGGCTTTCAGCATGGCCAGGTTGGCCGACTGTCCGATGCGGGCGATGTGAGCGGCATTCTCAGGCTTTTCCATCTCCTGCACAATGTTGATGATCATGGTCGTTTTGCTTGGATACGGAACGGTTTTGATGTCCGCATAGTTGTCCGTAATATCTCTGAGGGCCAGCCCCGACTCCAGCATGTCGGGATCGGCGGCGAACCTGCTCAGGTCGCGTATGCTGTTAAAAATAAGGATCAGCATGTTTCCCCGCTCGGTGTCGAGCTTAGCCAGGCGCTTAGTTTCGGGCTCTGTGGACGCCCACATGAAGCTCTCGTCGAGTTGCCGAACTATTGTTGCCAGTGCGTTCCATAGCGCTTGTATCCGGGGAACCATTGCCACCCTGTCGTCCAACACAATCTTGATGTCGGCAAAGAACTGCACATAGTCCGGGATTAATAACCTGTCTAATAGTCTGCTGTGAGGAAGAATTTTCAGCATGAGTATTTATTTGTAATGATTGAAACAATAGTTTTCTTTCTCACCCAAAAATTTGGGCCACATAAAGGCCGGAAAAAACTTGCCTTCTGAAATTTCCGAAGCCTTCCGGACATCCGTGCGTGAGCCTTCGGAAGATTCCATCTCCTTTCGGACTATAATTCGATAAGCCTCGGAAGCTTCATGAATCTTTCGGATGTCTGTTCGACGGCCTGTGGAAATTTCCACGGCTTTTCGGATGTTTGTCCGACGGCCTTCGGAAGCTTCAGCGACTTTTCGGACGGCCGTTCGACCGCCTGCGGAAGCTTCGGCAATCTCCCGGACGGTGCAGCGCCGACCTTCGGAAGCCTCCGAATGGGTTCCGGAAGTATGGCCTTGCCGCAGAAAAATTTCGATCGTAAGCTGCCCTTTGTTTTTGCCCGCTTGAGTTTGTATTTCCATATCCGCTAATGATTTTCCGGGGGGTTTATACTATGTAGATGGATGCGTCGGGCGGGAATGCCTGCTCTCCGATTGCAGCGAGCCCTCGGGGAATCCTTATTGAGGCTAAGGAACGGCAGGCTGCAAAAGCACAGTCTCCTATTGAAGTTACCGAGGCGGGGATTGTCACTGATTTTAAGGAGGTGCAGCCGTAGAAAGCCTCTCTTCCAATAGAGGTAAGCGACGCGGGGAAAGTTACTGAGGTTAAGGAGATGCAGCCCCAAAAGGCATAGTCTTCAATTGAAGTCAGCACATTCGGCATAGTTACGGATGATAAGGAAGAGCAACCGAGAAAGGCGGCTCTTCCGATTTTCACAACCGAATCGGGCATCCGTACGGTTTGCACGAACTTCCAGTTGGCGGCAAAAGCAAAATCTCCCACATATAGCTTGCCGTCAGGAACGATAATGCAGTCGGTTTTCAGATCCGTCTCCGATATGTTCCATTGGCCAAAGCCGTACTGCTCAAGCGCCCGGCCTCCCATTGCCTCATCCATTTCAGGTTTCAGCTTCGCAAGGAGTTCGGTGGCTGACGGCTCTTGCGCGGCATTGTCATCAGCCTTTGTGCGGGCCTGTTCAGCCTGCGGGTTTAAATTGTCGTCGTTATAATCCATGATTTTTGTTGTTTTCGTAAGTCATTCTGTGAAGTTTGTGAGTGAAAAAAAGTTTGTGTTTTTTGTTTAGATAACAGCCTTTGGACGCCTTAAGCCCCCTGTCGTCATCGCCAGGGGATCTGTGAGATGTTTCTGTGCTTTTGTACGTATTTTGCGAAATGTTTTCATCTTGTTGTATCTTGTGTTTTTTGAGCTTTTGCAAATATAAAGACACTTTCTTTTTTGTACCTCCAATTGTTGATAACTTTTCCGGCATGGCGCTTAGCCCGGCTGCCTGCTGAGGCGGCTCGGCACACCAAAAAAAATGTGCCGCCACTTCCCGTGGCAGCACACTTTGCTGTCTATTATTAATCAAAATTCAAATGAAATGCGGTTCTGTCATGGCTCGAAATAGAGTTTAGGGAAATCGGAGTCTTTGCCCTTCTTAAGGCAGGCCCCGCCTCTGCGAAAGCCTTTATATATATGTGTATAGTTAATAGTCATACTCATGCGGGCCGGCCGCTATGTGCCGAACAAAAAAAACCGAACCGCAGCAGTCGCTCTCGGCTTGCAAGCAGAATGAAATTTAATAACGCAAGCTTTGCCGGCCTCAATTGATGCCGCGGTTCGGAAGAATAAAAAAAGAATGAAATCTTAGTGAGTGCAACAACTGTTATCATTGCGAGGAACAATGCGGCAGGAGCTGCGCGAACACCCGAACAGTTCACCCGCAATGATTTAACAGTTTCCTCTGTCTCTCTTATTTTCAATTGTCAAATGGTTTGTAAGTTGTTCCCCGGCCGGCGGAAAGCTCCGACAGGCAGCAGGGACTTTATCCTTGGTTCTTTCATGCATAAAGGCCCGCAAAGCAGCTCATGCCCGCGCAGACGGGAATCTCCGATCGAAGGTTGGAACGAAAACATTAATCCTACTAAGAAGAACGCATCTCTATCCGTCCCATTTTTCGACCGGAGCTTCCCGCATGCACGGAAATGGCCTGTTTTGCGGGCTGCCCAATAAGGCAATGTTCCGCTTTTTTGGTTAAAAAAGCAAAAAGCTGTTTTTTCGGAGGCAATTCTAAGGTTAGAATTGTCTGAATGAGGTCTGCCGCGAGCCGTTCTAACGTTAGAATGGCCCGAAACAGCCCTTTTGGAGGCAATTCTAAGGTTCAAATCGCCTGAATTTGGGCTCTCGGAGGCTTTTTGAGCCTTGGAATGCCCTCGGACGGCCCAATTTTCACTGATTTTAAGGTTGAAATCGCTTGCGGCAGCCCAAATTGAGCCCGTTCTAACGTTAGAACGGCTTGCGACGGATCCTGCTGAGTCCGTTCTAAGGTTAGAACGGCTTGAGGCGGATCTTGCTGAGTCCGTTCTAAGGTTAGAATGGCTCGCGACGGATCCTGCAGTGCTATTTTTGAGGTTGGAATGTACAGGCCGTGGCTTGGAGGAGCGCCGCTCGCGACGTTGCTCGCTCAACGACTGCCTGAGGGCCTGAACATAACGTTTGTTGTGTGCTAATCCGGTGTAAAGGAAAGAAAATGTTTACATTTTTCGTGGGGGGGGGGGAACGGTAAAGAGGCTGCTCCGGAACTGCCGGTGTGGTCATTTCTTTCAGAAAGTTATTACTAGAAGAATTCATTGTCGTCCTTTGGAATTTATTGCCGGCAAAATTAATGAATGTCGGGAATAAACAAAGCCTTGCAGAGGTTTATTTGTGAACAGTGATTATTGCCATTGTGCATATCTCTGCGCACAAAGCTCTGCCCGGACGAAGCCGGACGGGCACAACTTTTGGACCCCTACATTATATATATAGGCGTTCCCTGATTGTGGTTGACCATGCTTGGTAGTGGGTGCTCAAAAGGAATTTCCGCCTGCCCACGCGGGTCATTCCCGCGAAGGCGGGAATGACCTATTTGGGCAGGCGGAATTACTTTTGACCCCTCCCCCTCGCTTTTTTAATCGCCTCCAATTTGCATGAATTACTTTTGACACATTTACCCCCTACAATCCTCCCACATATAATAAATCTGCAATAACAGGAGGCTCGTGGGGGGCGAATATGTTCGACTCAAAATCCCTGCAAGGCTGTACGACCCGCCGGTGAAGCATTTGCATCATTAGAACTTCCGGGCTAACTTTGCCGCCTAATTAAAACAAATTATATTATTCACCCCCAAATCAAATATTTATTACATGGCAACAACTGCTGATTTCAAGAACGGAATGTGCCTCGATATTGACGGAACATATTATTTCATCGTTGAATTTCTACACGTAAAACCAGGCAAGGGCCCGGCTTTCGTTCGCACCAAACTCAAAAGCGTTACGAGCGGACGGGTTATAGACAAAACATGGAACTCCGGCGTGAAAGTCGACGAGGTGCGCATAGAAAGGCGACCCTACCAATACCTGTACAAAGACGACATGGGCTACAACTTTATGCATCCCGAAACCTTTGAGCAAATCAGCATAGCCGGCGAAGGTATAAACGGAGTGGAATTTCTGAAGGAGGGCGCTGTGGTTGAGGCTATGGTGCATGCCGCATCCGAGACGATCCTGACATGCGAACTGCCGGCGCACGTGATTCTGGAAGTGACCTACACCGAGCCCGGCATGAAGGGCGATACGGCGACCAACACTCTGAAGCCGGCTACGGTGGAGACGGGCGCCGAAGTCCGCGTGCCTCTGTTTATCAGCGTAGGTGAGAAGATCGAAATAGATACGCGCAACGGGGCTTACGTGGGCCGCATCCGCGAATGAGATAGCTCCGCCGTATTATATCAAACCTTAACTGTGAATCCCCATTTACCTATAAAAGAATGGGCGACGGAAGATCGCCCTCGCGAGAAGATGATAATCAAAGGAGCATCGGCCCTGAGCGACGCCGAGCTCCTTGCTATTATCATAGGAACGGGCACGCGCGAAGAAACGGCCGTGCAACTGTCTCAACGCATACTGCATGCTGCCGGCAATAACCTCAACGAGCTTGGGAAACGGTCTGTCGGCGAGCTGGCTTCATCGTTCAAGGGTATAGGCGAGGCCAAGGCTATCACTATTGCCGCCGCACTCGAGCTCGGCCGGCGGAGGGCTGTTTGCGCGAGTAGCCGCAAGACTGCCATATCCACCAGCCGCGACGTGCACAGCCTTTTCTTCCACCACCTCTGCGACCTGCCCCACGAGGAGCTGTGGCTTGCATTCACTAACTCGGCCTCCGTAGTCGTGGGTAAAACCCAGATCAGCCGTGGAGGCCTCGCCGAAACGAGCGTCGACCTCAGACTTATATTGCAAGCCGCCCTGCACGCCCTGGCCAGCGGCATCATCATGTGCCACAATCATCCTTCGGGGAAAAAGACGCCCAGCGTTCATGACGACCGCCTCACCATGAGGGTGAAGGAGGCTGCCGAGCTGATAAACATGAAGCTGATCGACCATCTGATCATAGCCGATAATTCATATTACAGCTACGCCGACGCGGGCAGGCTGTAAGATAGCGCGGCGCCGTAGCCGCCCGGTCTCAGGGAGTTGGCCTCACTCTAAGCTTCGGGCAGCTATGGCAAGTGCTTCGTGAATATTACTGCAAATGTTTTCCTCTCCTATCTTGAGGTTGAATCCGGCCTTGAACAGCATGTCGCGCACTTTTTGGTTGACGCCGGAGAGGATGAGGCGTATGTGCTCGTCGCGGGACAGGCGCAAAAGGCTTTCGAGGTTATGCAGGCCGGTGGAATCCATAAAGGGTACCTTGCGCATGCGTATGATGCGCACCCGGGGCTTGTCGCCGAGGCTATGCATAACGCCGTCGAACTTGCTGGCAATGCCGAAGAAGAAGGGGCCGTCTATTTCGTATACCTCCACGCCTCTCGGAATGACGAGCTTTTCGTCTTCCTGAGGGGCTTCGCTGTCTTTGGAGAGGTCTATTACGTCGCGGACTACGGATACGCTGGAGGTCTCGGTGATGCGTCGCATGAAGAGGAACATGGCGATGAGCAGGCCTATCTCTATGGCTATCGTAAGGTCGAAGATGACGGTGAGGAAGAAGGTTACGAGCAGCACCGATACGTCGCTTTTGGGGTTCTTGAGGAGCGATCGGAAGGTGCGCCATTCGCTCATGTTGTATGACACCATGACGAGCACTCCGGCAAGGCAGGCCATAGGAATGTATTGCGTAAGCCGTCCGAGACAGAGGAGTATGAGCAGCAGCACTACGGCATGTATCAGTCCGGATACGGGCGAGCGTCCTCCGTTGTTGATGTTGGTCATAGTGCGGGCGATAGCTCCGGTGACGGGTATGCCTCCGAAGATTGGCACTATGATGTTGGCTGCTCCTTGTGCTATCAGCTCCGTGTTGGAGTGATGCTTGTCGCCCGTAGCTCCGTCGGCTACGGTGGCGGAGAGCAGCGATTCTATGGCTCCCAGCATTGCTATGGTGAAGGCCGCGGGCAGCAATCGGTTTATGGTTTCCATGTTGAAGGGAATACTTTGCGGCTGAGGCAGCAGCGGCTTGAGCTCGAAGCGATCGCCTATGGTTTCAATCGACTCTACTCCCAAATAGCGTCGCATGAGGAAGACGGCAAGCGTCATCACTACTATCGCCACAAGCGAGCCGGGTATCTTCTTGGAGAACCTGGGCGCAAATACTATCAGGGCTATGCTGAGCAGTCCTACGAGCAGGGGCCACAGCTGTGCGGAGCCGATGTTCTCGAAGTAGAGCGCCCATTTCGAGATGAAGTCTGCGGGCATCTCCTTCACATCAAGGCCAAACAAATCTTTTATCTGGGTGGTAAAGATGGTGAGGGCAATGCCGCTCGTGAATCCTACGACTATGGGGTACGGGATGAACTTGATGATGGCTCCGAGCTTGAGCGCTCCCATAACGACAAGCATAACTCCGGCCATGACGGTGGCTATTGCCAGGCCCTCGATTCCGTAGTTGCGTATGATGCCGTAGACTATGACAATAAAGGCTCCGGTAGGCCCGCCTATCTGCACGTTGCTTCCGCCGAGCAGGGATACGATGAAGCCGCCTATGATGGCGGTGATCAGTCCCTGTTCGGGCGTTACTCCGGATGCTATCCCGAAGGCTATGGCAAGCGGCAGCGCTACGATGCCGACTATGGTTCCGGACATGAGGTCGGCGAGGAATCGCTCCTTAGAATAGTTGCGGAGCGTAGAGAGTATGCGCGGATGAAAGTCTATGCTGTTCTTCATAGTGTGAGAATGGTGAGGTCGTCTTCCTGCGTGCGGCTCAAGCGGTCGCTCCATGGGCGCTGCTTAGCCTCCGGCCGTCGGTCGAAGATTAATAGATAGGCGGGCGGCGCGGGGGTGAATTTATCGCGATAGGCACGGATTTGCTCCAGACCTTCTTCGCGTACTTCGTCTGATGTTTCGTAGTAATGAACGAGCTTTATCTCTATGATAAAACGCTGCCCGCGGTATTCTATGGATAGGTCGAGGCGTCCGCGTCCGGCTGCGTATTCGCGATCGATATAGCCTTCGCCGTTGGTGATACGCTGGAGGAAGGCCATCAACAGCAGGTGGGGGAAGGCTTCCGTGTAGTCGGCTTTCTGCTCCCAGATGTCGGAATGGCGACGCCAGAATCGCTGAAACTCGCTGAGCAGGCTGTCCATGTCGAGCGTTCCGTCGGGCTTTTGCCACTTCCATGAGGATGGCGGAGGCAGCGAATCGTGATAGCCGGAGTTGAGATAGCGGGTGAGAAGCTCCTCGTAGAGCGGATTGGCTATCTTGAATCCGTTCTCCTTGTCCCAGCCGATCAGGCCGAGGTCTATGGCCAGCTCTACGTCCGGATCCATCCTGCCGAGCGTAGGATCGGTATCGCCCGTGATAATAGACTGTATGACGCGCTTGATCCTCTGATCGCGCAGGCGTACTCCGAGAGCGTCGAGATGAGTTTCGCGAGCTTCGAGCATCTGAGCGCGGGCTTCCTTGAGGTGTTCGACGGTTACGGTCTCGTAATTGTCTTCGTGCAAGACGCGCATGACGGCTCGCCCGAAAAGGGAATTGACTATCCAGGGCTGTCCCTGCGAGAGCTCGTAAGCATATTCCAAGGCTTCGGGAGTGATCTGCTGGCCTGTCTCTGCAGTTCGCTGGGCAAAAAGCTTGGCCATATCTTCCTTACTGAAGTTCGATAATATCACAGAATCGGCTTTGATATTAAATGGTGGCCAGTTCGCCTCAACATCTCCTTTGCCATCTGTAACATAATCTTTCGCATCATGTATGCCGACCAAAGCGATAGATTCGGGGAAACGGCCAACTCCGCGGGATGCGAAGCCGCTACGCAGCAAACGCAGAAAGCTAATCAAAGGAGGCCCCTGCAATACATCAACTTCGTCGAAAAGTAATATCAGCGGCTTGGGAGCAACAAGCTTTGCCCAATTACTCACCATAACGCTAAGGTCAGACAAGGGGCCCGTGCTATCATCGGCCGCCGGTACCGGAAGATCGAAGGCTGTGGCATAGAATTGTATTGCATTGCAGATGGTCATCATGCCGTCTTCAATGCTCTCTATCCCCTGGCAGGCTTCAACACTGACGTAGCAGGCCACAGCCTTGCCTTCTTTGTTAATCTGCCTCATCCAGCTATGCAAAAAAGTGGTTTTGCCTGTTTGCCGAGGGGCGTGAAGCACCCAGTACAGTTTGTCGCGAATGTATCGCCGGAGCTGTGCGCCGACGAGGCGATCTTCCGGCGGAAGCATGTAATGGTCGTCGGGATTACAGGGGCCGGTCTTATTGAAAAAGCGGACTTCTCGTTTAGCCATACTCTAATAGTATTTTACTGTTGCCGTCCGAGTTTCTGCTGCCACTTCCAGGCCGAGATGAGGGTGTCCTCCACGGAGGTCTGCGCTGTCCAGCCCAGCACCTTGTTGGCATGTTCGGGATTGGCCCATACCTTTTCGATGTCGCCTTCGCGACGGCCTACTATGCGGTAGGGCACCTTCACGCCGGTGCTCTGCTCGAAGGCATTGATGAGCTCCAGCACGGTGAGGCCGCGTCCGGTACCGAGGTTGAAGGTCTCCATGGGCTGGTCCGACTTGTTCTCCAGCATGCGGTTCATGGCTGTGACGTGAGCTTTGGAGAGGTCTACCACGTTGATGTAGTCGCGTATGCAGGAGCCGTCGGGGGTATCGTAATCGCTGCCGAAGACCTGGAGTTCTGGCCGTATGCCGGCGGCGGTCTGGGTGATGAACGGCACCAAGTTCTGAGGCACTCCGTTTGGCAGCTCGCCTATCTCGGCGCTCGGATGGGCTCCGATCGGATTGAAGTATCTAAGGATGACGGCCCGGAAGGGCAGCCCGGCATGGATAGCGTCGCGGATTATCTCCTCGCTGATTTGCTTGGTATTGCCGTAGGGCGACATGGCCGGCTTCACCGGAGCGTCTTCCGTAACGGGCAGCAGGTCGGGCTGGCCGTACACCGTGCAGGAGGATGAGAACACTATGCCTTCGACGCCGAACTCCTGCATCAGCTCCAGCAGGTTGAGCAGCGTCACTATATTATTTCGATAGTACATCAACGGCAGCCGCACCGATTCGCCCACGGCTTTGCTTGCGGCAAAGTGTATTATCCCGCAGATGCCGGGATGGGCCGTAAAGAGGCTGCGCAGGCCGTCCGTATCGTTGCAGTCGAGGCGAACGAAGAGGGGTCGTATCCCCGATATTCGCTCAATGCCGTCAACTACGCTTTCGTTTGAGTTCGATAAATTATCAATGATAATTACGTCATAGCCGGCTGCCTGAAGTTCGACAACCGTGTGCGAACCTATATAGCCGGTTCCGCCTGTTACCAAAATCTTTTTCATGAATTGTTTTATTGCGAGGTGAATGTTTTTAGGCTAAGGATGTCATACTATTCCCGAAAAGCCCATGAAAGCCATGGCAAGCAGTCCGGCCGTAAGCAGCGCTATGGGCGTTCCTTGCATTGCGCGGGGTATGCGCGTCAGGGCCAGTTGCTCGCGTATGCCGGCGAAGATAGTCATGGCCAGGGCGAATCCCACGGCGTTTGATACGGCAAAGATGACGGATTGCAGCAGATTGTAGTCCTTCTGTATGACGAGTATGGCCACGCCAAGCACGGCGCAGTTGGTCGTAATCAGCGGCAGGTATACTCCCAGAGCTTGATAAAGAGCCGGAGCTATCTTCTTCAGAATCATTTCCAGCATCTGCACCAGCGCGGCTATCACCAGTATAAAAACTATGGTCTGCATAAAGCCGAGCCCGAAGCGTTCGAGCAGGAAGCGCTGTATCAAAAATGTAACAATGACGGCTATCGTCATCACGAAGGTGACGGCTCCGCCCATGCCTAAGGCCGTTTCGGTTTTCTTCGATACGCCAAGGAAGGGGCATATCCCCAGAAACTGCGACAGGACGATGTTGTTGACGAAGACGGCAGCAATAAATATCAGTATATACTCCATATTAGTTGAGGATTAATATTGAAAATGAAATGTTTGAAAATAAGGCGAAGCCCCTGAAAGAGATTTTCCCGCAAGCTCGTGCGACGTCGCTTTTTCGTGAATCAAATTCCCGCAAGCTCGTGCGACATCGCTTTTTCGTGAATTTATTTCCCGCAAGCTTGTGCGACGTCGCTTTTTCGAGAATCGAAATCTCGCAAACTTTCCTTATGACGGTTTTTAACGAATCAAATTCTCGCAAGCTTTCCCTATGACAGTTTTTAACGAATCTAAATCTCGCAAGCTTGTGCGACGTCGCATTTTCGCAAATCGAAATCTCGCAAGCTTTCCTTATGACAGTTTTTAACGAATCGGAATCTCGCAAGCTTTCCCTATGACAGTTTTTAACGAAGCTAAATCTCGCAAGAAAATGCGACGTCGCATTTTCGCAAATCGAAATCTCGCAGGTTTTCCCAACGTTATAACCCGGCGACAGCAATTTCCCGAGGCAATTATTGCTTAGTGTTACTGTCATTTTATATCTCAGGCGGCTTTGCGAAGCTTGTTGATGAGGGCTATCAGCAGGCCGAGGGCTATGAAGGCTCCGGGTGCGAGCACAAAAACCAGCGCTCCGTATTGTTCGGGCAGCAGGGTGAGGGCGAATATTTTTCCGGAGCCGAGCAGCTCGCGCACTGCTCCCAGGAGGGTGAGGGCAAGGGTGAAGCCCAGGCCCATGCCTATGCCGTCGAGCCCCGATTGCAGCAGGCCGTGCTTGCCGGCAAAGGCTTCGGCCCGGCCCAGCACAAGGCAGTTGACCACTATGAGCGGTATGAACAGGCCCAGGCTCTTGTTCAGTTCGGGCAGGAAGGCTTCGATGAACATTTGCAGCGGAGTGACGAAGGTTGCGATAATCACTACGTAGGCCGGAATCCGCACCGCATCGGGTATGAGGTTTTTCAGGCCGGATATAACCATGTTGGTGCACGTAAGTACAAACATTGTGGCCAGCCCCATTCCCATGCCGTTCGCGGCAGACGATGTTGTGCCGAGCGTGGGGCACATTCCCAGCAGCAGTACGAAGATGGGGTTCTCGCGTATGATGCCGTTCAGCAAGATTCTGATGTTAGCTGTCTTATTCATTGTTCGTTTTATTTATTTTGGATGCTCCTGTTTGGCTGTCGATATTGGCTCCGGCGTAGGCGCTGTAAGCGCGGTTCAGGGCGTCGAGGAATGCTCGGCTGGTGATGGTGGATGCGGTGATGCCGTCGACGTCGCCTCCGTCTTTCGCTAAGCTGAGCGCTCCCTGTGCGAGGCTGCGGCCTATGACGCTTTGTTGGTTCTTATCGGTTCGGAACCATGCGTCCATCTTTGAGCCGAGGCCGGGCGTTTCGGCATGTTGGAGCACGGAATAGTCGACGAGCCGGCCTTCTGCGTCGAATCCTACGAGGATTTTGATCTCTCCGCTGAATCCTTTCCTTGTGATGCTTTCCACGGCTGCTCCCACGGGCTGTCCGTCTTTGGTGGCGGGATAGATGGAGAGCGAATCGCCTTCGGCTATGCCGGCGCGGTACATCTCTTGCAGCGGATTATTGTCGAAGGCCGGAATTACCTTGCGGAGGGCTTCCTCCAGCGCTGCGGCCTTAGAGCGGGCAATAGGGCCCGAGGTGTATATGTTTGCTCCCGTAACTATGAGCCCTGATATAGCGCATACGCCGAGCAGCGACAGGAACATGTTGGGGAAGCTTGATGCTAACTTCTTCATATTATTATTTTCCTCCGAAGTGGGTTTGTTTGAAATATGTGTTGATGAGCGGCGTAACGGCATTCATTATCAGTATGGCGAAGGATACTCCTTCGGGATAGGAGCCGAACAGGCGTATGACTGCCGTTATCAGGCCTGTCCCTACGCCGAACACTATCATGCCGCTCCGGCTCATGGGCGAGGTGACATAGTCTGTTGCCATGAAGATGGCTCCCAGCAGCAATCCTCCCGAAAGGAGATGCACCAAGGGATTGGCGTAAGCGACGGGATCGACGGCGTACATAATCCCCGTGAAGACGGCCACCGTAAGGATTACGGCCACGGGTATGTGCCAGGTGATGATCCGGCGGACAAGCATAAAGGCCATGCCGAGCAGCAGGGCTATCGCGCTTATCTCTCCCATGCTTCCGCCCATACGGCCCAGCAGCATGTCGGCATAGCCGGGCAGTTGCGATGCGCCCTCGTTCAGCATGGAGAGCACCGTTGCGCCCGTAGCACCGTCGGTGTAGGTGAGGGGAAAGATGCCGGGCGACGGCCATGTGGTCATCTGCGCCGGGAAGGATATGAGCAGGAACACCCGCCCGGCCAGCGCCGGATTGAAGATGTTATTGCCTAAGCCTCCGAACGACATCTTGGCCACTCCTATGGCGAAGAGCGCTCCAAGCACTATTATCCATAGCGGTAGGTTGGAGGGGAGATTGAAGGCCAGCAGCGCGCCGGTCAGGATGGCCGAGCCGTCGCCTACGGTCGGTTCCCGCTTCATTATGTACTTAGTGATAACGTATTCGAAGGCTACGCAGGAGGCTATCGAGGCCGTCATTACGACCAGAGCTCCCAGCCCGAAGAAGAAGAGCGAGGCTGCGAAGGCCGGCGCCAGCGCTATAAGCACGCCGTACATGTTGCGCTCTATGCTGTCGCCGCTGTGAATATGAGGCGAAGGGGATATGATTAATTTATTTTCCATACCTGTATATTATTATATGTATATACTACGACTTGCGGCTGCGGGCAATCTCCATCACTTTCCCCTTCGCTATGCGTATATGGTCGAGCAGCGGACGGTTGGAAGGGCAAACGTAATTGCATGAACCGCACTCTATGCAGTCGGCTGCGTAATTGGTTTCGGCCGTATCCCAGGCGGCGAACTCTGCGGCGTTCATCAGCAGCGTAGGGTTGAGCCCCATAGGGCAGGCATCGACGCACTTGGCGCAACGTATGCAGTTTCGCATGGGCTTCCGCCTCGATTCGTCGGGCGAGAGGACGAGTATGCCGGAGCAGCCTTTTGTTACCGGGATGTCTGCACTCGCCACGGCCTTCCCCATCATGGGGCCTCCGGAGATGATCTTTCCGGGATTTGCCGTAAGGCCGGACGCTTCCATGAGCTGCCGTAGCGGAGTGCCTATGCGAGCCAGGTAGTTGGCAGGCGCGCTTACGCCCCGGCCCGTCACGGTGACGATACGCTCTACGAGCGGCTTGTTCTTCTGCACGGCTTCGTATACGGCGAAGGCCGTACCGGCGTTCTGCACTACGGCTCCGGCCGATATGGGCAGGGCTCCGCTCTTCACCTGCCGGCGGACTATGGCGTCTATCAGTTGCTTCTCGCCTCCCTGCGGATACCGTACTTTGAGCGGTACTACGCTTATGCCTTCAAAAGCTGCGGCCATGCGAGTGAGGAGGGCTATGGCGTCGGGCTTATTGCTTTCTATGCCGATAGCTGCCTTGCCCACGCCGAGCGCCCGCATCAGGAGGGAGGTTCCTATCAGCATCTCCTCGCCGTGCGCAAGCATAAGAGCATGGTCGGAGGTAAGGAAGGGCTCGCACTCCACGGCGTTGATGATTACAATCTCAGCCGTATGGCCGGGCGGAGGCGTCAGCTTTACGTGAGTAGGGAAGGTCGCGCCGCCCATGCCTGCAATGCCGGCCCGGTTGATGGCTGCGATTATTTCCTGCGGGGCGAGGCTGCAGTCGCGACGTATCTCCGGGCTGAGGTCGATGCCCTCGTCCCATTCGTCGCCTTCGGTGTCAATGAATATTGCCGGGCGCTTGTAGCCGCTTGCGTCCAAGGCTTCATCTATCTTGAGAACGCTGCCTGATACCGGCGCGTGTATGTTGGCCGAAACGAATCCTCCGGCTTTAGCTATCAGAGCGCCTGCCTTGAGCTTATCGCCTTTCTTGACGACAGGCTGCGCCGGCGCGCCTATGTGCTGTGCAAGCGGAACTATCGCCTGCGCCGGGATGTCGGCCTTGACTATGGGCTTGCCTGCCGACCATTTGTTCGCCGGCGGATGTATTCCTCCGATGCGGAATGTCTTTTGCATATTGAAAAGTTGTGTGTGTGTGTGATTTGGGTTTAAGACTCCTTTGTTTCCGTCGCTTCCTTGCGGGGCGGGAAGTTCAGTTCGATTATTGCTCCCGTAGGGCATACGGCTACGCACTTGCGGCAGAGCCTGCACTTGAGCGAGTCGATGAAGGCAAGATTATTGCTGAGGCTTATCGCTTCGAAGGCGCACTCCTTTGCACACTTGCCGCATCCTATGCAGGCATTGGCGCAGGCTTTCCGGGCGGGGCCTCCCTTGTCGCGATTCATGCAGCTCACGTAGATGCGGCGCGACTTGGGCCCTCGCCTTCGCAGTTCGATCAGATTTTTCGGGCAGGCCTTCACGCAGGCTCCGCAGGCGGTGCATTTGTCGTCGTCTACTTCGGGGAGGCCTGTCGACGGGTTGACGGCTATGGCTCCGAAGCTGCATGCCGCCTCGCAGTCGCCATGTCCGAGGCATCCGAAGGCGCATCCCGTCTCGCCCCCGTAGAGCTGGGAAGCTATCCGACAGTTGCGCGTGCCGTCGTAGAGGTTGGTGCGCGGACGTGCGTCGCAGTGACCGTTGCATCTAACGACAGCCACTCTGGGCTCTACTTTTTCCGCAGCCATTCCGAGTATAGCTGCCACCTTGCCCATAACGTCGGCTCCTCCGACAGGGCATAGAAGTCCGTCGAGCGAAGCGGCGTTAACGCATGCCGATGCAAAAGCGCTGCAACCCGGATAGCCGCAGCCTCCGCAATTGGCAGCAGGAAGGGCTTCCTGCACTTCGGCGAGCAGCGGGTTCTCTGCGACCTCAAATTTTTTGGAGATGAAATAAAGGAGCGTAGCGCAAAGCACGCCTGTTCCTCCCACGATACATATTGCTGTTAATATCATAATGCTGATGTTTCTTCTACTGTAAATATAATTTTTCTTGCTAAGGCTTTCCGGCAGATGTAAAGTCCCACATACCAAAGCGCTCCGGCCGATAATCCTGCCGAAGCGCCTGCTGCTTCATCCCATCCGAAAAAGGCTACCGTCAGAACTATTGCCCCTACCACAATAGCCAGGGGTATGAAGAAGGCTATGACGGCCGAGAAGATCCCGACGGAGGCTGCGGCGCTAATCGTCACCCTGTCGTTCGGGTTAGGCTGCGCGCCCGGCTTTAATTGGGCTTCGATAATGTTTTCGCGCTTGCTTGGCGAGGCGCATACGGATTGTGCGGCGCATCCGGCGCAGGCCGGGGCGGGTGTTATTTTCACGTACGCTTTGCTGCCGGCTATACGGTCTATGGTTCCGCAAAAATTGGTTGAATTATCTTTATTTGTCATCTGTGCTTTGCAAATCAAGGCTGCAAATGTAAGGATTCTCTTTGAGAAATCGGATGCCGAAGGCTTTGGCCGGTGGGGGCATAAAGTCTGCGGGCAAGGCCTCATGTATAAAAATTAAAGAGCCGTCGAAACAAATGAGTTCCGGCGGCTCTTCCTGTTAGCGGTTCATTATTTATTTTATCACGTAGAGGTCGCTGATGGATGCGTCGTTGCATACTCGCTCTATTGCCTCTGCGAACATCTCGGCTACGGATATGATTCGCACCTTCGGGCAGTCTTTTTTGTAGGGAATGGAGTCGGTGAATATGATTTCTTTCAGGCCCGACTTCATTATGCAGTCTGTTGCCGGATCAGACATGACGGCGTGGCTTGCTATGGCGCTAACCGAGCGCGCTCCTCCTTCGAGCATCAAATCGGCGGCTCTGGTGATAGTGCCTGCGGTGTCGACAATATCGTCTATGAGCAGCACGTCTTTTCCTTCCACGTCGCCTATGATACGCATCTCGTGTATTTCGTTTGCCTGTATGCGCGACTTGTGGCAAATCACCATAGGTATCTCGAAAAATTTGGAGTAGCTGCTGGCTCGCTTGGTTCCTCCCACGTCGGGGGCGGCAATCACGAGGTTGTCCAGCGGCAAGGTGTCTTGGATGTGCTTGATGAAAACCGTGGAGGCGTACAGATGGTCGACCGGAACGTTGAAGAAGGCCTGTATCTGGTCGGCATGAAGGTCCATTGTTATCAGTCGGTTGATGCCTACTGCGCCCATCATGTCGGCTATAAGTTTTGCACCGATAGACACCCGCGGCTTGTCTTTGCGGTCTTGCCTGGCCCATCCGAAGTATGGAATTACGGCTATGATGCTGTGTGCCGAGGCTCGCTTGGCCGCATCAACCATTAGGAGCAGCTCCATGAGGTTGTCGGCATTGGGGAAGGTTGACTGAACGAGGAATACGTCGCGCCCGCGTATGGATTCTTCGTAGGATACGGAAAACTCGCCGTCGGCGTAGTGCTGTATGTTCATTTGCCCGAGCGTACAGTCGTCCTCGAGCTCCAGACATATTTGCTCGGCAAGATAGCGCGAGTTGGTTCCTGAGAAAACCAGGAACGGATGATGTTTACTCATAATCTTGTACTATATATTATATGTTTATCTGCTTTATTTTTCATCCGGGCGGCACAGGCATCGCTAAGCCTGTCAGCTGCGGACAGAGCCTCGGCCGAGCGCACGGCCCTCTGCGCATCAATAGGCCTTCCGCCTGTACTCTCCTGCGCCCTAACCCCTGCAATGCCGGCCGCAGGCGCAAACGCTAAGAATAAATTTCCATGCTTAACCATTTCTTAAATTAAATTTTGCGCAAATATAACAAATTCCGCAGTCGGAGGGGATGAGGCGCCCCGGCTACCGGCAGCCATCGCCTCCCCTGTGCCTGCTGAAGCTCTTTACGGGAATCATAAGTCGGCCGACGTCCTCCCCGGATATTTTCGCCCCTGCATTATATTCCCCAAAAAAAATCCAAGGCAGCATTGCGTTGCAACGTTGTAATCAAATAAAAAAAGCCGAGCCGATACAATCCGGCAACGCCCCCGAAATTGCAGGAAGCCGATACAGCGTCGTAAAGCCTTCCCACAAATCGTTTTGAACTTTTACAGGGCCGTAAAACCTTCCCGTAAATCGTTTTGAACTTTTACGAGGTCGTAAAACCTTCTCACAAATCGTTTTGAACTTTTACAGGGTCGTAAAACCTTCCCGCAAATCGGTTTGAACTTTTACGAGATCGTAAAACCTTCCCGCAAATCGGTTTGAACTTTTACGAGGTCGTAAAACCTTCCCGCAAAAAATTTGGCGTTACATCGCTGCATCGACGGCGAAAATCGGGAGCCGTTGCAAGCTTGCAACGCAAAGCTCCCCTCCCGCAAAATCCTTTGCCCTGCAAATGGCGGAAAGCAGGTCGCACTCAAAAGAATGAGGTCGCGTCAAAAGGTAATTCCGCCTGCCCAAACAGGTCGTGTTCAAAATTTAGAGACGCGATGCATCGCGTCTCTACGCACAACGCACATAAGCCTCATGACCTATTGTTTGAGCGTGAAGGGCTTTTGACGCATGACCTCATGACCTGCTTTCCGAGCGGAAGTTACTTTTTGAACAGCCGTCGCGCAAGCTTTTACAATAATCATAAAACCTGAGCGGGCTCCGCAAAAAAAATCGAGCCGGGCTGGTAAATCTCAAATCTTTATATATTTTTGTGCTGTTAAACAATCAGCTAAACCATACAATTAATGACAGCGCTGCGGCAAATCAAAAGAGCTTTAATCACCGTCTACCACAAAGAAGGATTGAACGAAATCCTTCAGCAACTTCATTCCGCCGGCGTATGCCTGGTTTCAACGGGCGGTACGCGAGACTTTATAGAATCATTGGGCATTCCCTGCGAATCGGTTGAACGCTATACAAACTTCCCGGCCATCCTTGGCGGACGGGTTAAGACGCTGCATCCTGAGATATTCGGCGGCATACTTGCCAGGAGCGAATCCGATGACGATGAGTTCCAGCTATCGCGCTACGGCATCGATCGCATCGACCTTGTCGTTGTAGATCTTTATCCTCTGGCCGAGACCATTGCCGACGGCGCCTCTCATGAGGAAATCATAGAAAAGATAGACATAGGCGGAGTATCGCTCATACGGGCGGCGGCCAAGAATTATCGCGACGTGCTTGTTGTTGCATCGCAGGCCATGTACTCTCCGCTGCTGCACATACTGAAGGAGAAGGGGCCGGAAACTACGGTGGAGGAGCGCCGCTGGTTTGCCCGCGAAGCTTTCGCCGTGACGTCGGGATACGACACGGTAGCCTTCCGCTGGTTCGACCGGGGCGAGGACTCGGCCTTCCGCGCGGCCTGCGACAGCCCCATGCAGCTGCGCTACGGCGAGAATCCTCACCAGCGCGGGCGCTTCTTCGGGCGCTTCGAGGATATGTTCGACAAGATTCACGGCAAGGAGCTTTCGTATAATAATCTGCTGGATATAGATGCGGCGGTGTCGCTCATAGACGAGTTCTCGGAAACGACCTTCGCCGTACTGAAGCACAGCAATCCTTGCGGCATAGCATCCCGGCCCGGCGTGGCTGATGCCTGGCGTGCGGCTCTGGCATGCGATCCGGTATCGGCCTTCGGCGGTATACTTGTAACCAATGCGCCGGTCGACCGTGAAGCAGCTGCCGAGATAGACAAGATATTTTTCGAAGTCATCATAGCTCCGGATTATGATACCGATGCTCTGGAGGTGCTGATGCATCGCAAGAATCGCATCATCCTAATCCGTAAGGCATGCACGGCGCCTGCGGTGCAGTATCGCTCGCTGCTGAACGGTGTTTTGCTTCAGGACAGAGATACGGCAGGCGCTTCGGCCGCCGACATGCAGGCTATGACGGAAAGGCGCCCCACCGCATCGGAAGCCGAAGATCTGGTCTTTGCCCGGCTTGTGGTGAAGCACAGCAAGTCGAATGCCATAGTGCTGGCTCGCGGCAAGCAGATGTATGCAAGCGGAGTGGGCCAAACCTCCAGGGTGGATGCTCTCAATCAGGCGGTGGATAAAGCGCGGCGCTTCGGATTCGATCTGCAAGGCGCGGTGATGGCCTCGGACGCCTTCTTCCCCTTTGCCGACTGCGTGGAGATTGCCGCCAAGGCCGGTATAAGCGCCGTGATACAGCCCGGAGGTTCGGTAAACGACGGCTTGTCGACAGATTACTGCAATGCACATGGGATAGCGATGGTGAAGACGGGTATACGTCATTTCAAACACTAAATATTTAAATAGACACTGAACAAATGGGATTATTTTCATTAACGCAAGAAATCGCAATGGACCTTGGCACGGCCAACACCATTATTATATCCAACGGCAAGATCGTTGTTGACGAGCCCTCGGTGGTCGCCCTCGATCGTCGCACCGACCGAGTGCTGGCCGTTGGCGAGAAAGCAAGACAGATGCACGGCAAGACGCACGAAAACATACGCACTATTCGTCCGCTGCGCGATGGCGTGATAGCCGACTTTTTCGCAGCCGAGCAGATGATTCGCGGCATGATCAAGATGATAGGCTCCAAGAATCGCTGGTTCTCTCCTTCGCTGAGGATAGTTGTTTGCATTCCTTCAGGCAGTACGGAGGTTGAACTTAGAGCCGTTCGCGACTCGGCCGAGCATGCCGGCGGCCGCGACGTTTACATGATATACGAGCCTATGGCTGCCGCTATCGGAATAGGAATAGACGTGGAAGCGCCGGAGGGCAACATGGTGGTCGACATAGGCGGAGGCACAACCGAGATAGCCGTCATCTCTCTCGGAGGCATAGTGTCGAACAAGTCGATACGCATTGCCGGCGACGATCTCACGGCCGACATCATGGAGTATATGCGCCGGCAGCACAACGTGAAGGTGGGCGAGCGCACAGCCGAGCAGATCAAAATCAACGTAGGCTCGGCGCTCACCTTCCTCGACAATCCTCCGGAGGATTACATCGTTCACGGTCCGAATCAGATGACGGCCCTGCCCATGGAGGTATCCGTCTCGTATCAGGAGATTGCGCACTGTCTGGAGAAGTCGCTCTCAAAGATGGAAGCCGCCATCCTGAGCGCCCTCGAGCAAACTCCGCCGGAGCTGTATGCCGACATAGTCAGGAACGGTATTTATCTGGCCGGCGGCGGCGCCTTGATGCGGGGGCTCGACAAGCGCCTGACGGAGAAGATCAACATACAGTTTCACGTAGCCGAAGATCCTCTTCATGCCGTAGCCAAAGGCACCGGCGTAGCTCTGAAAAACATAGATCGCTTTAACTTCCTGATGAGATAAAAGCCCGGCGAAGGAAGGTCGGACAGTTTCAGCACATGATTTCCCTCACTATTGATGATGTAAAAGCCATGCCGTCCGGAGAATATTCCGGAGGAGGCTTTGAAGGCAAAAAACTGCGGACTGACACTACGACCGTGATGCGGGCAAGCTCACGGGCTGCATCTTTCACATCTCCACCGACGACCTGATTTTATATGCGCAAGCTGCTTGACTTCCTGATCAACAGACGGAACTGGTTTTTGTTCCTTTTTCTCGAACTGATTTCTTTCACATTGATTTATCGCAACAATGCTTACCAGCAAAGCATCATGCTGAGCACGGCTAATGTGGTAGCGGCAAACGTAGTGTCTGCGGGCGGCTCGGTCACGTCCTATCTCAGCCTGAGGGATAAAAACAAGGAGCTGATTGAGCGCAACGGGCAGCTCGAAATAGAAATCCTGCGCCTGCAGCGACGTATTGAAACAATGGCTACCGATACAATGCGCTTCCAGGCCTATGCAGGCGATAGCGCTATCCGCTTTCCGTTCGCGACGGAGGTAGCCAAAGTGGTAAACAACAGCGTGTCTTATCTGGCCAACTATATAACGATAGACAAGGGCTCGGCGGATGGCATTGAGCCCGACATGGGAGTGGTTTCGGAGCGTGGCGTGGCCGGAATCGTATCGACGACCGTGTCGGAGCATTACGCGGTGGTGATTCCGGTGCTGAATCCCAAGTTCAGGCTCAGCTGCAAGGTGCTGGGCAGCGGCTACTTCGGCTCGATGAGCTGGGACGGCCGCGATGTGCAATACGCCAAGCTTGATGAGCTGCCGCGGCACGTAGAGTTTCAGGTTGGCGATACCATCGTAACGAGCGCCTTCTCGGCCATATTCCCTGAAGGCATCATGATGGGCACGGTTTCTTCGTTCGAGAAGCAGCGGGACGACAACTACTACTCGCTCACGGTGAAACTCGCGACGGACTTCACCCGCCTCAATACGGTGATGGTGATAAAGAACTATCACAAAAACGAGCTGAAACGGATAGAGCTGGAGGCGCGCGGTAATGATTAATACGGCGAGAGGCATACTATATTTTGTTGCGCTGATATTGCTTCAGGTTTTGGTGCTGAACAACATACATTTCCTGCGTATGGTGACTCCGCTTCTGTACGTTTACTTTATCATTAAGCTTCCGGTAGGATATACGTCCATACGTGTGACGTTTTTGTCGTTCCTTGCCGGCATAACGGTCGACATGCTGTCGAATACGTCGGGCATGCATGCGGCGGCCTGTACGCTTGCAGGCTTTGTCCGTCCTCAAATCATTCGGCTGTTCATCAGGGAAGATCTGGCGGATAATATAGCGCCGTCGTTTCGCAGTTTCGGCAGCGGAGGCTTTGTTCGCTTTGTAGTGGTGTTCGTCATGTTGCATCATTTTTCATTGTTCCTGATAGAATCGCTCACGCTCTTCGACCTGCCTTTCCTTGCAATACGGGCCCTGGCAGGAGTGGCTACCACGAGCATACTCATATTTATAATAGAAGCATTCCAAAAAAATTCGAGACGAAGTGACGACCAATATTAAATATGCATTGGAGCGCCGCCGGTACGTGCTCGTTGCCGCCGTTATAGTTGTTGCCATTATCTTCATCGCACGCTTGTTTTATCTTCAGGTAGTAGATCACGAGTATAAGGCATGGGCCGACAGCAATGCCTTCCTCAAGAAAACGCTCTATCCGTCCCGCGGTATGATATACGATCGCAAGGACAGGCTGTTGGTGTACAATCAGCCGGCCTACGACGTCATGCTTATCATGAGCGAGATACAGCCGTTCGACACGCTGGACTTTTGCCGTGCGGTGGGCATCGCCCGCCAGCAGTTCGACCAGCGCATAGCCGAGATCAAAGACCGGCGCCTTAATCCCGGCTACTCCGCCTACGTTCCTCAACTTTTCATGAACCAGCTCTCGGCGCAAGACTACGGTATACTGCAGGAAAAGCTATACAAGTTCCCCGGATTCTACATACAGAACCGCACAATCCGCGAGTACGAGTATCCAAACGCCGCCCTTGTCCTGGGAAATATAGGGCAGGTGAACAAGCAGGATATTGCAGACGACGCTTATTACGTGCAAGGCGACGACTCCGGTCGCTCCGGCGTTGAGCGCTCATACGAATCAGTGCTGCGCGGACAAAAAGGCGTAGAGGTTCTTCTGCGCGACGCCCGCGGGCGCATCCAGGGCAAATACGAGAACGGCGCCTACGACGTAGCTCCGGTATCGGGCAAGAACCTCACCCTCGCCCTCGACATGGAGCTCCAGGCCTTCGGCGAACAGCTCATGAGCAACAAGGTGGGCAGCATAGTGATGATAGAGCCAGCAACGGGCGAGATCCTTTGCCTCGTTTCGGCGCCCACGTTCGACCCCAGCATACTTGTCGGACGGCAGCGCGGACGCAACCACGCCATGCTCGAAGCCGATCCGCTCAAGCCGCTCTTCGATCGCTCCGTGATGGGCACCTACCCTCCGGGCTCCACCTTCAAGCCCGCAATGGGGCTGACGCTCCTCGGCGAAGGCGTTATCACCACCGAAACTCACTACTCCTGTGCCGGAGGCTATCCGCCCGGAGGCGGTAAGCCCAAATGCCACGGACATGCATCGCCGCTCAGCATCGTGCCTGCCTTAGCCACTTCCTGCAACTCTTTCTTCTGCTGGGGACTGAGGGAGATGCTCGACAACCGACGCCGCTACCCCACGGTTCAGGAGCGCCTCGACCGATGGCGCGACGTCATGCGCGATATGGGATTCGGACGCAAGCTCGGCGTAGACCTTCCGAACGAGAAGTCGGGACAGATTCCCAACAGCCGCATGTACGACCGCATGCACAAAGGGCGATGGGCCTCAAGCAGCATCATCTCCTTAGCCATAGGGCAAGGCGAAGTGCTGACCACTCCGGTACAGCTCTGCAATCTCGCCGCAACCATAGCCAACAAAGGCTTCTTTTACACGCCGCACATCGTGCGAAGCATAGAAGGCACAGGCCCCGACTCGGCATACACCGTGAGGAACTACACGTCCATCAACCGCGATTACTACGAGATCGTCAGCCAGGGAATGCGCGGCGCCGTCACCGGAGGAACATGCCGCGGCGTTGCCCTGCCCTACGTCGATGTATGCGGCAAAACCGGCACCGCTCAAACGCCGTTCGGGAAGGACAATTCCATCTTTATAGGCTTTGCGCCGCAGGAACAGCCCGAGGTAGCCATAGCCGTGCTCGTTGAACACGGAGGATTCGGCGCAACCGTAGCTGTACCCATCGCCCGCCTTATGCTTGAAAAATATTTCAAAGGAGAAATCACCCCCGAACACAAATACCACGAGCAATACTATACCAATCTCGCAATCATGCCCCGCAATGTCATCTAAAAAAACAACAGTCTGGAGCAACCTCGACCTGGCAAGCATCATGCTGTACGTACTACTCGTGACTGCCGGATGGTTCAGCATCTGCGGCGCAAGCTTCGAGTTCGACAGCGTCGGATGGTTCAATCCCTCAGGAAGGCCGGGCTCGCAACTCATCTGGATAGGCCTCTCCTTCGTACTCATTTTCGTTATATTGATGCTCGACGCCGATTTCTTCAGCGTATTCGCATACTTCGTTTATGCCGCCATAATTCTCCTGCTCATAATTACCATATTCGTTGCCCCCGACATCAAAGGCTCGCGCTCCTGGCTTATCATTGGGACCATGCGCGTTCAGCCGGCCGAGTTTGCAAAGTTCGCCGTAGCACTTGCGCTCGCCAAATACATGAGCGCTTACGGCTTTAGGCTCAACAACTTCAAGAGCTACATCATTGCGCTCACCATGATCGCCACCCCAATCATCTGCATCATAATGCAAAAAGAAGCAGGCTCCGCACTCATGTTCCTCGCCTTTTTCCTCATGCTTTATCGCGAAGGAATGAGCGGATACGTGCTACTCGGAGGCATCAGCGCCATGACATTTTTCGTACTCAGCCTCAAATATGCCGATGTATTTTTTTATTCCACCCCCGTAGGCGAAATGCTTGTGCTCGCCATCGTGCAAATCATGACCGGCATCATCGCATATAGCATCAAGCCCAACTCCCTCCAGCTCAAAATCACAGCCGGAGGAACCCTCGGAGCCTATGCCCTGGGCGTCGGCGCAACAATGTTTGTCGAATTTAATTTTGTGTGGATAGCCTGGGGGCTGATGCTCCTTACCGCCGGCTATCTCGTGTACCTGTCCGTCAAAAATTGGGTAACGCGCTATCTACTAATCCTCCTGTTCATGCTCTTATCGGTCGGATTCCTCTATTCCGTCGACTACGTATTCGACAATGTTCTCGAACCACATCACCAAACCCGCATAAAAGTAGTGCTCGGCCTCGAAGACGATCCCCGCGGCGTTGGCTACAACGTAAACCAGTCGAAAATCGCAATAGGTTCCGGCGGATTTCTCGGCAAAGGCTTCCTGAACGGCACACAAACCAAGCTGAAATACGTTCCGGAGCAGGCCACCGACTTCATTTTCTGCACCGTTGGCGAAGAAGAAGGCTTCGTTGGCGCCACCCTCGTCGTAATCGCCTTCACCATTCTCATAATCCGCATATACATCCTTGCCGAAAAACAAAAAAACGTCTTTGCCCGCATATATGGCCATTGCGTCGCATCACTCTTTTTCGTCCATTTGCTTGTAAACATCGGCATGGTAGTCGGCCTTACCCCCGTCATTGGCATTCCCCTCCCCTTTTTCAGTTACGGCGGCTCATCCCTATGGGGCTTCACCATTCTCCTTTTCATCTTTCTCCGGCTCGATGCAGCTCGTAAAGAGCGCTGAAAATCAAGCTTCTAATTTTTAGCTGATAATACAAAATCAGTAGAGATGCGGCTCCTCGCAGCCCCGCCCACCTCCCTCCCGTGCATGCACTGAAGGTTCCCGTGCATGCACTGAAGGTTCCCGTGCATGCACTGAAGGTTCCCGTGCATGCACCGAAGGTTCCCGTGCATGCACCGAAGGTTCCCGTGCATGCACCGAAGGTTCCCGTGCATGCACTGAAGGTTCCCGTGCATGCACTGAAGGTTCCCGTGCATGCACTGAAGGTTCCCGTGCACGCACTGAAGGTTCCCGTGCATGCACTGAAGGTTCCCGGCCTATACCGCACAAGTTGGCTTATGGGAGAAAAAAGTTACAGTAGGGGTAGCCGGGCTTTAGCTTCTTCGCGCGAGCAGGCGTTGAAGTGCCACCATTCGTAGAGGATGGTGCGGAATCCGGCTTGGGTCATGATGGTTCTGAGAAGCAGGCGGTTAGAGTATGCTTCGGAGCTTATTTTCCCCGATTGCAGCAGAGTTTTTTCATCATTGATATGCGATTCGGGGCCGAAATGGTCAAATGGAGCGCCCATGTCGAGAGGCTGTCCTGAAGCGTCGACTATGGTGAGGTCAACGGCCATCCCATAGTTGTGGAGGCCGCCTCCGTTGGCCGGATTGCTGACATATTTGGCTTTGCCGGCCTTCCGAGCCAAATTCCACATGGCTCGCTGAACCGACATGGGCCGGGCTGCGTCGTAAATGAGCAGCGAATAGCCGGGGCGACGGGCTTTCAGCAAGGCTTGGGCTTTCAGCAGCTTTGCGGCGGCTTCCGGACGCAACCATGCGCCGGATATTTGCTTGTAAACGGCCTCACCGAGAAAATTGTCGGGACCGGCATAGCGCAGCTCTACCTTCAAGGAGGCGTCCGTGCCGGTTGCATCAATCAGCCCTTTAGACGAAAAATATTTGTTGAGGTCATCTTGCCCGATGATCGGAAGCGCAAGGGCGAGCAGCATGACGAGCGCAACCAGCGGTCTCATCCCAAAGTAATTTGCTCCACTTCAACGGATTGATTGAGAAAGATGGAGGCCGTTTCGGTGAATTTATCGCGGGATTCGGTTGTCATGAATCTACAAGTTCCTTGCTTTTCGAGCCGGCTGTCCATCTCGGGATGTCGCCGCAAGTAGTCAACTAAGCTGCGGGCCACGTGCTCTCCCTGTTCGAAAAGAGTTATGCCGACCGGAAGATACCGTACAATTTTGTCGATGAGAAGCGGATAGTGCGTGCAGGCAAGGATGAGTGTGTCTATAAGCGGATCGGCAGCGAGGATGTGGTTTATATGTTTGCCGACAAAGTAATCGGCTCCGGGCGAGGCAAATTCGTTGTTTTCTACCAGTGGAACCCACATTGGGCAGGCCTCGCCGGTTGTGATGATGTGCGGAAACAGTTTTTTGATTTCTATATTATATGATTCGGACGAGATTGTGCCGTTGGTGCCGAGCACTCCGACGTGCTTGCTGCGGCTGATAGCGTCTATGGCTTCGACGGTTGGCCGGATAACGCCGAGCACTCGCCGCATAGGGGCTATTTCGGGGAGGTCTTTTTGCTGAATGGTTCTCAGGGCTTTGGCCGAGGCGGTATTGCAGGCGAGGATAACCAATTGGCATCCCTCGCAGAACAGTCGCCGAACAGCTTGCAGCGTAAAGCGATACACTACTTCGAACGAGCGCGTGCCGTACGGAGCGCGTGCATTGTCGCCGAGATACAGGTAGCTATATAAAGGGAGGGCTTGCCGAATCTTGTTGAAGATGGTAAGCCCTCCGTATCCTGAATCAAAGATTCCGATAAAACCGGACGAATCCAAATTTTATTTGAGTCCTAATTTTGTTTTTACGAATGGAGTGGCGTCAACTGCTGCGGTGCCGGTGTAGAGAAAGAGGGCGGGCTCCATGCTCATGATGTAGGTATAGCCTTTTTCGTCGCCTACGTCTTTAATTGCTTTCAGGACTTTTTCCTGAACGGGCTGTATCAGCTTTTGCCTTTTTTCCGGAACATCCTTCTGTGCAAGTTCATACAGGCTGCTGAGGCGTTCCTGGATGTCTTGTATTTCTTGCTGGCGGCGCAGCTTGATGTTTTCGGTAAGGGAGTCTTGCTGAGCAACGTAGTCCATGTATTTTTTCTGATAGTCGCCTTGCATGAGTTCCAGCTCTTTTTGATATTCTTCGGTTATCTTGGCCATTTCTTTTTCGATGTTTGGGATTTCGGGCATAGCCAGCAAAACTTCCTGGAAATTCACATGAGCAATTTTTATTTCCTGGGCAAATAATATACCAGGGAGGATCATGAACAATGAGATAATTAGCTTCTTCATTTTGTAGGGAATAATATAAAGTTTTATTAGTAATAGTTGCTAAAGCACGCAAAGTTAGGGATTTATTTCGAATAGCCTAATTTGCGCAGGACTTCGTTGCTAATGTCGATTTTAGGCGAAGCGTAAAAGATGCTCAGAGCGGAAGATCGGTCTACTACAACCTGATAGTTACTGCTTTCGGCAATTTCTTTTATGGCTGTATATATTTCATCTTTTATGGGTTTCATGAGGCTTTCGCTTTTTTTGTAGAGTTCTCCTTCCGCGCCGAAGTATTTGCGTTTTAGTTCCTGGGCTGCCTGTTCCTTTTTAACTATTGCTTCTTCGCGCTTGGTTTTCATTTCGGGAGAGAGGAATACAAGTTCGCTTTGATAGTTCTTGTACATGTTTTGTGCTTCTTGCTGAAGTGCTTCCACTTCATTTTGCCATCTCTTGGAGACTTGGTTCAACTGTTCGTTCGTCATTTCATAGGCGGGAATATTCTTTAATATATATTCCATGTCGATAAGAGCGAACTTCTGTGCCTCTGCGGCTATTGTGCAGAGGAGCGTCAGTGTCAATAAGACAATTATTTTTTTCATATTCTTTTTTATTTAAAAGTTTATATTACTAAGACTGCAATTGTTCGCGATTGTTTATAAGAGAGGAGGCTAAATAGTGTTAATCAAAACTCTTGCCCGATTATGAAGTGAAACTGGCTTCCGCCCCGCTGGCTTCTGCGATCGGGAACGTCAAATCCATACCCCCAGTCGATTCCCATCAGTCCTATCATAGGCAGGAAGATGCGTACTCCAACGCCGGCCGAGCGCTTGAGTGCAAACGGGTTGAAGTCTTTGAGCCGCAACCATGCATTTCCCGCTTCTACAAAGGCAAGGCCGTATATGGTTGAGGAAGGTTCGAGCAGGAACGGATAGCGTAGCTCCATGCTGAGGCGCGAATAGGCAAATCCGTAGTCGTACGAGCTGCCGGCTATGCTACCGTTCTCATATCCGCGAAGGCCTATGGTTTCATAGCCCATTCCGCCTGTGTAGCCGGTCATGCCGTCGCCTCCCATGTAGAACAATTCAAAGGGGGAGAGCTTATAAGGGGTATAGTGCCCTACGAAGCCGTATTCCACGCGCGTCATCAATACGGGCGTCCGCTTGACGCTTTCGAGGGGCAATAGCGGCGAGAATACCTTTGCCTTGAATTTCCATTTGTGATATTCAAGCATGCGGTATCTTGTCTGTGCGTCTTTGTCGGTATTGCCGAGCGAAGCATAGTCGATGCCGTCAAAGAGCGAATAGGGGGGCGTTGCGCTTACCGAGAAGGTAAACTGCGAGCCTCTGCGTGTGTATAAGGGGTTGTCGATTGAGCTGCGTTGGAGCAGGAACTCCAGGTTAATGTTATGGCTCGAGCCGTTCGGATAGCCGAAGTAGTTCCAATTGCGGAGCATGTACATTTGATAGTTCAGCGATACCATGAACTGGAAAAAGTCGTCGGGCCAGTTCATGCGTTTGCCGTAGCCAACCGATCCTCCGAGCATCATGATATATGTGTTCGGGTCGTAGGCGTTTTCGTACATGTTGCTGTAATCGTAGCCGCCGTAGCCTCCTCCGTAACCGCCGTAACCTCCTCCGTAACCGCCGTAACCATAACCGCTGCCATAACCTCCTCCGTAATATGGATAGGATGCCATGCTCTGGCTGTAATAATCCTGGTTCACTCCGGTTTGCTTCATGAAGTAGAGGCTTACGTTCAGGGCATTCGGGCGCTTACCGCCGAACCATGGGTCCATGAATGATATGTTGTACGATTGATAGTAGCGTCCGTTCGTTTGTCCGCTCAATATAAGCGTTTGACCTTCGCCCTGCGGAATAACTCCGCCTTTGTAGGAACTGGGATACAACAGGTTCTTCACCGAAAAATTGGTAAACTTCAAGCTCAACTTACCTATCACTCCCGTCTGCCCCCATCCTGCTGCAAACTCCACCTGGTCGCTTGCCTTGGATACTAAAGGAAACTGTATGTCGACCGTTCCGTTATCCGGATTCGGTATAGGCACCGGATTCATGTTCTCCGGATCGAAATGCCCCATCTGAGCCAACTCGCGAATTGAGCGGATCAAGGCGTCGCGATTGAACAGCTCGCCCGGCTTGACGCGCAATTCCCGACGGATGATGTCTTCATAGAGCCTGTCGTTGCCTTCGATTATAATCCGGTTGATTGTTGCCTGCGGGCCTTCCTGGATTCGGATTTCAAGAGAGATAGAGTCATTCTCGGCCTCAACCTCAACGGGATCGGCATTGAAAAAGAGATAGCCGTTGTTCATATACAGATTGGCAACAGCATCATCGTTAGTCATCAGGTGCTCGTTCAGCTTCTTCTGATTGTACACGTCGCCCGGCTTCATTTGCAGCAATAGCTCCAAATATTCCGTCGGATAATGAGTATTGCCAACGAAGTCTATATTCTTGAGATAATACTTCTGCCCTTCATCAACGGTGAGGTATATAGCTATGCGTTTCTCATTAATATTAGCTATGCTGTCGGATATTAGAGTGGCATCGCGGTAGCCGTATTCGTTGTATTTGTCGATGAGGAGTTTTTTGTCGTTTTCGTATTCTTCAGAGGTAAACTTCTTTGTGCTGAAGATTTCGAGAACGCTTGTGATCAGTCTGCGCTTTAAGGAGAATGTTTCGTTTGTTTTCTTCATAGCTTTCTTGAGTTGCTTCTCGTTGAGTGCCTCGTTGCCTATAAACACAATCCTGTCGATCTTGGTCTTTTCGTTTTTGTCAATATTAATATCTACAATCACTTCTCCTTCGTGCGACAGGTCATCCTTTTGCGTAATATCTACATCTATATTCTTGAATCCTTTCCCGTCGAAATATTTTTGGATAAGTGTTTTAGCTCGATCCATCAAGTTAGGCGTCATCTGATAACCGCGTCTAAATCCGAGGCGAGCTTCAAGTTCTTCGCGTTCGCTTTTCTTAATCCCGTTATAATTGACCTGCGAGATGCGCGGGCGTTGCTTTAGTTTTATTTCCAGCCATATTTGATTGCCCTCTATCTTGGTTGCGAGTATTTGAGGATCGTAAAACAGTCCGTGACGGTCTATTCTTTTTATCGCTGCCGTGATTTCCTCGCCGGGAATCGAAACCAGATCGCCAACCGACAATCCCGTTATCCCAATTATAGTGAAATCCTCGTACTGTTCTTTCTTCACTCCCGAAACTGTTATTCCGGCTATCTGATACTTGTGCGGGGCTAACGAATACGAAATCACCGGAACAGGCTTATCCTGCTCTGTACGAATCGTGTCGACAGACTCTTGAGCAAATGTTCCAAACGCAAATCCTAAAGGAATAACACACGCCACTAATTTATGATTCAATTTTCTCACCGTCATCGTTCTTAGAGATTTAGTTGTTCGCTCGTTTTGCCGAAACGCCGTTCGCGCTTCTGATAATACAATATAGCTTCATATAGTTGTTGCTCTTTAAAGTCGGGCCAGAAAATATCGGTAAAGTAGAGTTCCGAGTATGACATTTGCCACAACAGAAAATTACTGATTCTCTTTTCGCCTCCCGTTCGTATCAATAAATCCGGGTCAGGGATATCTTTAGTCCATAAATGCTCCGAAAGCATTTTTTCGCTTATGTCTTCGGGTTGCAAGGCTCCGGAGGCTGTTTGGGCAGCTATGCATCGTGTTGCCTCCGTGATTTCCAGGCGAGCCGAGTAACTCAAGGCTAATACAAGAGTAGTTCCGGTATTGCTCGACGTTTGCCCCATACATTCTTCCAAGGCTTGACGGGCCATGCCGGGCAATTTGCCGAGATTACCTATTGCAAGCAGCCTCACATTGTTGCGCATCAGGTCGGGCGTCTCCCGTTGAACCGCAACCACAAGAAGCGACATTAATGCTTGAACTTCGGCTTCCGGACGCTTCCAATTCTCATCGGAGAATGTATATATCGTTAGATAAGGCAAATTAATTGCGGCAGCAGCTTTCACGACTTTACGCACGGATGTAACACCTTCCTGATGTCCGAAGCTGCGATCTTTGCCCTGCAACCTGGCCCATCTGCCGTTACCGTCCATTATTATGGCTATATGCGCAGGTATGGGATTTGTTTTTATTTCGTTTATCAGCGACATGCTTTCTTAGCAGTTTTTTGATTTTTATTTGACTGTTGTGTACCTGTTATTGCATGTTCCGCAGCGCAGTCCGAAGTCCCACGTTACGAACAGCAGCAAAAACGAATACCAATCCTGATTTTTCCATCCGCCGCTTTCGATTCCGTACGGCGCCTTCAGCGATGCACTGTCGAAGTTGTCGCCAAACAGCTTCCTCATTGAAAATTCCACACCGAGGTTGATTCGGCTTTTTATCTTATACTTCAGGCCTGCTCCCACAGGAATATTGATTCCCGCAAAAGTTTCGCCGCCTCCGGGAGCCAGCGTCGCTCCAAGTCCTATAAATATATAAGGTGTTAAGCGCTGTGCATTCAGATATGCGAACTTATCACTGTACGGCAAGAAATTAAATTCCATCTGCCCGCCTATATCAAACAAATTGCGGGTGAATGATGTTTGCGCAGGGCTCGGAAAGGCGTTGCTGCCTCCAATAGTGGTTCCTGAAACCTGTCCCCACATCAAATCGGCTTTCACGGCCCATCTCAGGTTATAATTATATCGGAATACGCCTCCGAACGAGGGATGGATTGATGCAAACAGTTGGTTCTTATTGGCATCGCCCATATAGAAAGAGCCGCCCGTCATTCCTCCGATTTCATATTTGTATTCCTGTGCGCGAAGTGTTGACATCAAACTCACCGTCAGGGCGATCATGCAGACTCGTTTGTGAGGTACCGAAACCATGCCCGTTTTATCAATTCTCAAAAAGCAGCCGATTTATATGCCCGCGCCATATCTCGTCGAGATGCAGGCTGCCGATTCCGGTTTTTCCGCCGAACAGGTACAAGTGGCCCGCATAAGTTGCCGCCGAGGCGTTTCCGCGCAGAATGTATTCGTCGGGGAACAGTATAAGGCTGTCGCGCGATGTCCAACTGATGCCGTTGTCGGGCGATTGGTATATCGTTTTGTCAACCGTTCCGTCGGCGCCAAATCCACCCGTCAGATACAGCATATTGTCGTATCTGACTATGATGGGGCTTTCGCGCTCGATGAGAGAGCTGAAATTCTTGCGCGTCAGCTGCGACCATTGCATGCCGTTCGAGGTTCCCCAGACTGCACCCACCAAGCGGTTCTGAAGGTCGCGTCCGCCGCCTGCCAGCAGATATTCAAATCCCATCTGCTCGTATTGTGCGGTAGCAAATCCTTTCAGCGGAAAGTTATCGGGAACGGCTTCGCCTTGCGTCCATTCGCCGGATTCGTCCATAGCTGCGAAATAATTCTGCCCCTCCGATTCTATTACGGCCGTCAGAAGCGACGGCTTGTTTCTGTCGGCTTTCAATGCGCCCAGAATAGCTTTCACCGCCGGAGCCTCTGCCGTTTGGCTCCACGAAGCGCCGTCGGAGGAAGAGTACAGGGAGTTGTTCGCTACGGCGTAGGAAGTTCCCGACTGCAATACGCATATCTGGTCGAGAGCAGTTGCTGCCGGGAGGCCTTGCAGCTCTGCGGGATTCCAAGTATTGGCCGGCCACGTTGATATGAATCTGCGAAGGCCTTCGGATGTTTTCGTATACATTACTAATTGCCCTGACGATTCCAGCACTTTCATTTCCTGCGACGCAAAGCCGGCAACCGGAGCAAGGTATCGCTCCCATACCATTGTATCGGGCTGAACCTGATGGATATTGACTTTGGCCGTATAGGTCTTCTTGCTCATTCCATCGTACGCATAGGTAACGAACTTCACAGGTCGGGAGAAGTCGAGCGAGTCGCTTCCGTTCCAAACTATCGTGGAATCGCCCAAGGCCTCCTGCGTTACCTGAACGCCGTTTGTGCCGGATCTGTACGTAACTGTGCAAATCACCTTTTCTATTTGGGTACCATACGGCAGGGAATCCATATTGAATATATATCCGTTTATCTGGTCGATTGTAAATTTCAGGCTTCCAAGTGATGCAATAGAATCATGAGATAAAACAAAGGACGCTATCTGAGCATCCTTATATGCGGAAACGTCCGTTTCGTCACCACTTCCTAAACATGAGGGCATCAACATCACGACGAAACTCATCAGCGCTAACATTGCAAGATTTTTCTTCATTCTCTGATATATATATGTCTGAATATCGGGAGACAAATATAAAAACATTTTTATGTTCATCTGGTTACTGTGCAAATATTTATATTAGTTTCACATTTTAGCAATGGCGCCCGCACGCCGTTCTCCAGCCTTATTGGGGTTGTTTCAACCTGAATTTCGTCCCATAAGTTCTCCGACATGAATGATTCGAGCAAAGTTGTTCCGCCTTCAACTATCAGCGACAGCAGCCGCCTGTCATACAGGTTTTCAAGCACTTGATGCAGGGTATCGGGGCCAAATCGTATCTGTACGTACTCTAAGTTCGGCCGCGAAGCCGCATCTTTTTCGGTGAAGACAATAGTAGGCAGCGAGCCGTCCAGAAGCCTGTGCGTTGCCGGTATGGAGAGCTTGCGGTCGAGAGTGACTCTGACGGGCGAGGTGCCGGCCCATCTGCGCACCGAGAGGGTAGGATTGTCGAGAATGGCCGTTCGAGTGCCCACCATTATTGCAGCCGCTTCGGCCCGCTTGCGATGCACGGCCTGGAGGCTTTGCTCTGATGATAAAACCGTCGGAGGTTCGTCGGAGCTGCTCCTGTGCCTGTCTATAAATCCGTCCGAGCTCCTGGCCCATTTCAGATATATGTACGGGCGCCTGTGCGTGTGGAAAGTGATGAACTCGCGGTTTAACTCTGTGGCTTCGGCCTCCAGGACGCCTAAGGTCACGTCCGTGCCGCTCGCCCGCAGCATGGCTATTCCTCGGCCGGACACTTCGGGGAAGGGGTCAAGGCAGCCTATCACCGCTCTTGGTATTTTTTTGTTGATGATGAGGGCGGCGCAGGGCGGCGTGTGTCCGTAATGCGAGCATGGCTCAAGGTTTACGTATATGGTCGATTCTTGCAGCAAACTTTGGTTGCCGACGGCTTTTATGGCCATCACCTCTGCATGTTCGCTTCCGTAGCGGCGATGATAGCCCTCGCCTATTATCTTCCCTTTGTGCACAACGACGGCTCCCACCATTGGGTTTGGGCTCGTTCGTCCGGCTCCGTGTCGGGCCAGCGCGAGGCATCTTTGCATATAAATTCGGTCGGACAACATTCCTGATATTTTTTTTCGGCAAAGATAATCCTCCGCAGGCTTCCAAACTAATCTCGCCCGCGCGGCCTCTGCTCCGGGACTGCTTTATGGCTTCGTTCTTCCGCGCATTTTTCTTTGTGCTATATATATAATATGTGTATGCCCTAAGGGGGACGTGAATAGCTTTCCGAACCTTCCCCCTGTGGATGACGGCTTAATTAAACCAGTCGCCTATAATATACAGAGGCACATTTGTCATCCGGCTTTCTTTGCGGTAGTCGGCAAGCGAGGTGCGGATGGCGTTTTGCGGCTTGTGTTTTTCGCAGAAGAGTTTGAAGCTCTGCGCCCTAAGGTTTTCGCCGGCCTTTACTTCTATGGGGATTAGGTCGTCTTCCTCGTTTTGGATAACAAAGTCGAGTTCGTATCTGCCGTTTCCAAAGGGATAATAATTCACCGACCATTCATCCCGGAGTTTGAGTTGCTGGAAAACAAAGTTCTCGCTCAGTGCGCCCTTAAATTCTCCAAAAACAGCATCGCCGTCAATGAGCGTTTTTGCGTTTAGCCGCGACATGGCTCCAAGCAGTCCCACATCGTTGTGGTACAGTTTGAAAGCCGAGAGCTGCTGATAGGCCACAAGCGGCAAGGCCGGCTTTGAAATGCTGCACACCTTGTGCAACAGGCCGGCGTCGGTGAGCCATTGAATGGCCATCTCGAAATCTTTAGCCCGCGCACCTTCGCGAATCAAGCCGTAGATGAATTTCTTATTTTCCTTTGCCAACTGGGCCGGAATGTTATCCCACACCATATTGATGCGCGGCAAAACCTCTTTTGGGGCGTGTTTCGAGAAGTCGCTGCGATAGGCTTGCAGGATTCTGTTCTGGATGCTGCGCACCTTTTTCCAGTCGCGGTCTTCGGCAAAAGCGGCAACGGCCTCGGGCATACCCCCAACGAAAAAATAATATTTCAGAAACAGCTTGAATTTCTCGGCAACAGGCGGTATGGCATCCCACAATTTTTCGGCGAGAATACGGGCCAGGCCTGTTTCGCCCACTGCGAGCAGAAATTCGCAGAACGACATAGGGCGTAGCTCCATAATATCGACTTTGCCCACCGGAAACGACTCGCCCTGATGAATGTTGACGCCCAGCAGCGAGCCGGCCGCTATGATGTGATATTCGCGGGCTTCCTCGCAAAAATATTTCAGCGAAGTAATGCCGCGCGGTGCAACCTGAATCTCGTCAAGCACTATAAGCGTGTCGTCGGGCCTGATTTTGAAGCCTGCATAGATTTCAAAATCGGTAATGAGGCGTTTGGGATCAAGGTCGTGCAGAAAATTATCCCGTAGCTTGTCGGCCCGCTCAAAGTTTATATATACCATTTGCCGGTATTCCGCCCTGCCGAATTCTTGGGCAAGCCAGGTTTTGCCCACTTGCCGGGCGCCTAAAAGTACGAGCGGTTTCCTGTTTGTTTGCAGTTGCCACTCTTTTAGCTGTTTAATCCTTTGTCTATACATTTTTTCGCACCTTATTAAGAGGTTTTACAACATTTTTTCGCACCTTAAAGGTCGGTAAAGATGCACTTTTTCGCAGGCTTGTGCAAATGAGGGCTAATGTTAAAAAATCATTTCCGCCAAGCCATATCCTCAACTCTTCCCACTTATTCCCCAAAAAAATCACTCGAAAATTTGGAGAATAGAAATATTCTTTATCTTTGCCAACGTTAAAAAAAATAATACCGACATGAAATTCCGGGTGATTACTGATGACATATTATATATAAGGTATCGTTGCCGAACAATCGGCGGCGAAATATTGCATTTTACCCCCCCATTTTTGACATTTCCACCGGAGATTATGTAGGCCGTCAAGCTTTTCTGTTTCAACATTATATTTCAGCCCTCTCGGACAAGTTCCGGAGGGCTTTTTTTTACGCCTTCGCAGGCTTGTTCGGTTCCGGCGG
>JAITGS010000121.1 GCA_031280435.1 Tannerellaceae bacterium | reverse complement strand
TAATTTATAATTCAAAACAGATCATTATTTTTGCGCCTGATTGAATTAAACATGTATAACTCTATTCGTTTTCTATTCGTACTCTTTTTTATATGCGGATCGGGCATGCTGCTGTCGTGCAGCTCGGTGAAGTTTGTTGGCGATAATGAGTATCTGCTTGATAAGGTTGAGATTCGTTCGGACAATAAGGATCATTCCGCTACGGAGCTGAGGCCCTACCTCAGGCAGCAACCCAACTTCAGGTCGTTCGGCCTGCTGAAGTGGCAGTTGTACGTTTACGGATGGTCTGGCCGCAATCCTGAGCGGTGGCTCAACAAGCAGCTTAGGAAGATGGGCGAGGCTCCGGTGATTCTCGACACGGGGCTTGTGCATAAATCGGTTGAGGAGCTGGAGCGATACATGATTAACAAGGGATATGTAAATGCTTCGGCGCAGGCTTCGGTGGATACGTCGCGGCGCCAGAAGGCTACGGTGACGTATACGCTTATTTCCAATGAGCCTTGCATTATCAATTCTCACAGTTTGCTGCTCAATAATGCTGAAGCCGACAGCATTGCCCGGCTGAAATCGCCGCCCCGCACCTGGCTTAGCGCCGCCCTGCGCACCTCGCCCGACGATTACGTTCCGCTCGTGAAGCCCGGCGACCTGTTCGACAGGGACATGCTGGACAAGGAGCGCCTGCGGATAACATCGCTGCTGCGACGGAACGGCTACTATACTTTCAACCGCGAAAACCTTGGATACCTGGCCGACAGCGCAGCTAATCAGGTGAAGCTCAAGATGGTGATGTTTCCCAACCGACGCATCATGCCCGACGGCTCCACGCGCGAGATTCCCCACCGGCCTTACTATATAAAAGATGTGACGATCAGGACGGACTACGATCCTCTACGGCCCGACGAGTCTATTGCCTTGGCCACCGACACGGTTCGGACGCGCTCGCTGGCGATAGTCTACGGGAAAAACGGCCGTACGCTGCGTCCCAACGTCTTGCGGCAACATTCCTACATCGTTCCCGGCGAGCGATTCGACGAGCGAAGCATAGACCGCACCTACTCAGCCCTCTCGGCCATGTCGGCCCTGCGCAACACCAGCATCCGCTTTGAGGAAAGCGAGGAGAACGACTCGCTTTGGCTTTCGGCCCTGATCCTCACCACGCCTGCCAAGACGCACGGCTTTGGCGTCGAGCTCGAAGGCACCAACTCGGCGGGCGACTTCGGGGCGGCCGCCTCGGCCAATTACAGGCACCGCAACCTCTTCCGCGGCTCCGAATCCTTCGCCATACGCATCCGTGGGGCCTACGAGGCTCTCACGGGCATGTCGGAATTTGGGCAGAACAACTACTGGGAGATTGGCGGCGAGGCCTCCTTATCCTTTCCGCGCATCCTGTTCCCCTTCATCACGGAGCAGTTCCGACGGAGGATAAACGCCGTGGCCGCCACCGATTTGCGCATCAGCTACAACCGCCAGACGCGGCCCGAATACGAGCGCGCCGTGGTGTCGGGTCGCTGGGGCTATAACTGGCAGAATCACGTTGGGTCGGCCTCGCGGCACAGCATAAACCTGGTCAATGTAGACTATCTGTTCCTGCCGCGCATCAGCCTCCCCTTCCTGCAGTCGCTTCCCGAAGCTACGCGCCAATATCACTACGTTGAGCAGTTCATAATGAGCTCCGGCTATACATACGCCTTCAACAATTACGATCCTCAATATCGCAGGCGCAACACCCAGTCGATACGGGCTTCGTTCGAGATTGCGGGGAATTTGCTGAATGCCCTGTCGGGTATAATAGACGCTCCGCGGAACGCCAACGGCCGATATGTGCTGTTCGGCATTGAATATTCGCAGTACGCCAAGCTCGATCTCGACTTTGGGAAGGGCGTGGTGATTGACGATCGCAACCGGCTGGCCTTCCACCTCGGCATCGGCCTTGCCGCGCCCTACGGCAATGCCTCGAAGATACCTTTCGAGCGCCGCTACTTTGCCGGCGGAGCCAACAGCGTCCGAGGCTGGTCCGTCCGAACGCTCGGCCCCGGCAGCATGTCCAAAGATTCGGCCGACTTCATCACTCAGGCCGGCGACATACGGCTGGATGCTAACGTCGAGTATCGCAGCAAGCTGATGTGGAACCTCGAGCTGGCTCTCTTTGCCGACGCGGGTAACATCTGGACCATACGCCCTTACGCCGAGCAGCTCAACGGCAACTTCGACTTCCGCAGGTTCTACAAGGAGATAGCCGTGTCGTACGGGATTGGGTTCAGGCTGGACTTCGACTTTGCCGTGTTCCGCCTCGACTTCGGATTTAAGGCCTACGATCCCCAGGCCGAAAGCAGTCGCCGATGGGCAATATCCCGCCCTAACCTGCGCGACAATTTCGCCTGGCACTTTGGGGTTGGATATCCTTTTTAAATGCATATTCCTTTATTAATCTTTAAAAACAACAGAATCATGAAGCACTTCATTATCATTATTTCGATTATTATTTCACTCCCGACGGCCATGCACGGACAGAGCGGCGCCGGCCTGAGGGTTGCAACCTACAATCTCAGGATGGATACCAAGGCGGACAGCCTTAATGCCTGGACGTACCGACGCGACAATGTAAAGGCGCTGGTACTCTTCCACGAGTTCGACATTATCGGTACGCAGGAGGGATTTCTACATCAGTTGCGCGACATTTGTGAGCTTCCGCAATACGCTTATTGTGGAGCCGGACGCGACGATGGTAAAGAGGCGGGCGAACATTCGGCCATCATCTATCGTAAAGACAGGCTGGAGATACGCCTTTCGGGCAACTTCTGGCTCAGCGAAACCCCCGATCGACCAGGCAAAGGCTGGGATGCAACATGCTGCAACCGCATCTGCTCCTGGGCAAAGTTTGCCGATAAGGCAAGCGGCGCAGAGTTCTACGTCTTCAACGTTCACTTTGATCATCAGGGCGTAACGGCCCGTCGCGAATCAGGCAAACTCATGGTTGAGAAGATTCGCGAGATTGCCGGCGACGCTCCGGTGATATGCACCGGCGACTTCAACTCCACGCCTGAAACCGAGCAGATACGCGCGCTGTCCGACTTCCTTCGCGACGCCCGCACCGCCTCGTCTACCCCACCCTACGGCCCTATCGGCACCTTCAACCGCAGATTCGCGAACCCCATAGGCGAGCGTATCGACTACATCTTCGTGAGCCGGCAGTTCAGCGTCGCCAAGTATGTCACTCTGACGGATAACGACGGCAGGTATTATCCCTCCGATCATTTGCCGGTGAGCGCTGTTGTAACTCTTAATTAATTTAAAATATCTTTGCGGCAACTATAAATTTTAAAACATATCATATATGAGAAAAAGAATTATCGCAGCGCTCTCCATCACGCTGCTCCTTGCATCCTGCTCGACGGGGCAGAAGGGCGGCTCCGGCAAGATTACGGCTAAAGTGGAGTCGACGTCGGTGGGCGAATCGCAGATTGAGTACATACAGGTTTCGGGACTGTCCGGCAGTGGATTGCAGGACAAGATCAACGATGAGCTTCATACTTTCGCCATCTGGCCGACGGTTAACATTGAGGATGAGGTGAAGGTCAGGGCCAAGGCGAAGTACGCCATTATTGCGGATAAGTATATAGCTGTCCGCTCGGAGCTTTCGTTCAGCTCGCCTATTAAGCGCGAAGATTTGGACTCGCAGATTTTCGATCTCGAGACGGGCGACTTTTCCGGCAGTACGGATAACTTCATCGTATCGACGGAAGCCATTATCAACGCTTTCTCGTCGGGGAAGTTTTTGCAGGTCAAGCCCAATGTGGTCATTGCCAATGCGGCCGAGTTGATAGCAGCCGAGCTGTCGTCGTCGGGCGAATATGGTTTTTACCTGACCGACAAGAGCCTGGGCATCTATCTTCCGTCGCCTCCGGGGATTATCGCCGGCGTCGATTCCGACTGGGCGTTCGAAGCGCCGTACAGCAGTATAACGGAGGTGCTTACGCCTTCTTTCAGGAGGCTGCTTAATTTATAAACCTGTGAATCTCGGCATGGCTTCCATACACCGCAGCCATGCCGTTTCTCTATACATTATTATATAGTATGATTATCCCACAACGTGCGCCCGGGAGTGCGTCAAACTTCGCCTCCGCCATTGAATCGAACGTAGGCGGCATGAACGACAGGATCAAGCGCCTGCGAACCCTGTCCGTAGAAGCCGAGCCATCGGTATCCATAGAGAGAGCCCTGATCACCACAGGCTTTTACAAAGAGAACGAGGGGAAATACTCGGTTCCGGTGATGAGGGCGCTGAACTTCCTCGAAATATGTAAGCGCAAAACCATATATATAGGCGATGACGAGCTGATAGTGGGCGAGCGCGGCCCGCGGCCCAAGGCTGTTCCGACCTTCCCCGAACTCACCTGCCACAGTGTTGAGGATCTGCAGGTGCTCAATACTCGCGAGCTCCAGCGCTATGCCGTCGGCGAGAAAGATATAGCGGCCTACGCCCGCGAGGTTATTCCCTACTGGACAGGACGAAGCATGCGCGAACGAATCTTCGGCCACGTGCCGCAATCATGGCGGGCGCTGTACGAGGCAGGCCTTTTCACCGAATTTATGGAGCAGCGCGCGCCGGGGCATACCGCTCTCGACGGCAAGATATATAGCAGCGGCCTGCTCGATTTGAAAGATCGCATAGCACGCGAAATAGCCGGCCTCGACTTCATCAACGATCCCGAAGCCACCGACAGGCGGGAGGAGCTCACGGCCATGGCTATATCCTGCGATGCGGCCATAGTGTTCGCCGAGAGGCATGCCGAGCTGGCCGAGCAGATGGCCGCGGAGCTGACCAATGCCAAGATGCTTCCCGAACGTGTCGTGGAGCTGTATCGCATAGCCGAAGTGTGCCGACGGGTGCCGGCCCATGCTCCGCGAAACTTCAGGGAGGCGGTGCAGATGTACTGGTTTGTGCATCTGGGAACCATCACGGAGCTGAACGGATGGGACGCCATGAATCCGGGACACTTCGACCAGCATCTGCAGCCCTTCTACGAGAAGGAAACTGCCGACGGCACTCTCAGCCGCGATCAGGCCAAGGAGCTCCTTTGCTGCTTCTGGATAAAAGTGAACAACCAACCCGCACCGCCGAAGGTGGGCATAACCGCGCGCGAAAGCGGAACCTACAACGATTTCACCAACATCAACATAGGTGGCATCAGGCCCGACGGAAGCAATGCCGTGAGCGAACTCTCGTACATGATGCTCGAAATCGGCGAGGAGCTACACATCCTGCAACCGGGCTTTTCGGTTCATGTCGGAGCCGCCACTCCCGAACGGTTCCTGCGAGCCGCCTGCAAGCTTATCCGCCAGGGACACGGATACCCCTCGGTTTTCAATCCCGACGTTTACGTTCAGGAGATGCTCCGCCAGGGAAAAACGCTTGACGACGCGCGCGAGGGCGGATGCAGCGGATGCATTGAAGTAGGAGCCTTCGGCAAGGAAGCCTACCTGCTGACCGGCTATCTCAACGTACCCAAGATACTCGAAATCACCCTGAACAACGGCGTCGATCCACTAAGCGGCAAGCTCGTGGGCCTGCAAACAGGCGAGGCCTCATCATTCGCATCCTTCGACAGCCTGTACTCTGCATTTGTCGGCCAACTGCATTATATCATCGACCAAAAAGTGAAAGTCAGCAACTATATAGACCGAATGTTCGCCAAATACGCCCCCGCGCCCTTCCTGTCACTATTTATAGACGACTGCATAGCCCGCGGACGCGACTACTACGACTGCGGCCCACGCTATAACACGACTTACATACAGTGCACCGGCCTCGGAACCGTGACCGACAGCCTTTCCGTACTCAAGACCCATGTTTTCGGCGGCACAATAGGCATGGACGAGATGCTGAAGATGCTGGCCGATAACTTCCGCGGGCACGAACGGCAGCGCCAGCTTATCCTCAACCGCACTCCCTTCTTCGGAAACGACAACAGGGAGGCCGACGACCTCGCCGGCCGCATCTACAACGACCTGTACGCCGCCATCGACGGCCGGCCGAACACCAAGGGGGAGACTTTCAGGCTCAACATGCTCTCAACCACCTGCCATGTGTACTTCGGGAAAGTGACCGGCGCCACTCCCAACGGACGCCTCGCCTTCACCTCCATATCCGACGGCACATCGCCTTCGCACGGAGCCGACACGCATGGCCCCTCGTCCGTCGTGAAATCGCTCGGCAAGCTCGACCAGGTCAGGAGCGGCGGAACGCTGCTCAACCTGCGCTTCCTCCCCAGCCTGCTGAAATCGGACGACAATATTGCCAAGCTGGCCGCGCTCATCCGTACCTACTTCGCTCTGGGAGGGCATCATATACAGTTCAATGTGGTTGATACCGCCACGCTGCTCGCCGCCCGGCAGAAGCCCGAAGACTATCGCGACCTGCTCGTTCGCATGGCCGGGTACAGCGACTATTTCAACGACATGAACGCAGACTTGCAAGCCGATATCATAGCTCGCACCGAGCAGGAGGGCTTCTGAACGATGCCTCTACTGTTCGACATCAAGCGATACGCCCTCAACGACGGGCCCGGCATCCGCATCACCGTCTTTTTCAAAGGCTGCCCGCTCTCCTGCATCTGGTGCCACAATCCCGAGGGAATCGCACCGCATCCGCAGAAGCTCTATACGGCAAAAAGGTGCATCGGATGCCGATCGTGCATAGACGCCTGCCCAGCCTACGCCCTGACCGTCGCAACAGCCGGCATCGTAACGAATCCGATGCTGTGCACCGTTTGCGGGCAGTGCGTCGAAGCATGTCCCACGAAAGCAATGGAAATATCGGGTAGAAAATACAAGGCAGAAAAGATTATGAAGGAGATAGAGAAGGAGATACCCTTCATGGATCAGTCGGGCGGCGGCGTTACATTTTGCGGCGGAGAGCCCTTGATGCAGCCCACAGCTCTGGCCGACCTCCTCGTTCGATGCGGACGGCTCGACCTCCATCGCACCGTCGATACCAGCCTCTACGCTAGCCCCGCAACCCTATCGACAATCATTCCGGAGACAGATCTGTTCCTCGTCGATCTCAAGCTCATCGACTCAGCCAAGCACAGATACTACTGCGGGGCGCCGAACGAGGGCATCCTTGCCAACATCCGCACCGTATCCGAGGCCCGTAAGCCATTCACGATCCGCATCCCGCTCATCGAAGGCATCAATGCCGACGACGAGAATCTCCAGGCCTCGGCCCGCTTCCTCGCCGAGCTTCCCACACGTCCCCACAGCCTCCAATTTTTGCCCTATCACGACCTTGGACACAGCAAACACGCCAAGCTCGGAACGCTGTACAATCCCGATCGCCATCCTATGTCTGTTCCCAGTTCCGATCACCTCGCCCATGCCCGCTCCATCTTCGCCTTATATGGAATAGAAGCCTCCGTAGGATAATTTAATCGAATAATAATGAAAGATTTTGCTGCCATAGATTTTGAGACTGCCAACGGCGCACGCTCCAGCGTTTGCAGCGTAGGGATAGTAATAGTGCGGAGCGGGATAATTGTTGATCGCATATACAGTTTGATTCGTCCGGAGCCTGAATATTACTCCTATTTCTGCACCCGCGTTCACGGTTTGTGCGCAGAAGACACAGCCAACGCTCCCATCTTCCCCACAGTTTGGGCCGAGATCGCCCCACGGATCAGCGGCCTCCCCTTAGTAGCCCACAACAGTCCCTTCGACGAAGGATGCCTGCGCGCCGTCCATAAAACCTACCAGATGGATTACCCCGACTACACGTTTTTCTGTACCTGCCGCGCCTCCCGCCGCCATTTCGGTCGCCAACTCATCAACCATCAGCTCCACACAGTAGCCAATCACTGCGGATACGACCTCAGCAACCACCATCACGCCCTTGCCGACGCCGAAGCCTGCGCCTGGATAGCCCTGCAGCTCCTGTAAGCTCCAAAAAGTAGAAGGCCGAACCCCTGCCGCCGCTCGTCAGGCAGCAATTCCTGGAGAAACAGTCGCACGGATTCCCTCTATGCGTGAAACAGAGTGTCTTTTGTCCATTTCAACGGATTATTCAGAATGTAATCGGATATATTTTGATAGGATTGATCGTTACGTATAATGTGTTCGTAATAATTGCGTTGCCATAATTTTTTGTCGAACGGTTGCCAATTTAATGTTTTTACGCCGCGAATATATTCATTGGTTGTCATTGTCTTGAACCATTGGACAACCGAATATAACGGCGAACCAATATGTTGGGGCGGTTGGGGCGGTTGGGGCGCACCTGCGTGTGCGCATTCTCTATCGGGACAGACACGCAGGTCTGCCCCTACTGGATTGCCTGTGCCGTTATTGGCAATGATTGCGTGAAAATGGTTGGGCATAATAACGTAATCGTGTATTTCAATGTCCGAAAATTTATTTTGCGTTTCGATTACCCATTTATCAATCATTTTGCCGGCATCGTTCAATATCATTTCGGGCGCACACACATTAGGCGCACACACAGGTGCGCCCCGACAGATTTCTCCAAACAAACATACGCGGTTTTGCGTACATATTGTTATAAAATACAATCCAGCCTGTGAATAATCGTATCCTTTCAGGCGGATGCTTCGGCGGTTATGGATTTCGGGGTTGTCGAGCATATCTTTTTCTAATTTTCGTCTTTATAATAGATTTTGTATAATTTGCCGTTTTCGTCTGTGCCTTGTTGTATCAGATTGCTGACGCCGTGGACGTAGATGTGGAAATTCATCTTATACAATTTTTTTACCTAAATAAGTGGCAATCGCAGAAGTTACTGCCACGACCAGTTCTGCCTCTAAATACTCAGGAACTTGTCCTTCTCTTAAATGCCTACCTTGTTCTGACGTAAAGCCCCAAATTTTTGTAATGGCTTGATCGAGAGGTGAAGGAATTGCACCAGGAAATTTTCTCATCAAATCTCCAAGTGTTGATTTTGAGTCACCGAGATACTTTCTTGTAACACATTCTAAACAAGCCAATGAATGTTGTATTGCACCCGTTATGTCTGGTGTTGGCCGTCTCGACAAATCATTAATCGCTTCTCTTATTTCGGTTGCAGCTGTTTGCAACATTGCTGTTTCAAGAACTGACGCTACAGTCTTGACAGTTGTTTCAAACACTTCATCTCCACGAGTTTCAATATGTTCATTTACAATTTTCCAACCTATACCATTGGTAATAAAATAGTCATTTATTTCATTAGTGAATTTTTTTTTCTCAGCAAAGTTGAGTTTCTGAATGATTCGTTCTATTATATCATAAATCGAATACCATTCACAACTTTCTAAAAGTTGTTCAACCTCACCATCTATATTTGGAGATTCAGACCAGTTGTCACTGTCAGGTGGAATTTTTAAAAATTTTGTTACAATTGCTCTCAATTCAGAAGGCTTTTTATTTAGGTCGTAAAAAGCCATTCGTAAAAAACCGCGAAGTCCTTCAGGTGCATCTTCACGAACAATAATTTCTTTTTCCTTTAATTGAAAAAAACCTTGTCGCTTAGAAAATGTTTCGTTACACATACTGTTATATTTTTAAAAGTTTATATTGCCTTTTTTTTCCTTTCTCTATCTCCCTTTCCACCATCTCTTTTGCCTCCGCCAACAACTTTTCGCATTCTTAATCTCATTATAATCTTCTCTTGGAAGTTGAGATAATATTTCATTTTGTTTTACAGGGGAAAATATTTGAAATGTACTCAATGTTGAATACAAATAATGTCCAAACGTTGAGGATTCATTTAACACAGAACGTGATGATTTCAATAAATCAGATAAATCATTTCGCTTTTTGCTCTGTAAAAATTTTCGTAATTTATTAAGATCTGTATCTTCCATAAAATTTAAAATGGCAGTTCATCTTCAATAATCGTATTGGCTTTTGTTTCATTCTTTGGAAATTTATTTTTGTAGTAAGAGTTCAAAAATAAGCCTACGGTTGCTACACTATTGACAACAAAATAAGTATATGCGGAATCCCGTATAATATAATCTTCTGCTGTTTTTCCATGTATATTCGTTTTCTCGCTTCTTAATTTTTCTATATTCTGATTAATCGCCAATAAGGAACTCCCAATAGTTTTTATTTCTATAGGCATATCTGAGTTAGGAAACAACTGAAAAACTTTTAAAATCTCTGTTGTCAAGGAGTATAGCGTTTCCGTACCTTTAATTTTACTGTTTATGTTGTCATCTTTTAATATTTCTTTAATTATACTTTCCAATGCTGAATTTACTAATCCAATTGCCAAACTTGGGTCTGATTCGACTTGTTTATACGCTTTTACGAATGTATCATAAGCCGTTCTATAATCTGACTTTATTGCATTTTTAAATGTTGGAATTGAAGGAATAAAATCTGGTGTATCAACACCTAAATCTATTGCCATTTTCAATAAAGTTATACCTCCGTCACATCCGCTTATAGAATGTAATGTCGATTTTAAATCAATATTTCCATCTGTTTTTTTTGTAATAGCAAAATGTGGTGCCCATCCAATATTATAAGAACCATCGCATCTGTTCTCCCATTGTTGCCATTTTTCGACGTATTTTTCAATGTTGAAATATTTCGACGTTGGAAATTCTCTCCAAAGAGCCTGTTCAACGTCTTCAATAAGTTTCATTTGATATTTAGGCGATATTAATTCGTTCATTGTATATAAATATTTATTTCATTTTCTCTATCTCCCTTTCCACCATCTCTTTTACTTCTTGCAACAACTTTTCGCTTTCGCTACGAAGGGCGAAACTTTCAGAAATAAGCGAGGCTATTTGTTGTTGAATATCGTTGTTTATTAATGGTATTGGCAAATTCAAAACGTCTTCGTCCTTTACAACAGGATAAGACGTGCCGACATTGTATTTCAAAAGTAAATCCCTAATTATTTCCAAACGCAAAAAAACAAATAAAGTTTCTTTTTTGCAATCGTTTTTTTCCTGTAGAACCGTAAATGCGCCACTGACAACTAAATTAGGAATTTCTTCTTGCATAATGGAAATTGCGCCGCGATTTGGACGAACTTTTGAGACTAAGATATTATTTTTTCGAGCTTTAATTTTGGCGTTAGCAGGTAATTCTTCTGTATCAATTAAATTATACGAATATGCACCGTTACCAACGTTCACGTCTCCAATTTCAATGTAATTATATTGCTTTGCAGAATAGTCAATTGTCGTTTTATTGTGTTCAAATTCTTTATATACAAAAGAATAACCGTCTGCGAAATTTAGTATCAAATTTTCTATTTCCTCATACTTCGGCTGATAATATTCCGCATCCAAACGTCCGGTAGCAAGAAAAGAATTTTTGAAAGAGTTTATTTTTATGTTTTCCTGCGAGGGTTGAAAATCTTTTAATCCCAATGTTTCCAACAATAT
>JAITGS010000097.1 GCA_031280435.1 Tannerellaceae bacterium | reverse complement strand
TTTGGCGAATCGATTTTCCGCAAGGGATCGTCATCGTGTCGATCCCTTGCGGAAAACGGATTGGTAAAATCGTATTCGTTACTATTGCCTCCCGGATTTTTTTGAGGCAATAGTAACGAACACTATTGCCTGTTTTTTTTTCGTTTGCCGAAAGTGATCTTGTACTTCCGCCTCTTTTTTTATGTTGAAAAAAATTGTTGTGTGCAGCTTCCGACGGATTGAAGAGCAGCGAGGCATAGTTTCTCTGAAGGATCGCCGAAACGGGCGCGTTTGCCTTGCAGCTGTTGCGGCGACTGCTCATTCGCTTCCTGTTCGGGCAAGCTGCCTGCTTGTTGCAGTAACAGCCTGCCGTCATACGCTATCATTTGCTATATTTGTACATCACCGCCGGCTAAGCGGCGACAGGAACAGGATGAGGAATGTTAAACACTTAAAATATAAACAACCATGAAACTTTTTGCACGATGGAACAGTAAGAACCCTAAGAAGGCCGAGGCGGCGAAGGCTGCGGATGCTCAGCTTCTGCAGGCTGAGATAGCGCTGGCGGCCGAGGTACGGGTGTCAGATGGAATAGAGAAAATGAATCCGGCCGATGCTCAGCTTCTGCTGGCCGAGATGGCTAAGACGGATGCGGACAGCAATGTTCGCATAGCTGCAATAAAGCATCTGATAGCCGAGGAGCATCAGCCGCTGCTGGCCGAGATAGCAACAACCGATGCGGACAAGGCTGTTTGCCTGGCGGCGATTGAAAAACTGACCGACCAGCCTGCGCTTATAGAAATTGCCGGATCGTCACGTCACTATGAACTAAAAAAAGCTGCGCTTAAAAACTTCGACGAACAGAGCTTAGAGTCTATTCCCAACATAGTTGTACACGTCATGAGCAACAGCTTGGAAAGTGCGGCATTGGCCGACTTTATTCAGTTCGCATACAAGGTATCGAAACAGGAGCAGAAGCAGATACTACGTAAATTTGAAAGGGGTCAGATACATACTGATTCTCATTCGGATTCATGCAGCTCCCACAGCGATGTACATACTGATTGGTGCGGTGACGGAAGCCATTCCGATCACGGTGGTGTTAGAGACTCCCGCCATACGGACTACCGGAGCGGGATGGAAATACGTTTTAATTAACAGCCAACAAAACTTAGCATGCAAACTCAACGTGCGGAGAGCTGCCATTCGTGCAACGGCTGCCCCTCCGCCTCCCCTCAGACATTCAACCCGCGCACGGTTATGCTCACGCCCTCGTCTTCATGCCAGGCAAACTGCAAGTACTGCTTCATGCCTCATGAGAACCATGTGATGCCCCATGATACCTTTGCCCGGGCAGTGGACTTCCTCGACAGGCTTTTCCCTAAAGACAAAGGCTTCCTGATGATGTTTCATGGCGGCGAACCTCTGCTGGCCGGATTAGACTGGTACAGGCAATCGCTTGCACTCATACGGGAGAAGTTCGGGCATAACGTCGAGCTGAACGTACAGTCCAACATCTGGCTGCTCAGTCAGGAGTGGATAGACCTCTTCGGAGAATACGGCGTCAGCATATCCACAAGCCTCGACGGGCCCAAAGAGATTTGCGACAGCCAGCGCGGCGAAGGATACTTCGAGAAAACCATGAAGGGCATCAGGCTGCTGAAGGAGAACGGGCGGAATGTATCCGTGATCGCAACCCTGGGCCGCAGCAACATCAGCCCGGAGAAGTGCCGGCAAATGTTCAGGTTCTTCCTCGACGAAGGCATACGCTTCTCGCTGCACGGCGCCGTTCCCTCCATGGGCCACGGATACGAAGGCGAAGCTCTGACGGCCGACGAGATGCTTCAAGTGCTGCTCAATGTCTCGGAGGAATACTTTGCCCATTACGAGGAAACCACGGTCGGCACCATTGATCATATTGTGAAAAACATCTACCACAGATCGCCCTGCCTCTGCACCTTCTCGAACTGCCTGGGAACCTACCTTGCCATCGACACCCAAGGCTACTTGTATTCCTGCCAGCGCTTTTGCGGCATGCACGAGTTTTCACTCGGCAAGCTTTCGGAGAATCCTACGTCGGAGACTATATTGAACAGCAAGGGCTATGCCGTGTTCGAGAAACTGCATCAGCAATCAAAGGAGAGCTGCACTAAGGCCGGATGCAGGCATATCGAATATTGCAACGGAGGATGCTGCTATGCCGCGCTTGCCGAGCAGCGCCACGGGAAGGACCCGGACGGGCGCGATCCCTTCTGCCGGGCCTTCCGCAGCTTCTACGATGAGCTCGACAAGAGAATGACAGCCGAAATGAGCCGGAAGCTGCTCAAAGAGGAGGCGCCGGCTCCCTTGCTGGCTATTGCAGAGAACAGGCGACGTGCATACATGCCGGCTGCGAACGCCCGTAAAATAGTTGAGGCCTCACAATGGCAAACTGCCCCTGCATGGCTGCAACGCAGGGGCCCGGAAACAGTCTTCTTCAATATCACCTACAACTGTCCTTTGCGCTGTACGCATTGCTGGGCCGATGCCGGAACCAATCGCTCATGCGAAACATCCGTCGGGACAATACTGAAAGTGATTGACGAAGCTTTTGCATTGAACTTCCGGCAGATCATCTTCTCAGGCGGAGAGCCTCTTTTTCACAAGGACATCAGCAACATCCTGCTATCGCTTGCGGATTACAGGAAAAAACACCGAACACCCATGCTGACGCTGCAAACCTCGCTGGCCATTCCCTTGACGCCGCAGCTGTTCCATCTGATAGCCGAATGTTTCACTTGCGTGAATGTCAGCATAGACGGCAACCGGGAGCAGCACGACGAGCGTCGCGGGAAAGGCTCATACGACAAAGCCGTAGCCAACATTATAGAGCTTCGCAATATAGCTCCAGATACCAAAGTTGTGATTACGCCGACACTGTCGCGCACAGAGCTGCACGGAACGGCAGGCGCAGCCGTACAACAGCTCGCCAAGGAACTGGGCAAGCTGCCTGTCGAAGTGCGCGAGCTGAAGCATCTGGGAAGAAATTCCGAGACGGACAATTCCGAGTATAGCCTCCACCCCGATATAGTGTATAAATATTTCGTGCCGCAGATTAAATGCGGCCTGGGGAACCATCTGCACATTGAGCCGGACGGCTCTGTTTATCCCTGTTACATCTTTATAAATGATGAGAACTACCTTGGCAACGCGGCCGATGAAAAAGCTTTGGAGAAAGCCGTTCATTCCGAAACCTTCCTGGCATGGAAGAACATCAGCGTCGATTCCAATCCGAAGTGCAGCAAATGCGACGTGCGCTACATCTGCGGCGGGGTTTGCAGGATAAGGCAGGATTGCGGGAAGGAATACAATTACTACAAAAAGCTTGTGGAGCTGGCCGGCAGAACTTTGGAGCCGTATAGCTCCAACCCATAAAAGCAGAATGGCCCCGACCTTCACAGCCGGGGCCATTCACATTCGGCGGGACGGCTATATCTCGTCCTGCTTGTACCAGTTGACTTTGCGGGAGATGTACATGATGGCGGCAAGGATGAGGAAGAGGCCTGTGCTGCCTATCAGCAGGGCTATGTCCTCTATCCGCAGCGTGACGTAGAGGAACACGTAGAGGGCCGACAGCGTTCCGGAGAGGATGGCCGTCTGTTTCTTGTTCCCGAATATGGAATAGGTGTAGGCCGTGATGAGCGACAGGGTGGCGAGGCTGGCTATCAGGTAGGCGCCTCCGAAAGCTATCTGCTCCGAAAGTGAGAGCAGCAGGGTGTAGAAGATGATCAGGGCGGCGCTCACGAGCAGATACTGTATGGGATGAATCCGTTTGCGCGTGAGCAGCTCTACGAAGAAGAATACCACGAAGGTGAGTATGATAAACAGCAGTGCGTACTTTGCCGATCGCATGTTCTGCTGATAATGATCGACCGGCTCCACGAGATAGACGCCGAAAGAGGGGAAGTGGGATGCCTGGCGGAGGCCCTGACGGTCGGTCCACGAGTCGGGTATGTTACGGTTGAAGCTCAGCACGCTCCATTTGGCCTCGAATCCGTTTTCGGCCGCTATTATTTCGGGGCTGAAGTCGCCTATGTAGCTGGGCGAATCCCATGCTCCGCTGAGGCTCACCTCTGTTGTTTTGCCTACCGGCACGAAGTCTATGCTGCTGCTGCCGTTCAGGTTGAACTTGCATGCGAAGGAGGTGGGCCGACGGCCGACGAGCGACTCTACCCGCCCCGGGAAGGCCGACACCGCATTGTCGATTTCGGGTATCCCTCCGGTGACAGCTTCGAAGGATTTGCCGTCTACGTTTACTGCAATCTTGCTCGTTAGTCCGCGCAGGTCGGACACTCCCATGCTGACGCTAAGCTTGTCCCAAAAAACCGAGTCGGCTCCTATCTGCGCAAGCGCATCGGCGGGAAAAGTTCCCTCTATGCTTATCTCGCTTTTGTACAGGATGGTTTTATAGATGCCGTAGTGCCGCTCTTCGGGATAGAGGCGTGCGCTGATGCTGAGGTCTTCCGGAACAAGGCAGAGCTCCTGCGTGCGCATGCTTGATACGCCCCGTTCGTCGACGAAGGTCTTTTGGTAGGGGATGAACAGCAGGGGGCCGACCAGGGTTTGCGAGCGGCTCCACTTCTCGTTGATGCGTTCGATGGTTTCCTTGCTGCGCTTTTGTCTTTCGCTGATGAGTTCGCGAATCATAAAACTTGGAATGATCATAAAGATCGTTAGCATGGCAATGATGATTGCCTTCACGGTGATAGACGCTGAGAAGCGCATCGGGTTGTTTGCGAATTTTTCCATTACTGATTATATATTAAAAAATGAATGTTCGGTGGGTTTAGCAGTCAGTGTTTGTGCTCCATGTTTTGGAGTATCTGTTCCAAAGCGTTGAGATGAGTTTGAAATTGCATGCGGCCCAGATCGGTGATGCTGTACACGGTGTTCGAGTTTCGTCCGGCCGAGAACTTGGCTGTCGAGATGTATCCTGCGGCAGTGAGGGCTTTGATGTGGCTTGCGAGATTGCCGTCGGTAATTTCGAGAGTGTCTCTGAGGGTGGTGAAGTCGGCGGACCGGTTGACGTACAGAATCGACATTATTCCCAGCCTGATTCGGTTTTCGAGGGTCTTGTCGAACGTAGCGAGCAGCTTGTCTTTCATTGCTTCCTGTCGTATTTCAGGTACATAGCCCCGCCGTAGAGTATGTGGCAAAGCCCGAAGCCCGCAACCCACAGCAGCTCGCCCAAGCAGGGAACCAGCAGCGCCGTCACTCCCAGAGCCGCATCCGTCAGGCCCAGGTAATTCAGCTCGCGATATGTATACTTTGACACGGCAACCAAAGCGATGCCGTAGAAGGCAAGCGTTATTGCCGTAAGGCCCTGAATATCTCCACGCACGAGCGCCGCAAGGGCGAAGGCCCCGCCAACGGCCAGCGGCAGGCCCAGATTGTAGAGTATGGCAAGCGTCATGCTACCGGAAGGCCTCAGCCGCATACGCCGGGCCTTCATCAGCGACAGCAGAACGCATAGCCCAACCGACAGCAGCAGCATGCCCAGGCCATCGGCCAGCAGAAGCAGGCGAGGGTCGGTTGCAAGCTCATCGGTCAGTATAAAAAAATGCGCTACCGATGCCCCCGCAATAGCCGTGAGGCCCGCAAATACCCCCGACAGGCCGCTCAGGGAAAGGAACTTCGAGGATTTCTCCATCATTGTGCGAATAGCTTTGATGTCTTCAGAATGTTTGTTCATGAGATAATATTTTTTTGATGTTTGCTTTGTGATGCAAAGTTAGAGTAAATAATTTCAACTGCTATCATACCTGCAATAAAAAAAAGCTTCACAATCCCACAAATAATGTTAACGCGGCTGCGCAGAGCCTCCCATAGCCTGCAAAGCCTCCCCCGGCCCTGGCGGATGCCCCGGAAAGCAGGGATGCCCTGCCGCATCCGCAAGCTGCCCGCCCGGCCCTGCAAGCCCTCCGCGACGGCCAATCGAAGCCGGCAAAATGCTTTTTGCACTGCCAAAAAAGAAATTCCGTTATCGTCTATCCGATGCAAGGCTGTAACGGCATTAAATTTTCGTAGCCGATACGGCGATGTAACGCCCCTGAAATTGCAGGAAGCCGTTACAGCGCCGTAAAAGCTTCCCGCAAATCGCTTTGAACTTTTACAAGCTCGTAAAACCTTCCTGCAAATCGTTTTAAACTTTTACGGCGCCGTAAAAGCTTCCTGCAAATCGGTTTGAATTTTTACAAGCTCGTAAAAGCTTCCTGCAAATCGTTTTGAACTTTTACAAGCTCGTAAAAGCTTCCTGCAAATCGGTTTGAATTTTACAGCGCCGTAAAAGCTTCCCGCAAATCGTTTTGAACTTTTACGGCGCTGTAAAACCTTCCTGCTAATCGTTTTGAACTTTTACGGCGCTGTAAAACCTTCCTGCCAAAAAAATGGCGTTACATCGCTGTAAAGATAGCGAAAATCCGGAGCCGGGGCAAGCTTGCATCGGTGTAGTAAGTCCACGCAAAATTATTTTGCATAGAAAATCTGCGAAAGCCCTTCCGGCCCGAAAGAACATGGCCTGAATTTGTTTTGATACCTCCATCCGCCTGTATTGCTTAGCTCCAATCAATATATTGATAATAAATATTAACTTTGCCATTGTCAAAAACAAAAAACGTGCTATCACATTTAAAACATTTCGCCAAATGATCAAGTTACATAGGTTTTTTCTTTTTCAAAGCAAAGACGAATATTATTTCCGTCGAGGCAATCGCTACAACAGGCATGACAAATATGCCAAGGCCATCCGCGCTTTTCGCAGGGCAACCGATTTGAATCCCTCCTTCGTTGAGGCTTACAACAACATGGGCAATGCCTATAACGGCCTCGGCGATCATGCCGCAGCTCTGATGAACTTCCGTCAGGCTCTGCGCATTAATCCTCACTACGCCACGGCTTATTATAACATAGGCCTCACTTGCATAATGCTGGGCGACTACCTTAGCGCCATAGAGGCTTTCGAGGAGGCCCTCGGCATCGACCCCTACGACAAGAGCTCGCGCCAGAAGCTCGACGCATTGCGCAAGCGACTCAAAGAGCAGGACGACAGCAGGCTCTGAACCGCGTCTGTCGCCTGTGAGAGACGGCAGGCGACGGCCGCCTTGCGCAAACTGCCAAGCAGATTTTGCCTCCATTCTCCAAATATTCTACCTTTACCGCTCACAATCTTAAAACTCTTATTATTATGAACCCGACAAAGGGATACGCATCCATACTGTTTGCGATTATTGCAACGCTCGCAATCTCGTCGCAAACAACCAAGTTCTACTCCACGGAGCAGGGACTTTCAAACAGCATGATTAATCAGATTTACCAGGATAAAAAGGGATTTATATGGGTCGCAACCGAAAATGGGCTCAATAAATTCGACGGCAACCGCTTTGTCGTATATATGAAATCGGCCGGCGATACGCTTTCGCTCAAAAGCAATCATGTGAAGGCCGTCTTCGAGGATTCGTCGGGCAACTTCTGGGTGCGATGCTCCGGCGGACTGATGCTCTACGACCGCGATTCGGATACTTTCGTCGAGCTTGCCGTTTCGGACGCCAACGGCATGCCCATCAGCCTCTCCGTTATTTCTGTATGCGAGCGACACAACGGCGACCTTTACTTTGCCACCGGCTACGGCCTCTACACCGTGGGGAAGGGCCAGACGCAATGCAGGCCTGTTGCTCACCTGAACGAACGCTTCACGGAGCTGCTACTGACCGTCGTATACGAAGATTCGGACAACCGCCTGTGGATTGGGACGGAAAACAGCGGGCTGTACGTTTACTCGTTCGATACGGACGAGCTGCTGAGCTTTTCATCCTCCGCCCCTCCGTCGCAACGCATAGACTGCAATACCATCTCGGCCGTATGCGAAGGCGACAGCGGCGAGATGTTTGTAGGCACCCTCTACGGCGGACTGCTGCGGTTCGATAAGTCGAGCATGTCCGTCAGCCGTATTCCCGACGCCGAAGGTACTCCCAACCTTCCGGTCAAAAGCCTGATATTCGACAGCGCCGGGCAACTGCTCGTGGGAACCGACGGCTTCGGCATGAAGAAGTATGAGCCGCACTAGCGTATCCTCCGGGCCTACGAACCCTTCGCGGCTCCCTTCGATTTTTCTTCCTCAAAGGTTCATCATCTCATACAGGACAAAGACGGAAATACCTGGGCAGGCATATACCAGAAGGGCCTCTTCTTCATCCCCGCCAACCTCAACCGCTTTAAATACTACGGATACAAATCGTACCGGCACAACAGCATAGGCTCCAACTGCGTCAGGGCGCTGCATAAAGACAGGGAGGGAATAATATGGGTAGGGACGGATAACGACGGCCTCTATGCAATCAACGAACAGACGGGCGAGGTGCGCCACTACGAGCACAATGCGTCGGCAACAGCCGTGCCGGGGGCTATACTCTGCATACACGATACGCAGGACGGCAAGCTGTGGCTGGGCTCCTTCCTGCACGGCATGGCTATCTTCGACAAGCGAACGGGCAAATGTTCCTACATTAATAATCAAACCCACAGCGATTTTATATGCAACAAGGTGTACTGCATCATAGGCGACCGCCGCGGAGGCCTCTGGGTGAGTACCTACGGATGCGGACTGTACCGCTACGACATAGCTTCGCAATCAATAGTTGAGCACTATCAGCAGGAGGCTTCCGGACTGCCGAACAACTGGATCAACTCGCTGATATACGACGACAACGATTTGCTGTGGATGGGAACAATGGAGGGGCTGAGCTGCCTCGATACCCGCACCGGCCTGTTTCGCAACCTTAGGAAGGAGAACTCCGACATGCCGAGCAACAGCGTCTTTGCCCTGCAATCGGACAAGCACGACAACCTCTGGATCAGTACGGACGAGGGCCTCGTGAGATTCAACAAACGCAACTCGGCCATAACTCACTTCACCACGCAAGACGGCCTGGCAAGCAACGAAATCTGCGCCATAGAGGAGGACCTGGCCGGCAACATCTGGCTAAGCACCCTTTCGGGTATATCGAAGTACTCGCCCGGCGACAACAAATTCTCTAACTTCTATGCCTCCGACGGGCTTCAGGGAAATGAGTTCAGCTACCGGGCCAACTGCATGTCGAGCAGCGGCGAGATATTTTTCGGAGGAGTGAACGGCCTGACCGGCTTCTATCCTAATGATATTCATACGCAGCAAAAAGCCCTGAACGTTTACGTCACTCACTTCTACCTGTTCGGCAAGCCGGTTCACCGGAATCAAAAGTCGGGCAGGCAGGTGATATTCGATACGCCCGTGCTCGACTTGCAGGAGATACGCCTTGCCGCATCCGACAACGTCATAGGCTTCGAGTTCTCAACCCTTGAGTACACTAATTCGGAGGAAATCTCCTACCAGTACAAGCTCGAGAAGCCGGATACGGAGTGGATGAGCATGCTATCGGGCACCAACCGCATTGCGTACAGCAATCTGCCGCCGGGCCGATACAAGTTCCTGTACCGGGCTGTCGACAAAGGATGCTCGTCGGCCATCCGCTCCATCAGCATCATCATACGCCCGCCATGGTATGCATCCGTCGCGGCCAGGATTATATATGTGCTGCTGAGCCTCTCGGCGGCCTACGCTCTCTATCTTTTCTTTTCATACAGGATAAAGGAACGGCACGAGATGCTCAGGCTTGAGAATGCCGACCGCCTCAACGAAGCCAAGCTGCGCTTCTTCACCAACATCTCCCACGAAATCCGCACGCCCATGACGCTCATAATGGGGCCGCTCGAGAAACTGCTGGTGACCGACAGCGATGCGCGCCTGCGCAACGCTCATCTGCTCATCTATCGCAACGCCCAGAGGATACTCCGCCTCATCAACCAACTGATGGACATGCGCAAGATCGACCGCGGGCAGATGCATATAAAGGCTCGCGAAACCGATATGGTAGGCTTCATCAAAGACGTCATGCAGTCATTCGAGTATATGGCTCAGAAGAAAAACATCAACTTCAGCTTCAACCCATGCAGCCCTGAGCTGAAAGTCTGGATCGACCTGAATAACTTCGACAAGGTGCTCTTCAACATCTTCTCCAATGCATTCAAGTTTACGTCCGAACAGGGCGAGATAGAGGTAGAGCTCATGCAGGGAGCCGACCCCACCGCCTCGGGCCCGCTCAAAAACTACTTCAGCATAAGCGTAACCGATACCGGGCCCGGCATAGACGCCGAGCAGATAGAGCTCATCTTCGAGCGCTTCTACCAGATTGAGAACGAGGTAACGCACTCCAACTACGGCACGGGCATAGGCCTGCACCTCGCCCGCTCGCTCGTAGAGCTCCAGCAGGGAAGCATTCACGCCGAGAACCGTACCGACCGCAGCGGCAGCCGGTTCATCATCCGCATGCCCATGGGCAATGCTCACCTGGAGGCGGCCGAAATCGAGATAATGTCGGGAGAAGCTCCCATGGCAGGCTTCGTCTACTCCAGAAAGGATAATCTGTTTGAAACCGATGAATGCCTCGGCGACGATGCCGACAGCGTGCAGGCACGTACGAAATATCGCATACTGATTGTGGAGGACGACGTGGAAATCAGTCGCTACATCAGCGCCGAGCTGGCCCCCCTCTACAAAGTATCGCAGATGTACAACGGGCGCGATGCGCTCGAATTTATCCTCAAGGAAGCGCCCGACCTTGTGATAAGCGACATCCTCATGCCGCGTATGGACGGAATCACTCTGTGCAGGAAGATCAAATCCAACGTGCGGATTAACCATATACCTGTGGTATTGCTAACAGCCAAGTCGAGCGACGAAGATCATCTGGAGGGACTGGAAACAGGAGCCGACTCCTATCTCGTCAAACCCTTCAACCCGGAAATACTCCTGAAGACCGTCGCCAACCTGCTCGGTAATCGAGAGCGACTGAAGGGCAAGCTGCAGTCGCAAACCGAAGGCCGCATCACATCCGTGCAGATCAAATCCTACGACGAGGCCCTCATGGATCGAATCCTGAAGGCCGTGAACAGCAACATCAGCAACCCCAACCTGAACGGAGAGATGCTCAGCATCGACATAGGCATAAGCCGCGTACATCTGCATCGCAAACTTAAGGAGCTTACGAATCAGTCGGCCCGCGACTTTATCCGAACCATCCGGCTCAAGCAGGCAGGCGAGCTGCTTGCCGGCAAAAAACTATCCGTATCGCAAGTCTACGAAGCCGTAGGATTCAGCAACCTGTCGCACTTCTCCATCAGCTTCCGCGAGTTCTACGGCATGTCGCCAACGGAGTACATGAACCGCAACAAGGCCTGACAAGCCGACGCATGCAGCTCATCCGTAAGCTCCCTCAGCCCTTGAAGAAAGGCGACCGCAGGTTCAGCATATCCGTAAACCGCCTCCTGTAAGTATCCGACACCGGGATATATACCTTGCCGAACACAATACGGTTATTCTCGATCACCTTGATCTTATCCATGTTAACTATGAACGAACGATGCACCCTTATGAAGGTATCCGCCGGCAGCACGCTCTCCATAGTTTGCATGGCCGTGAGCGACGAAATCGGCGCCGCGCCTCCATCCGTATGGATCAGCACGTAATCCTTCAGGCTCTCTATATATATAATATGTGTAAACTCCACCTGAATCAGCTTATGCTCGCTTTTCACAAACATGCTGCGGCTTTCGGCCGCCACGCCTTCCCGCGACGCACGCAGCATCTCATGCCATCGCAGAGCCTTCCCCGCAGCCTGAAGGAAGTCCGCATAACTCACGGGCTTTAGTAAATAATCGAGCGCATTAACCTTGTAGCTGTCCAAGGCATATTGTCCGAAGGCAGTGGTGAAAATGATCCGAGTGTCGCCCCCAATCATGCGCGAGAACTCCATGCCGTTCACCTCAGGCATCTGAATATCCAGCAGAAGCAGGTCGACAGCGCTCTGAGCCATGTGCGCAGCCGCTTGCATCGCAGAATTATAGCTCCCCTCCAAGCTCAGGAAAGACGTTCGCCGCACGTAGCTCTCAAGCAAAGCAACAGCCGGTGGCTCGTCGTCCACAATGATGCAAGTCAGCCTCATAGCCCAATCTCATTTGCCAGCGGGATCGTCAGCAGACAGCGCCATTGGTCGCCCTCAGCCCCATAGCTGAAGCTATATTTGCCGCAGTAAAGCAAGTCGAGCCGCTTGCGCAGGTTAGCAATTCCAATACCCGACCCGCTCTTATCTCCCTCAGCCTTCGGAAAAAGGCTGTTTGCTATTTCGCATTTCGCGCAGGCCTCGTCCGCCGCAATCTCCACCTTTATGAACGAAGGCTGCTCCGCCGATACGCCATGCTTGAAGGCATTCTCCACCAGGGCTATAAACAGAAGCGGAGCCACTCGCGCCTGCGGCGAGCTGCATTCGATCGCCGTGCGAAGCTCCACGTGCTTGGGCAGCCTAATCCGCATCAGCTCAACGTAGTTGCGCACGAAATCCAGCTCGCTTCCAACCGCCACCCCCGGCTCGCTGCTCTCGTAGAGCACGTAGCGCAGCAGGCGGCTTAGCTCATGCACAGCGCTCTGCGCTCCCTCAGGGCTGAACGCAATCATGCTGTAAATGTTGTTCAGGGTGTTGAATAAAAAGTGCGGGTTGAGCTGGCTTTTCAGGTTCTGGAGCTCAGCTTCGCTGCGGCTGCGCTCCAGCTCTTTGCGCTCGTCTTCAGCTGCATACCAGCTGCTTGTCATACGCGCCGACACACTTATAGCACACACAAACGCGCATACCACAAGGCTGCTGCATATAAAGCGGAAAAGAGAAAACTGCGGAGGCGCAGGCATCTGCCTCAGCTTCTCAATATCCTCAGGCGCCGGCAGCAAGGTTGCCACCACATACGCCAGCAAAAGCAGCAACACGCTGAGCAAAATGTTTACCGCCGCGTATAAGAAAATCTGCTTCCGAATCAAAAATCTGTTGATAAGATAGTAATAATTAGCGAAGTATATCACCACAAATGTGGCCATACCAAGCAAATAATGAAAATACCTTATCCACGAAATGCCCGCATCCCTGTCGGTAACAACAAAGGGCCATGTCAGCAAAACGCCCCAGCCGGCTATCCTGAGCACCAGCCTCCAGCGCCTGTTTATTTTCACATCTTCCGCAGCTTTCATCGCCATGCCGAAATAAAATTGTCGATCGTATTGAAAATCATCTTCCTACTGTTTTATATTCAAATATAAGCCTGGGCACGCAAATATCCCACTATTCGTATCTCAGGGCATCAATAGGATCAAGATTCGACGCCTTACGGGCCGGATACCAGCCGAAAAAGACGCCCGTAACGGTGCAAACGCCAAACGACAGCGCCACGCTCCATGGCTGAATTGATGCCGCCATGTTCAGAACCTGCGAGATGCCCATCGCAAGCAGAGCTCCGAGCAGCATCCCGATTATACCGCCCGTAAGGCTGATAAGTATGGATTCGAGCAGAAATTGTGCCAGAATGTCATGCGATTTTGCTCCTATACTCATACGCAAACCTATCTCACGGGTGCGCTCCGTTACGGATACGTACATGATATTCATTATCCCTATTCCCCCGACCAGCAGCGAAATACCCGCCACGGAGCCGAGCAGCACGGTGAGCGTATTCATCACCGTGTTCATTGTCGACGCGATCTCTTCCATCGAGCTTATGCCAAAATCGTCAGTATCCGTTGGCTTCAGGCGGTGATTTGTGCGGAGGATATTGCCGATTTCGCTCATCGCCTGCTCAGAGTATTCTTCCTTAATGGCCGAAGCGGTGATGCCATGCAGGTGCGTGATTGCCAGAACGCGCTTCTGCACAGTTGAGTAGGGTGCGAAAACCATGTCGTCCTGGTCCATTCCCATCGCGTTGGCGCCTTTACTTTTTAGTGTACCTATTATCAAAAACGGTATCTTCCGGAAGCGGATAATTCTCCCGACAGGGTCAGCCCCGTCCGGAAACAGTTCGCGGGCAACGGTCTGGCCTATGACGCAAACTTTGGCCGCCGTTGCAATTTCCTGATCTGTAAAGAGCGTACCATTATCCACAGCAAAGTGGCGGATTGTGAGATAGTCTTCATTAACTCCGTAGAGCGTGCTCGGATGATTATTGGCCCCGTTGATAAATTGCCCGCCGGCCGTGACGGTTGGCGACACCCCGCTTATGAAGCGGGCTTCGCGGCGTATGGCCTCAAAATCAGGCAGCTTGAGCGTTTCCATGTCCGACGCGCTCTGCCTGGCTCCGAAGCGCATGTCACCGCCGGGCTGCACCATGATCATATTTGCTCCCATCTCGCTGATCTGCTGATGGATACTGTCTTTAGATCCTTGCCCTATGGCGAGCATAGTTATTACGGAGGCTACGCCGATTATTATGCCAAGCATTGTAAGAAAGCCGCGCATCTTGTTGTTTGCCAGTGCCTTCAGTGCTATTTTAAAAAGATTCGGTATGTTCATTTTTTTCAAATATAACTAATATTTATTTATATGTGGGATAAGATAAGGCTTCAACTGTTGCCGGATGTTTACAAAAGCGGTTCCCGGCTTCCATATCCACACTCGCAGATTTTTCTGTGAGTTCACGCAGATAAATGCGGCAGTACACGCGCATAAATGCGGCAGTACATGCGCATAAATACGGCAGTACACGCACATAAATTCGGCAGTACACGCGCATAAATTCGGCAGTACACGCGCATAAATTCGGCAGTACACGCGCATAAACGTGACAAAGGTGGGGTATTTATTTTGAAGCATACGAATATTCTCTTCCGCCGCTATAAACATGTGTTTGCCGGCTGGTTAATCTTCGGCAACGGGCATTGCCGCAAGGGTTTCGGCTGCGGAGAGGACGTTTGTGTTAAGCGTGTCGCTCTGCACTCGGCCGTCTTTCAGAAGAATATTCCTGCTGCTGTACTGGGCTATTTCCGGGTTGTGCGTAACAAATATGATGGTACGCCCCTGTCGGTGAAGCTTTTGGAAGAGAATTATGATCTCGCAGCTGGTTCTGGAATCCAAGTTACCCGTGGCTTCGTCGGCCAGTATGACAGCCGGATCGTTAACCAGGGCGCGTGCGATTGCCACTCGTTGCATCTGTCCGCCGGACATTTGGTTGCTTTTGTGGCGAAGGCGGTCGGCGAGGCCTACGGCGCTGAGTGCTTCTATGGCCTTGCGGCGGCGCTCGGAGCTTCCGTAGGCCGGATTATATAATAACGGCAGCTCAACATTTTCCGCAGCGCTTGTCTTGGGCAGCAGATTATAGCTCTGAAAAACGAAGCCAATCTTGCGATTTCGCAGCGCCGCCCGTGCGTTGCGTCCCATGCTACGGACGGAGACGCCGTCGAGATAGTACTCGCCTGCCGATGGCGTGTCGAGACATCCGAGCGTATTAAGGAGCGTGCTTTTGCCTGAACCTGAGGAGCCCATGATGGAAACGAACTCGCCTTCTTTTATCACGAATGTTATGCCGCGAAGGGCATGTATGGTTTCGTCGCCGACACGGAACTCGCGCCTGATGCCGTCGAGGCGTATTATTTCTTTCATGCCTGTTTACCTCCTTCCTCCTCCCCGCGGCGCTGGGGGTGCGAACAATCCACCGGGAGATTGTTTGAGCTCCGGCTGGGCGATTTGTATGTCTGTAATAATTTCTTCTCCTTCGGACAGGCCTTCGAGAATCTCGACGGCGCTGACGGTGGATGCGCCGGCAATTATCTCTCGCGGCCTGAGCACATTTCCGTCCTTTTGCCATACGATTTTTTTGCCCGGAGCCGGATCGGGAATTTCGGCCGTTTCGAGCTCCATCGCCTTCAGGACGGCGCCGTCGGGCACAAAGCGGAGAGCCTTGTATGGCAGCGCGAGCACGGAGTGGCGCTCAAGGGTGCGTATGCTTACGTTGGCGGTGAGGCCCGGCTTTAGCTTAAGGTCGGGATTTGGTGCGCTTATGACGACGGAATAGGTTACTACGTTGGCAGTTACGGTTGCTTCGAGGCGCACCTGCGTGACGCTGCCTTCGAAGATGTCGTCGGGATAGGCGTCGACCGTGAATGAGACGTTCTGGCCTTCGTGCACCTCGCCTATGTCGGCTTCGTCTACGTTGGCTATTACGCGCATCTGTGTCAGGTCGTTAGCTATGGTGAAAAGGGTTGGAGTGCTGAATCCTGCGGCAACGGTCTGGCCTCGCTCCACGGCTCGCTTGACTACGACGCCGTCGATAGGGCTGGTTATGATGGCGTACTCAAGGTTGCGGCGCACGCGGATCATGTCGGAGCGAAGGCGGTCGTAGGAGCTTTTGGCCTGGTGATAATTATATGTGGCGGTTTCGAAATCGCTTTCGCTAATGAGCTGTTTTTCATGCAGAGCGCGGCTGCGATTGTAGTTCTTCTCCTGATAATCAAGCTGGCTGCGGCTTGCGGCTATGTCGGCTTCCTTGGCAGCGAGCTCGGCTTCGAGGTTCACTTTGTCCATCTCGGCGAGCAGTTGTCCGCGCTTTACGACGTCGTTGTAATCAACATATAGCTCGCTGATTATGCCGGACACTTGCGTGCCTACTTCGACGGTTACGACGGGCTCGACGGTGCCCGTTGCAGTGATTGCGCTGACCATTGTCCTACGTTCGGCCCTTGCTGTCTCAAGCTGATAAGCTCCTGATGCAGCGGATTTTCCTTTGCCGGCCATGTAGATTGCGCAGGCTGCGAGGCTAATTACGACAGCGGCGCAAATAATTGTTCTCTTCTTTTTTCTCATATTATATATATAGGCTTATAATTTTTTTGGAATGTTTGCATATAAATCTCAGGGCGCGTTAAGGCCTTGATATATATCGAGCAGCTTTATGCTCATTATGCTTACATATTTAGATTGAAGCGCTTCCTGCTGCGCGCTGAGCAGGTTGTTGCGTTCGGTGAGCAGTTCGAGAGTATTTTTCATGCCGAGAAAGAACTGTTCTTCGGTAAGACGGAAACTTTCTTCAACATAGCGCAGCCTCTCATTTGCAGCCATATACTGCGTTTGCGACGAAGCAGCGTCGAGATATATGCCCTCTACGGCAGCCAGGAGGCTTTTGCGTGCGCTCCGGAGGTTAAGCTCCTGTGTGGTAACTGTGTATCGGGCTTTGTTGACGGCTGTACGGTTGTCCCTGTTGCTGTAAATCGGCAGGCTGAGGCTGATGCCGGCATTGCCGTTCAGCGACCGCTCGAGCTGCGCTCCCCAGGTTCCGCCGCCGGACGAATATCCCGATCCTATGGCAGCATTAAGCGATAGCGTAGGCAAATATCCTGCCTTGGCGCGCTGAATGTCAATCCTGGCGGCATCGATGCTAAGCTGCCCGCTCTTCATCTCCGGCCTCGAAGCTAATGCGGCGGCATACACTAAGGGGCGCGCGGGCAGCGGGCGAAGGACGTCCGCTTCGGTGGGAAGGGATTCGGCGAGGCGCATGTCGGTTGCCATGTCGAGCTCGAGCAGTTGCTTGAGGCGCAGCATTTCGGTGTCATAATTCTTCTGAGCCACAGTCGCCTGATATTTGTTCGTGCTGTGCTGGCTTTCGAGCTGGGCGAGGTCGACTCGCGAAATGGTTCCCGCCCGGAGTAGCTCCTGTGCTCGCAGAAGCTGTGCGGCCGAGGTTTCGGTCATTCGCAAGGCGATGCCAACGGCTTCCTTGGTGTACAGAGCTTGCAGATAAGTCTGTACGACAGCTATGCGCAGGTCGATCTCGCTCTGCTCAATGCCGAGCAGATGTATCTCGCTCTGAAGCTCTTGCTGCCTGACGGCCTGTGCTCGCCGGCCTCCGTCGAATAGCGTCCACGATGAGCTGAGGCCGTAGTTGCCTCCGACGCTCGCCTCCGATCCGGAAGGATAGTAGGAGCCGCTCTGCGAGACCGATGCCGAAACCGTCGGCAGTAGCCTCGCCCTTGCTTGCAGAGCGTCTTCGCGAGCCGATAGCAAGGCCGTCCTGCTCTTCTGCACCTGTATGTTATTGTCGATAGCATAGCTGATGCAATCGTTCAGCGTCCATTCCTCAGGCAGCGTCTGCGCTTCGAGCCCCATCAGCGCCGGGAGGAAAAATAAACAGAGTATAGTCAAAATCTTTTTCATACATATATTATTATATGACCGCAAAGCTATCGCCTGCAAGACGGCAGCGCAAGGATAATCGTCGGAAAGCAAGCGCAGCTCGATGTATGAGGCAGTTTTAACGACGAACTAGGCGCTCTGAGCCGGCCGTACATGCAGTGAAAATAGATTGGAGTGCGTGGAGAAGCATCCGAGAGTTTGCCGGTAAAAAAAAATCACTACATTTGGGCCCGAAAACAAATAATAAGCAGATGACGACAGCAGCTCGAATGGTGGAATGGTAGACACGAAGGACTTAAAATCCTTTGGCTATTGCAGCTGTGCGGGTTCGAGTCCCGCTTCGAGTACATGAACATAAGGCAGTTACATTGAAAAATGTGACTGCCTTTTTGTATGCCGGGCATGTTTTCCCTCTGTGGTGAAAGTCCAAAAGGGCGTTTGCCATGCAAGCAATTCAAAATAGTCTGCTGTTTCTTGAGGTTGAACATACTGTAATAACTCTTGTAACATAACAGGCTTGTTTGACGAGCCAAAGTTTTGCTTTTTGCTCAGATAAAACACCGGAGTTTTATTGGCTTGCCTGGAATTGCTTAAATCCTTTTGCCATGATGCCCTTTCGAAATCGATTTGGTTTGCGGAAATCGGGGGTATGTATAATGAACTTAAGGTTTGCCTTGCTTATTTCAGCCTCTTATTGGATAGAAATCAAAAGCCTTTTTATCTTTGCCCAATATCGTGTAAAATATATTTTGAGATAAAGAGAAATAAGATAATGAGTATAGTTAGCCGTATATACAATTCGCGCCAACAATTGAAGTATGTCTTTATTGTTGTTGCCATTATGATTGCGATAGCATCTTTGCTGGCTTCGAATTCTTTGATAAAAAAATTGGAGTCGGAGGAGCGCGAAAGGGTGAAGATCTGGGCTGGAGCAACACAGGCATTCCTGCAATATGAGGGTGACGACCCTGAACTTATCAATTTTTTCCTGAATATTCTGGAGTCGAATACAACTATTCCTGTCTTGCTCTGCGACGAGAACGACAAAATTATAGAAAAGAAGAATTTCGAGATTCCCGAGAAAAAAGCGGATTTTTTCCTGAAGGATAAGATTGCTGAGCTTAAGAAAAAGAATAAATCCATATTGATTGACATGCTCGACGGCACTTATCAGCATCTGTATTACGATGATTCCATTATCTTGAAGCGGCTGATTGTTTTCCCGTATATACAACTTTCGGTATTGTTTGTATTTATTTTGACAGCCTTTCTCGCGCTTTCCAGCACCAAAAAGGCGGAACAAAACATGGTTTGGGTTGGCTTATCTAAGGAAACAGCTCATCAATTGGGCACTCCTATTTCGTCGCTGGTTGCTTGGGTAGAGTACCTTAGGAGCAAGGAATTTGATCTCGAATTATTGGATGAAATGAAAAAAGACGTGAAGCGTTTGGAAACTATCGCAGAGCGTTTTTCGAAGATTGGCTCGAAGCCCGATCCTCTTCCGATCGAGATTGCTACATCTCTGCAGGCCGCCGTGAGTTATATGCAAAACCGGATTTCTCCGAAGGTGAAGATCCTGATGCAATTGCCCGACGAGCCAATGCCGGTGCTTATTAATGATTCTTTATTTTCCTGGGTTATCGAAAATTTAGTAAAGAATGCCGTGGATGCGATGGAAGGGCAAGGATGTATTAATATTAAGGTGGAAACAACGCCGAAGGCTGTAGTGATGGATGTGTCTGATTCCGGAAAGGGAATACATAAATCAAAATTCCAAACTGTTTTTACTCCCGGATATACTACAAAAACGAGAGGTTGGGGGTTAGGGCTATCGTTGGTGAAACGTATTGTGGAATCTTATCATGGCGGCAAGATTTTTGTGAAGGCGTCGGAGATTGGCCGGGGGACGACCTTCAGGATTGAGTTACGTAAGTGCAAATAGTAGCTCGGTTATGGTTTTCTGTTGAATAGGATGCAAAAGTGTGGGGGCTATCTCTGCCAATGGCTGGAGAACGAACTTTCGGCTGTGCATTAGTGGGTGCGGGATAGTCAGGCTGGTGCCGGATAATATGAGGCTATTGTATAATAGAATGTCGATGTCGATGAGGCGATCTTCCCAAGTATTTTTGTTGTGTGGCAGGCGCCCCATTTCTCTTTCGATTTGCATGACAGTGTTGAGGAGATCATGTGGGGCGAGGCTGGTTGTGAGGCAGGCGGCTGTATTCACGAAATCGTTATCGGAGACGAATCCCCATGGTTGTGTCACAAAAAAAGAAGACAGGGAGGTTATTTTGCCTGCCCTGCCTTCTATTTTGCGTATTGCCGTGAGAATATTTTCTGTTTTGTTGCCTAAATTGCTTCCCAGGGCAAGGTACGCATTGTTCATGATTGTCTAAAGTATAAACATTGCATCACCATATGCTCCGAAGTGGTATTTCTCTTCAACGGCCAGCTTGTAGGCGTCCATAATCAGGTCGTACCCTCCGAAGGCTGCGGTCATCATCAACAAAGTAGAAAGCGGCATGTGGAAATTGGTGATCATCCTGTTTGCCACGCTAAATTCGTATTGCGGGAAGATGAATTTGTTGGTCCAGCCTTCGTATTCCTTGAGCCTGCCGTGCGTGCTGACGGCTGTTTCAATTGCCCTCATGACGGAGGTTCCTACGGCGCAGATGTTGTTGTTCCGTTCTTTGCCTGTATTGACAACTCTCACAATATCGGTATCGACGAGCATCTGTTCGGAGTCCATTTTGTGTTTGGTTAGGTCTTCGACGTCAATATCGCGATAGTTTCCCAGACCTGAATGTACGGTGAGATATGTGAATTGGCAATCGTTGATTTCCAAGCGCTTCATGAGCTCCCGGCTGAAGTGGAATCCTGCAGCGGGAGCGACAACTGCACCTTCCACTGAGGCGTAAATTGTTTGATATCTATCGGCGTCGCTGGGTTCGACCTTGCGATCTATATATTTTGGGATAGGGGTTTCGCCCAGCCCGTAAATAAGCTTTTTGAATTTATCGGGAGTTCCGTCGAAAAGGAAGCGTACAGTGCGCCCACGTGAGGTAGTATTGTCGATAACCTCGGCTACGAGTGAATCATCATCGCCGAAATAAAGTTTATTGCCGATACGGATTTTGCGTGCCGGATCGACAAGCACGTCCCAAAGGTGCATATCTTGATTAAGCTCTCTGAGCAGAAATACTTCGATGCGTGCGCCTGTCTTTTCCTTATTTCCGTACAATCGAGCCGGGAATACCATGGTATTATTGAAAACGAATATATCTCCCGGTGAAACATATTCAATAAGATCTTTAAAAATCCTATGTTCAATCTTACCCGTCGCACGATGTATAACCATCATGCGCGATTCGTCCCTGTTGTGCGCCGGGTGGAAAGCTATCAGCTCTGCCGGCAATGTAAATCTGAATTTAGAGAGTTTCATATTATTACTTTTTCCAAAAATGAGTCAATTTCATCTGCCTGTAAGCACATCTCGAGTGTTACGTCGCCGATTCTTGTGCGCTGGAGTGCAATCAGATGCGCTCCTGATTCCAATGCTGTTCCTATGTCTCTTGCCAAAGCTCGGATGTATGTTCCTTTACTGCAAACTACTCTGATTTTGATAATGGGCATCGCATATTCGAGCAATTGGATTTCGTCGATAACCAGAGTCTTGGGTTTAATTTCGATTTCGCGTCCTTTTCTGGCGTATTTGTATGCTCTTCGCCCGTTTACTTTGACGGCCGAAAAAGCTGGAGGAACCTGTTCGATTTCTCCTTTGAAATGTTTTAGAGTTTCGGTTACGAGTTCTTCCGTAATATGTTCGGTAGGATAGATAGCGTCCACTTCTTTTTCGAGATCGAACGATGGAGTTGTAGCTCCGAGTTTAAGAGTTGCTATATATTCCTTAGTATGATACTGTAACTCCTCGACCCGTTTAGTTGCCCCTCCGGTACAGAGAATCATAACTCCGGTGGCCAAGGGATCGAGTGTCCCGGCGTGCCCTACTTTCACTTTCTTTACGTTCAACTTTCGTGAAAGCTTATATCGAAATCTGTTTACCAAATCGAATGATGTCCATCGAAGGGGCTTGTCAAGGAAAACGATTTCGCCTGCCGCAAAGTCCATTAAACAATCTGCAATTTTTGTCCGGCTAATAGCAAGATGATGATCAGAGTTCCCAGGAGTATCCTGTAATATCCGAAAGCTTTGAAACCGTATCTCGTTACATATTCAATGAAAAAACGTATTGCCGCTATTGCAACCAGAAAGGCTACGACATTTCCTATAACCAATATCAGGATATTCTCGTTAAACATTCGCAGACCTTCGCCTCCACCTTCGGAAAACAATTTCCATACTTTCCATGCCGAAGCCACGAACATTGTAGGCACAGCCAGGAAAAAAGAAAACTCAGCCGCAGTTTTTCGTGTAAGCTTTTGAGCCATGCCTCCCACTATTGTTGCCATTGAGCGCGATACTCCCGGAATCATTGCGATTGCTTGAAACAAACCGATATATAAAGCCTTCTTCACAGTAATCTCTTGTGGTTGGCCCGGACGGTTGAATAGCTTATCAACAAACAGCATGAAGATTCCACCCGCAACCAGCATCAATGCAACAACCCATACGTTCTCCAGCAGGATGTCTATATGCTTGTTAAACAGTAATCCGAAGATCCCCGCCGGCAGGAAAGCAATAAAAAGTTTCAGGTAGAAATCCCAGCTGCGAAAGAAACGCTGCCAATACAAAACAAGCACAGACAGAATCGCGCCAAACTGAATAATTACCGTAAAGGCCTTAACCAAATCAGTGCTTTCCATACCCATCAAATGCTGGGCGATGATCATGTGCCCTGTCGACGACACAGGCAGAAACTCTGTGAGGCCTTCAACAACAGCAAGGATAATGCTTTCCGGAATACTCATTCCAAGGGCTTCTTTTCCTTCTTACTGTATAGAATACCGACGATGGTGAGCGCAAATCCGCTCACAGTAATTACCGGCGCAAATTCTATCCTCCGCGTGCTGAATATTTCGGGATTAAACGATACCCCGTCCTGAGGGACACCGCCTCCACTCATCAATGCAAAGCCAATTATAATGATTATAACGGATATGCCTATTATTAAATAGTTCATTTTTCCAAATGCAAAATCTTTTTGCTCCATAGTTTCTACTTGTTATATATAATACATTTTATCAATATCCATTCTCAGGTACTTGTTCACCGCCATAATTGTAGTCAGCAGCGTCAGGATTATACCCATCAAAAATACCGTTGCGCAAACCATCGCCAATGTGCCGACATTAAGCATTTTCACAAAGTCCGTTAACTCACCCTGTATATAATACAACGCAGCTATAAGCATCATTATCGCAAGAAACGAAGCAATAATCCCGTTCACAATATTATGAGTAATAAACGGACGGCAGATAAACCCAGCCGTAGCGCCCACCAGCTGCATCGTATGAATCAGGAAACGCTTCGAATAAATCAGCAACCGTATCGTATTACCAATCAGCACAAACGATATAGCCATCAGCACCACCGCCAGAGCCAGAAGAGCCAAGCTCAGTTGCCTCATATTCTCGTTCACAATCTGCATCATATCCTTGCGGTATAAAACCTCCGACACAGATGCATAACCACGCACACGCCGTTCGATAACCTGCATGCTGTCCGGATTCGCATACTCCGGCCGAAGCCTCACCTCAATCGAAGCCTGAAACGGATTATAGCCAAGGAAGAGCTCCGGATCCTCACCAAGTTCAGCCTTGATTTCCTGCGTCACCTGTTCCTTAGAAATATACTCGGTCTCACGTGTAAAAGGCATAGCGTTCAAGGCCGATTGGATACGCTTAATCTCAGCCTCACGCATATCATCCTTCAGCATGACCGAAAACGAAATATTTTCCTTCACGTAATCCGACAAACGATTGCCCATTAAAGCTATCAAAAAGATCAAACCAAGCAGGAACAGCACCAGAGCGATACTGATAATTGAAATAAGACGGGAGTGAAAAAAAGATATAGCCTTAATTTTCCTGCGTTTCATTATCCAAGGTTCTTATTTTATTCATAGAATGGGGAAGTCTGCATTCTTACAGCTCCCCCATCTAAAACATAAAACGAAAAGTTGCTATTTGTATTGCTTTGTAGACTATTGATAAATTGCAGCTACGCCAGGCAAGATCTTACCCTCAATGGCCTCAAGCAAAGCGCCGCCGCCGGTAGAAACATAAGACACCTGCTTCGACAAGCCGAACTTTTCAACACATGCAACCGAGTCGCCACCGCCAATCAGCGAAAAAGCACCCTTCCGGGTAGCATCCGCAATCGCCTCGGCAACCGAGCGGGAACCATGCGTAAAGTTTTCAAACTCAAACACCCCCGTAGGGCCGTTCCATAATATAGTCTTTGATTCCGCAATCACTTCGGCATATATCTTCTCCGTTTCAGGGCCAATATCAAGGCCTTCCCAGCCATCCGGAATCTTGTCAACCAGGCAAAAAGCCGTTTTAGCATCATTTGAAAACGAATCGGCAATCTTTGTATCAACCGCAAGCACAATCCTCACACCCTTTTCAGCAGCCATCTTCAATATTTGCAGAGCCACATCCAGCTTATCATCTTCACAAATAGAGTTGCCGATTTTCCCGCCAACAGCTTTCGTGAACGTATATGTCATCCCACCGGTAATAATGAGATTGTCGACCTTGCCAAGCAAATTTTGGATAATATCAATCTTAGACGACACCTTCGAACCGCCCAGAATGGCAGTAAACGGATGCTCAATCCTTTCCAGAACCTTCTCAACCGCCGCCACTTCAGCTGTCATCAAATATCCGAACATCTTGTCCGAAGCCGCAAAGTATTCAGCCATCAACGCAGTCGAAGCATGGGCCCTATGAGCCGTCCCGAAAGCATCATTCACATAAGCATCGGCATACGAAGCCAGCTTTTTAGCAAACTCCTTTTGGCTCTGCTTAACAGCCTTCTTGGCCGCGGCCACCTCCTCGGCAGGAGCATCCTCCGCCAAGCCCCTCGGTTTGCCCTCTTCTTCAGCATAGAAGCGCAGATTTTCAAGCAATAAAGCCTCGCCCGGCTTGAGGGCTGCAACCTTCAGAACCGCATCCTCACCAACACAATCATCGGCAAATAAAACACTCACACCAAGAAGCTCAGAAACGCGATGCAGTATATGTTTCAAAGAATATTTCTCCGTAACGCCTTTAGGACGCCCCAGGTGAGAACCTATGATTACGCTGCCGCCATCGTTCAGAATTTTCTTCAAAGTAGGAATAGCCGCACTAATACGCAAATCATTCGTAATGTTGAAACTCTCATCCAGAGGGACATTGAAGTCTACTCTTACAAAAGCCTTTTTGCCATTAAAATTATATGTATCAACTGTTTGCATGAATATAATATTTTAAATATGAATTATGACTGCCTTAAAAAGTCGACAAATTTAATCAAACACATTTGATATTACAAAACAGCGCCGGAAAACTCACTGTTATTAGTCGTTAATAAGCCGGAAAAGCTCCGGGGACTAAGCCTCAGCACCGCCGCTCACCTTAAACCGAACTCGCAGGCGGCCTTCGCTAAAATCGCAGTTGAGAAAGCGGAAAGTACCAATCTCCGACGTATTTTGAACATGCTCGCCAATGCAAGCGCAGGTATCATAGTCGCCAACCCTAACAATCCGGATAGTATTACTCGCATCCTCAGGCAGTTTGCTCAAGTCAACCCATTCGGCCGCATCCTCTTTGCTTACATATTCAACAGTAACGCACATGTTTTGGGCAATAACATCATTAACCACCTTCTCTACCTCCGCAAGCCGTTCCACCCCGGGATCATCCGGCAGGATATAATCGCATTTGCTCTTTTTACGCTCAATATGGGCGTTTTTCGAACGTCCGCAGCCAAACATCCTGACCATGGTTTGATTCAAAATATGTTCGGCAGTATGCATTTCGGGGCAATAGTCCTTGTTACTTCTGTTTAATGCACTTGTATCCATGTTTTTTTTGTCTATATTTTTTTAGCGGCAAAGATAAATCTATTTATCTGAAAAATCCTACCGCTTATCTGCTTCCGCCGGGCATACATTATATATATATACTCCATCATTGGCATAGCCGGCCGGAAAATTGCAGCCCCTACCCTCTTTGCGCAGTTCCACAGGCACTTTGTGGGGTTCCATAATCACTTTAGGGGAGGCCATAATCGCTTTAGGGGAGCCCATAAATGCTTTAGGGAAGGCCATAAACGCTTTAGGGGAGCCCATAAACGCTTTAGGGGAGCCCATAAACGCTTTAGGGGAGGCCATAAACGCTTTAGGGGAGCCCATAATCGCTTTAGGGAAGGCCATAAACGCTTTAGGGGAGCCCATAAACGCTTTAGGGGAGCCCATAATCGCTTTAGGGGAGCCCATAAACGCTTTAGGGGAGCCCATAATCGCTTTAGGGGAGCCCATATTCGCTTTAGGGGAGCCCATAAACGCTTTAGGGGAGGCCATAAACGCTTTAGGGGAGGCCATAATCGCTTTAGGGGAGCCCATAATCGCTTTAGGGGAGCCCATAAACGCTTTAGGGGAGCCCACAATTGGCTTGCGGAACTACGCAAAACTGTTATTGTGTCCGGTTGAGGGAAAATGGGGGTGGAGGGGATATTGTCGGAAAAAAGGAAGGTTTAAAGTGACAATTTTTTGGGGGCTGAGGAGCGCGCCGGGCTGCTTTGGGAGTTGATACCGGCTTTGTGGGTGTCTTTTTTTGTTTTCCTGGAATGTTGATTATCAGGTATGGAGGGCTTGTTGAAATTTTTTTTCCATATTTTTTGGGATAAGAGCTTGTTTTTTCAATTATTCACATACCTTTGCTGTCATTGTCAGAACAACCGTTCCTTTTTTCAGACAATGATATTATTTACTTTAAAGAATTGATGCCGTTGATGTTGAACCGTTTAAATAATTGTTTTATGACCGCCGAAAATACTAAATACTGTTTCTCTTATAAATACTCCGAAATGGATTGTATTTTTCTCATTACCAGTATTTTTTCTTGCCTGATGATAGTTGGAAAACTATTCTGAGATTATTCTAATTTTTATAATGTATTATTAACCCAATTGTAGTTTTATGTTAAAGTGTTTAAATTTAAAGAGTTTGATCGCGTTAGCTGCGTTTCTGTGTTTCTCATGGAATGTGGAGGCTGTTGGCGCATCTGTCAAGCATGCCGCGGATGCTGCTCAGCAAAGCGGGAAAGTGACCGGAACAGTGGTTGATGAGCTTGGTCCTATAACCGGAGCTTCGCTGCTGATTGAGGGTACTTCGAACGGAACCGTTACGGATTTGGACGGAGGTTTCGTTCTGGAAGGAGTGAAGAATGGCGATGTAATCCTCGTTTCTTATGTGGGTTATGTTTCTCAGCGTATTAATTATGCGGGGCAGCCTACGCTGTCGATCGTGCTTGTTGAGGATGCGCAGGCCTTGGGTGAGGTTGTTGTTACGGCTCTGGGAATCAAGCGTGACAAGAAAGCGTTGGGCTATGCCATGCAGGAGGTGAAGGGTGACAGGCTTACGGAAACCCGTGATGCTAATGTTGCTAATGCTCTGGCCGGTAAGGTTGCCGGCGTTCAGATTCGCCAGAATGGTACGGGCGTTGGTGGTGCTACTAATATTCTTATCCGCGGTAACAATTCTATTGCGGGAAATAACCAGCCTCTTATTGTTGTCGATGGTGTGCCTATTGATAATTTCGCTAATAATACGGCTGATTATTGGGGCAATGGGAATATTGACAAAGGTTCCGGTATCTCGGATATTTCGCCTGATGATATTGAGACTATGTCGGTGCTGAAGGGTCCTGCCGCTGCGGCGCTTTACGGAAGCCGTGCGGGCAACGGTGTTGTGATGATCACAACGCGGAAAGGCACTTCGAAGGGCATAGGTATTGCTTATAACACCAATTATACGTTTGAGACTCCGATGCAAACGCCGGAGCTGCAAAACATTTACGGACAGGGCACCAACGGTGAGTTTAACCGTGACACTCGCGGAAGCTGGGGGCCTGTTATGGATGGCAAGAGCGTTACCAACGGGCTTGGTTCGTTTGCTTATGCGGCTCGGGACAATGATGTTTACAAGGATTTCCTGCAAACGGGCTCGAGCTGGACCAACAGTCTGGATATTAATAAGGCTACGGAGGATTTGACCTTCCGCGCGGCCGTTACGAGGATGGATAACAGCGGGGCTGTGCCTAACAGCGGCCTTAACCGTACCTCTATGACGTTGCGCTCGACGGCTAATCTGACTAAGTGGCTTTCGGTTGACGTTAAGGTGAACTATGTGAATCAGAAAGCTAAAAACCGTATCAAGGTTGCGGCTGACCCTGATAATATCTTCCTCGAGAGTTTGTTTATGCCTCGCAGTGTTGGCTATTCGGATTTCTCGGCTTTCGAATCTACCAACTGGAAGCGGCCTGACGGTAAGCCTGCGACGTATCTGGATACGCATGCTTCTTCGCCTAATAATCCTTACTGGACGGCTTATCGCAATACCAACAGTGATGAGCGTGATCGTTATATCAGCCTCGTGGCTTTTGACTTCACAATTACCGACTGGCTGAGTTTGAAGCTGCGCAGCGGTATGGATAACTATACTTTGTACTCTGAGAATGTTCGCGCTACGGGTAATCCTTACTGGGAGAACCAGGGGAGCATCCGCATTCAGACGGAGCGTTTCAAGGAGACCAATACGGACTTCCTGCTTACGGCTCAGAAGACTTTCGGAGGCCTGGGGCTGATTATTACCGCCGGCGGTAATACTATGTTTCGCTCGAGTACGCTGAACAATGATTTTTCGGGCGAGCTTGTTATCCCTGACTTTTACACTATTTCGAATGGTAAGACACATTCGGGCGCGGGGTTCTGGAAGAGCCGCAAGCAAATCAACTCCCTTTATGCTACGGCGTCGCTGTCGTGGGATAATTATCTGTACCTCGACCTTACGAGCCGTACGGACTGGTCGTCTACTCTTCCCAAGGATAACAGCTCGTACTCTTATCCGTCGATTGGCGGTAGCTGGGTGTTCTCGCAGATGCTGAGCCAGAAGGGTAAAAGCCTCGGCCCGCTTACCTACGGTAAGGTTCGTGTGTCGTGGGCCGAAGTCGGTAATGATACCGATCCGTATCAGTTGAAGGACTATTATAATATAGGATATGACATCAAGGGCGGCGTCTTTACGGTGAACAGCCTTGACTTTATGGCTAATCCCGGGCTTAAGAGCGAGTCTATACGCTCGTGGGAGCTGGGACTTGAGCTGAGAGGCTTCGAGAACCGTATCGGGCTCGATGTGTCGTACTATAAGAAGAATGCTTTCAACCAGATCCTGAAGATCTCGGTTCCTCCTGCAACCGGCTATCGCTACAAGCTGATCAATGCGGGAAATATTCAGAACCATGGCTTCGAAATTGCTCTGAATGCTACTCCGGTGCAGACTGCGGGTCGGTTCAAGTGGGAAACCTTGCTGAACTGGTCGAAGAACGTGAACCAAATCATAGCCCTTACCGATGATACGAAGCGTCAGGTTCTGAGCGACGGAACCTCCATACCCATACAGATAGTGGCTGAGGAAGGTGGTGCTTACGGCGACATGTACGGCTATGCCTACGAGCGTGATGCTGCGGGCGCAATAGTTGTCGGCGACAACGGGCTTCCGGTTCGTGCGGCCGAGATGAAAAAGCTTGGCAACAACCAGCCGGAGTGGATGCTGGGATGGTCGAATGAGTTTTCGTACAAGAACATTTCGCTCGGATTCCTCGTCGATATGAACTACGGCGGCAGCGTTTATATGGGCTCGATCAGAGTTGGAACGCAATTCGGCAGCCTTGCAAGCACCCTTGCCGGACGCGACGGAATGGTTGTAGCCGGAGTTACTCAGGCCGGCGCGGCGAATACCGTGAGCGTTAAGGCGCAGGATTATTGGAGCAACCTCGGTTCCATCGACGAAGCTTTTATCTTCGACGCTACTAATGTTCGCCTCCGCGAACTTAATATTGCCTACTCGCTGCCCAAGCAACTGTTGCGCAAAACTCCTTTCGGAGGAATCAAGGCCGGCCTCGTTGCCCGCAATCTCTTCATGATTCACAGCAATACCGAAGGCTTCGACCCTGAAGCGGGCTTCAGCAGCGGCAGTAAAACGCAAGGATATGAATATGGCTCTATGCCGACAATGCGCAGCATAGGATTCAATATCAATGTATCATTCTAAATGTCTTACTTCAAAATATAACAGGATATGAAAAATATATTCAAAGCGGCTGCCGTCTGCGCCATGTTAATATTGATGCCGACAGCTTGCGACCTGACGCCTATAAACGTCAATCCTAACCAGCCAAGCGCGGAAGTTGACTATAACCTCAACGACGCCCGCCTTGCTTCCGCATTCCGCACCAGCCTCCCGGCCGTTGAAGGCGACGACGAGCAGCGCGTCAAATCGCTGATGGTCGATTTCTATGCGCAGATGCTCGACGGCGGTAATTTCACCACCCGCAACTATCTGATGAACGAGGACTGGAACCAGCGCATGTATCGCCGGGTGCAGAATGCCATTGCCTCGCTCAACATCGTGATTCGCAACCTCAGCGATCGCCAGGACGATTTCGCAAGGGCCATTGCTGTTGCCAAGATCTGGCGCGTGTATGTGGAATCCATAGGGATAGACTATTTCGGCCCCATACCCTTCGCCAAATATTCGGAAGTGGAAGAAAATCCGCCATACATGTCGGTTGAAAATGCATACAACGAGTTTTTCAAAGAGCTTGAAGAAGCCGTAGCGCTGCTCGACAAAGGCGGCACGTTCCCCATCTTCAACGATGCAGCCTCCGACATCATCTATCGCAACGACGACGCCAAGTGGAAACGCTTTGCCAACTCGCTGCGCCTGCGCCTGGCCCTCCGCCTCTCCGAAGTGAAGCCCGACCTCTGCAAAGAGCAGGCCGCAAAAGCAATAGCCTCCGGAGTGATGGAATCATCAGCCGACAACGCATACATACCGCCCAAAGCCGACGGCGGATGGGGACAGGATTACAACTACGTGATGTTCCAAATCACATGGGGAGGCCCTCTGAAAATGACCACCACCATGGAGAAACTCCTCACCGGCATAGGCGGAACGGCATGGCCCGCCGGAATAGTCAATCGCCGTTCGGGGCTTAGCGGAGCCACTCCCGTGGCCGTATCCACGCATCCCGAAACCGTCGACCCGCGCGGCCCCGTCATGTTCGACCCCGGCTACGAAAACGGCGCATGGAGAGGCTATCCCGACGGAATGTACGGCGCACTCATCACCGGCGACTATGCAACCAGCGTGCTCTGGGCCGAGCTCGGCACCCTCATTCGCAACGGAGCCAGGTATACAAGCCGCCCGTACGACGTCTTCCTCTACGAAGAAGTATGCTTCCTTAAAGCCGAAGCCGCCCTGCGCGGATTCATAACCGGCGACGCAAAAAGCGAGTACGAAAAAGGCGTGCGCACCTCCTTCACAACATGGGGCGTAGGAAGCCTGGCCGACGAATATCTCGCTTCAACCGACAAGAACCTCGCCGGAACAAGCGCCGGCTTCGACGACAATCAGGGGCCCGGCAATACCCCCCTCGAGAAAATCATCACCCAGAAGTACCTCGCGCTCTTCCCCGACATGGCGATGGAAGCATGGAGCGACCACCGCAGGCTTAACCTCCCGCGCTTCGACGTACCCATGTTCCGCGACGAACTTCTGTACAACAACAGCGACCGCGACTTCCTGAAGCCCGCAAACTTCATCCGCCGCATTCAGTATCCGCAAAACGAAATCCAGATCAACAAAGCCGAATACGACAAAGGCGTTCAGCTCCTCGGCGGACGCGACGTTGTAAGCACTCCCATCTGGTGGGACCTGGGCAAAAACTATTGCACCACGGCACCCTCCGCCAACTAAGCGATCTACCTAATTAAAGAGAGCCGTTGGACAGCCTGCAAGGACTGCTTCAACGGCTCTCTTTTTATTGCATGGAACCTGACCGGCTGCGTCGCAAACGAGGTTCTGCTCGAAATCTTTAGAAGTCAATCTCCCGGTTAGAGGAATCCAAAGGTTTGGACGGTTTGTTTGACTTCGCCGGCAAAGGATCCAAAGGTTTGGACGGTTTGTTTGACTTCGCGAGCAAAGGATCCAAAGGTTTGGACGGTTTGTTTGACTTCGCAGGCAAAGGATCCAAAGGTTTGGACAGATCGGAAGAGCGTCGTGTAGGGAAAGAGTGTGGCATA
>JAITGS010000003.1 GCA_031280435.1 Tannerellaceae bacterium | reverse complement strand
ATGCTCGTTCGGAGGATCGCCGAATGCTCGTTCGGAGGATCGCCGAATGCTCGTTCGGAGGATCGCCGAATGCTCGTTCGGAGGATCGCCGAATGCTCGTTCGGAGGATCGCCGAATGGGCATTAGCGAATAGCGACTTCACTAAACGGATAAGGGTCATTACGGCATTGCGCCGGAATGACCCTTATCTGTTTCATCAGGCCTGACCCTGATTAATCGCCGCCCCTGTACTTCTTGATAGCCAGGGTATCGCCATCCCATTCTATCCAGGAGAAGAGCCGCATCCAGTCGCCCGCCACAAGCAGGCGGGAGCCTTGGCTAAGCTGCCGATCAAGAAGTATATGAAGGTGGCCGAAGATGAAGTAATCAATAGCGGGATCGGTCTTCAGATATGTCTCTGCAAAGCTTGTGAGATAGCCAACGGCCGCCTCGGCACGCGACGCTGCATGCTCACGCCGCAAGCCGCCTCGGCGGCTGTCGTAAGACCATCCAAGGGCAAAGCCGAACGTCCAGCGGGGATGTATGCCGGCGTACAGCCGCTGGCATACGCGATTGCGGAACACGGCACGCAGAAGGCGAAAGCGGCGGCTGCGATAATCGGGCTCGTCGCCATGCCCGAGCAGGAAGCGCTTGCCGAGCAAATCTACCGTAATCATATCCCGGTGTATGACGGCATTGATCTCCGCGGGCAGGTAGTCGAACATCCATATATCGTGATTGCCCGTCAGCAAATGTATCTCTACGCCTGCATCCGATAGCTCCGCCAGCTTACCCAGGAAGCGGACGTATCCCTTGGGGACAACATACCTGTACTCGTACCAGTAATCGAACATATCGCCGAGGAAATACAGCGCGGCCGCGCTGTCGCGAATCTCGCTTAGCCAGGCCGTCAAGAGCCGTTCGACTCCTGCCGGATCCCGGTGGAAGCGGGCGCCGAGATGGGCGTCGGCCGCAAAGTATACTTTCCGTTGGTTGGTCATGCGTACGGCCAGTAATCAGAGTAGCCCCAGCTCGAGCTTGGCCTCGTCCGACATCATTTCCTTATCCCACGCGGGCTCGAATACGATGTTCACCTTAACGCCGCGGACGCCTTTCACAGCGAGCACTTTCATCTGCGTGTCCTCCACTATATAGTCGGCCATAGGGCAGCTTGGCGCCGTGAACGTCATGTCTATAACCACATGCCGATCTGCGTCGACGTCGACGCGGTATATCAGGCCGAGGTCGTATACGTTAACCGGAATCTCCGGATCGTACACCGTTCGCAGCGCCTCCACTATATCTTCCTCAAGCTGCAGCAATACATTCTCTTCGCTCATGATGCCAAGCTATTTGAGCCCTCGGTTCTTGAGCAGCGGATCGGTGCCGGGCTCCTTGCCGCGGAAGTTCTTGTACATCTCCATGGCGTCGTCTATGCCTCCGGGAGTCAGCACATACTTCCTGAACCGAGCGGCCACCTCGCGATTGAATATGTCGCCCGTCTCCTTAAAGGCTTCGAAGCCGTCGGCATCAAGCACTTCGGACCATATATAGCTATAATATCCGGCCGTATATCCCCCGCCCATAGTGTGGTTGAAATACGTGGAGCGATAGCGCGGAGGTATCTGTGAGGGCAGGTGGCGCTTGCCGAGGGTCGATGCCTCGAATGCAGGTACCTCAAAGTTGCCCTTCTCCTTATTGCCGGGTATCTCATTCAGTATGTGATAATCCATATCCAGGTAGGATGCAGCCAGGTACTCCGTCGTAGCGAAGCCCTGCCCGTACTTGGACGACCTGTCGAGCTTCTCCACAAGCTCCGCAGGCATAACCTCGCCCGTCTGATAGTGCTTTGCATATACCTTAAGCACCTCAGGCTGCAATACCCAGTGCTCCATAATCTGCGAGGGCAGCTCCACGAAATCGCGTGGGACGTTCGACACGCCCTCGTAGTGCACATCGCCGAACAGCCCGTGAAGCCCATGGCCGAACTCGTGGAAGAGCGTCTCCGCCTCGTCCAAGCTCAGCAGCGCAGGCTCGCCGGCCGACGGAGGCGTAAAGTTGCATACGATAGTCACCACAGGAGCCACCCGCTTGCCGTCCTTATAGGCCTGACCGCGATAGCCGCCGCACCATGCGCCTCCCCGTTTGCTGGCCCGCGGGAAGAAGTCCATGTACAATACACCCAGGTGAGTACCGTCCTCATCCTTGCACTCAAAGGCCTGAGCCTCCGGATGCGGCAGCGGAATATCACTGAGCTGCGTAAAGGTTATGCCATACAGCCTGTTCGCCACATAAAAGGCACCGTCCCTAACGTTCTCCAACTTCAGATACGGGCGTATCAGGTTCTCGTCCATGTCGAAGCGAGCCTTGCGAGCCTTCTCGGCATAGTATCGCCAATCCCAGCCCTCAGCCTTAAAGCTACCGCCCTCCTTAGCGATCTCCGCATCAATGTCGGCCAGCTCCAGAGCCGTCACCTTCAGCGCAGGCTCCCACAGCTTATCCAGCAGAGCATAAACATTATCCGCAGTCTTGGCCATACGCTCGCTCAGCACAAACGAAGCATAATCATCGTACCCAAGAAGCTTGGCCTTCTCGAGCCGCAGCGTCACCAATTGCCGCACAATCTCCTTATTATCCTGCTCATTGCCATTATTGCCGCGCATGATATATCCCTTGAAAATCTTCTCCCTGAGCTCACGCCTGTCCGAGTTCTGCAGAAAAGGCATGATGCTTGGGTTGTGCAGCGTGAAGAGCCACTTGCCCTCGCCCAGATTCGCATCAAGCGCAGCCTCGGCAGCATTAGCAATCTGCCCTTCGCTCAGCCCCGCCAGATCGTCGGCATTATCAATGACCAAGCGGAAGGCATTAGTCTCCTTCAGCATGTTCTGCCCAAAGGTCAGCTGAAGCAGCGACAGCTGCCTGTTCAGCTCGCGCAGCTTAGCCTGATCCTCAGCGTTCAGGTTAGCGCCGCCACGGACGAACGACTTGTACGTCTCCTCAAGCAGCTTAGCCTTCTCCCTGTCCAGCCCAAGCCCCTCGCGTGCATCGTACACAGCCTTCACACGGGCAAACAGCTTCGCATTCATGCTGATATTATCCCTGTACTGCGACATCAGCGGAGCCATCTCACGGCTCAGCGCCTCCATCTCATCATTCGTATTGGCACTGTTCTGAGCTGAGAATACAGCCCGCGTTTGCGACAGCAGCTCGCCGCTCCTGTCCAGAGCAACGATAGTGTTCTCAAAGTCGGGCGCAGCAGCCTGCTCAACAATAGCCTTAATCTCAGCCTCGCCATCCTCCAGGCCCTTCATCATGGCAGGCTTGTAATGCTCCATCTTTATCTTATCAAAAGGCGGAACCCCAAACGGAGCGCTAAACTCCGTCAGCAGCGGATTCGCAGAATCAGTACCGGCAGCCTCCTTCTTCGTCGAAGTACAGGAGCCCGCCAGAGCAAGAATTAATCCGGCAATCATAATCTTTTTGTTCATACTTATTATAATTTACTTGTGAATAAAAAACGCATCAACACATCAGCGCACCGCCGATGTTCATCACTCAAAGGCCTCCGACAGCTCAGCCATCACATCCGCAACAGGCATCAGCTCGTCAATCAAAGAAGCCACCTGGCCAATCTCCAGCAAGCCCTCCTCCAAGTCGCCTTCAAACAGCCCCTTCTTAGCCCGGCCCGAGCCAAGCAGCGCACGCAGCTCATCAGCCGTCGCACCCCTTGATTCCGCCTCCTCAACCGCCCGCATAAACTCGCCCTTAAGCAGCCTCACAGGCCCAAGCTTCTTCAGCAGCAGCTTAGTATCGCCCTCCTTAAGCCCCAGGCAATACCGCTTGAAGTTCTCATGCGCAGAGCTCTCCTCCGTCAGAGCAAACCGAGTGCCAATCTGCACCCCATCCGCCCCAAGAACCATCACAGCCTTGATAGCATTAGCCGTAGCTATACCACCAGCAGCCAGCAGCGGAAGCCCCGTAGCCTCCCTCACCGCAGGAATCAGGCAGAGCGTCGTCGTCTCCTCACGACCATTATGGCCGCCCGCCTCAAAGCCTTCGGCAACAACAGCATCAACGCCGGCCTCCTCAGCCTTGGCGGCAAACTTCGAGCTCGACACAACATGAGCCACCTTCGCGCCCCTATCCTTAAGCGCCTTAGTCCATGTCATAGGATTCCCCGCCGACGTAAACACAATCCTCACATCCTCATCCTCCAGAATCCGCATAAGAACGTCGATTTCAGGATACAGCAGCGATACATTCACCCCGAACGGCTTATCCGTCGCAGCCTTGCACTTCCTGATGTGCTCCCGCAACATCTCCGGATGCATAGACCCCGAACCGATTAATCCCAAACCGCCCGCATTGCTTACAGCCGACGCCAACCGCCAGCCGCTGCACCAGACCATACCTCCCTGAACAACGGGATACTTAATCCCAAACAAACTGCTAACTCTATTCATAGTGATTTCAATATATATTAATGTGTTAAGCAAAGATAAACAAAGAATCCGTAACCCCCCTAATCATTATAACTCCCCATCCCGGGCCGACGCATGTAGCTTCATCGCAAACATCCCCGGCAGCGCAGGAAACATATTCGCAGGCAAAAGAGCAATCCGGTTTCCCGCAAGGCTATGCCGCATCGCAACAGCCTCCGTTTTGCCCGGCTGAAGCCTCTGATGAAACAGCTATATACCCGACCCGCCTTTTGGCATCCCAAAAACAAAGCGCAGTGAGGCCAATACACTTTGCTAAGCCTAAAAACAAAGCGCAGTGAGGCCAATACACTTTGCTAAGCTCAAAAACAAAGCGCAGCAAAGCCAATATATTTTTCACAGATGAAAAACAAAGTGCAGTGGGGACAATACACTTTTCGAGGCTCAAAAACAAAGCGCAGTGAAGCCAATACACTTTTCGCCCTCAAAAACAAAGCGCAGTGGGGCCAATACACTTTGTCAAGCTCAAAAAAAACAAAGCGCAGTGAGGCTAATACACTTTTCGCGCCTCAAAAACAAAGCGCAGTATGGCCAATATACTTTTATCGCCCCAAAAACAAAGCGCAGTGGGGCCAATACACTTTTCGAGGCTCAAAAACAAAGCGCAGTGAGGCCAATACACTTTTCGAGGCTCAAAAACAAAGCGCAGTGAGGCCAATACACTTTTTACGGCTCAAAAACAAAGCGCAGTGGGGCCAATATACTTTTCGAGGCTTAAAAACAAAGCGCAGTGGGGCTAATCCGATTGTTCGGCTAATGCTGTTTCGATGGGGGGTATCCCATGGCAATGGATTGGAGGTAATCACAGGCTGCAATTACTCCATAAAATCGGACGAGCGAATGATCGTCTTCAGCAATAACTTGATGCGTCCCCGGCCTTGGGGGCGTATCATCCTCTGTTAAGAGGGGTCGGAGAGATTAAAAGGGGAGTTCTTCGGGAGGTAGCTCGGCCAGGTCGCCGGCTTCTTGGGTGAGGAGCTCTATGGCATCGCATATTGAGTCGAGGGTATCAATCAGGGCGTCTATGCACGTGTCGCCCGTATTGCGGAGCATGTCTTCGGTGAATTCGTAGTCGAGGCCAATGTGGTTGGCATCGGCCCACTCCTTCCATTTCCCATGCATTGCCAGGCCTACCATGCACGAGTACAGCCAGTCGGCCATCTCGTCGAGCTCTACCACTGTCTCCGAGAGCTTACGGCGGTATGCAAGGTGGTCGTGCAGGTTGATTCGTTTGGCCATCTAAAGCTCGCCCTCGAAGTAGATATCCTCCCAGGGTATCACCTCAATAGTGCCTCCGAGGTAGATGCTTTCGTTCGGCAGGCTCAGGTTGGCGCTTGTGACGGATGCATCGCCTACGGCCCGGAATGAGAGGATGCCGCCGTGGTAGGCCTTGTTGCGTTCCACCCAGGTTTTTGTTCCGTTCTTAATGTCCATCCTGTAATAGCATACGCCGTTGAGATAGGTTTCGACCACGAAGTTCTTCGGCTGGTATAATGTGGGGTTGAATCCGTCGTCGTAGCCGTAGTTCTCAACTATGTAGGCCATGCGCAGCGCTTCTTCTCTGGTTGCGAAGAGGTCTTTGTTTTGTATAATGTCGTTGCTGCGGATTGCGAACTGTTCGGCTACGTCTTCGTCACCTGTGAGTGTGAGTCGATAGAAGGTGGCGCCGGTTTCTATTTGGCCGCGTGTTGCTTCGGTTACATGCCTGAACATGTTGTTGTGCTTGAAGGATGTGATGATGGAGTTGCCGGTTGGCGTGTAGGTGGCTTTCACGGCTATGCATGTTATGTTGCCGGGCAGTGGCGTTTCGTTGGCATTTTCGGGAACGTAGTAGTACTTTGAGGGTTTGCCGGATGATGTCAGCGGTATGTTTATCTCTTCGGTAGCGCTTTGATTGTTCCACCAAAAGGCCTGGTAGCTTTCGGCTTTGCCTATTGTGGTTTGCCCCCAGTTGTTTAGTTCGCTGAAGAAGGGCGCTACGGGTTTGCCTCCGGGCCCCGGTATTTCGAATATGGCGACGGCTCTGTTTTGATTGAGTATTCCCCAGTAGAGGTCGGTTAGAGTTCCGTTGCCGTCTTCTGTTGGTACGGGATAGAATGTGCCTTTATAGCTTGCGGCTACTTTGGCCATGCTTCTCTTGAGGAAGATGCGGAAGTTATTGTCGCTGTCGCCGTTTTTGCCTGCTATTGATACGCCGAAGGGTACGCCGGGCTTGAGCTCTCGGAGGCTGGAAGTGTCGGCCAGCGAGTTGCTGAACACGAATGGTGCGGCCATGCTGGCGTAGTTGAGTGTGCTCATTGGCGTGAGTGAGTTGCCGTCGAGTGCGGGCGAGCCGAAGTCGACTTCACTGCTGCTGAGGCGGTATCCGGCTGTGGTTTTCATGCTGACGAGCTCGGTGAGCGTGCGGCCTACCTGGTTGGAGAATCTCCATGCCCGGTTGTAATCATTGGCTACGACCAGTATTCGTTTCTGTCCGGATGATGCTTCTATGGTTGCGCTTTTCCCGCCTGAGTTCATTGCGAGCACATCTGATTCGCATATCCATTCGCCTGTGCTGTTCTTGCCGTACATGAGGATGCGTATACTGAATATGGAGTCTGATTCTGCTTCGTCGCTTACTGCCGGGCTACGTGATATGGGATCGGATAGGGCGACGCTGATGGTTGCGTAGGTGAGCTTGGCGGCTGCTTGCTGAGCGACTATGGGTTCGCTGTCGAGATATACTTCATCGAAGGTGCAGGATGCGGCAAGGAGGCCTGCGATGAGTATGGCTGTGATACGGTGGCTGTGACGTGTCTTCATCTCTGTGTTTTTTTACAATGTACGTTATCTTATGCTTTGCTATCTTATTTGTTTTTCGCGTCGTAAAATAAGGTATTTGTCGGGGATGGGTCTCTAAATATTGCCCTCCAGTTTTCACCAACTTATCAACAGGGTTTATATACGGCAAAAGCCCGCTGACGCTTGTGGCTGTCTGCGGGCTTTTGCGGAGATGATGAGCGTGCGGGCGCTATTCTTTATACCATGAGGCGTACATGTGGTAGTTGTGCGCTATCTTCCGGTTTATCTCTTGTGATTGCTGCGGGTCTACGGTCTTGACGAATTTGGCCGGTACGCCGGCGTATATGCTGCCGGGCTCTACTATTGTGCGGCTGAGGACGACGGAGCCTGCGGCTATGATGGCTCCTTCGCCTACGACGGCATGGTCGAGTACGACGGAGCCCATTCCGATGAGGGCTCCTTGGCAGATGCGTGCGCCGTGAATGGTGACGTTGTGCCCTATGGATACGTTGTCGGCTATGTCGATTACGGACTTTTGGTAGAGGGTATGCAGCACGGAGCCGTCTTGTATATTGACGCCGTTGCCTATGCGTATGGAGTTGACGTCGCCCCGGATTACGGTTGAGAACCAGATGCTGCATCGGTCGCCTATGATGACGTCGCCTATGATGGCGGCGTTGTCGGCAAGGTAGGTGTCTTGCCCTATCTGTGGTGTGTATCCTCTTATGGTTTTAATTATTGCCATGTGGTGGTTGCTGTATGGGTTGGGTTTTGCGGCGTAGCCAGCTTTGCTCGTCGGCGGTGAGGTGCGGGGCGAGCTGCCGGTATACGGTTTGGTGATAGTTGTTGAGCCAGCTGATTTCGGCTGCGGTGAGCATTGGGAGGTGCAGCAGCTGTGTGTCGATGTGGCAGAGGGTGAGGGTTTCGAAGGTGAGGAATGTGCCGTATTCTGTTGTTGTATCTTTTACTATGTGCATGAGGTTTTCGGTTCGTATGCCGTACCGGTTGGTTCGATACATTGCGGGCTCGTTGCTTAGGATCATTCCTCGGCTTAGGATAATGGGGTTCTCTTCCATTCGTATGCTTTGCGGTCCTTCGTGTACGTTGAGGCAGTGCCCTACTCCGTGGCCTGTACCGTGGCGGTAGTTGATGCCTGCGTCCCAGAGGTATTGCCTTGCGAGTACGTCGATTTGGGAACCTCGTGTGCCTTCGGGAAAGCGGCATGTGGCGAGTGCTATGTGCCCTTTGAGTACTCGTGTAAAGTCTTGCCGTATCTCTGTGGTCGGCTGGCTGAGTGCTATGGTTCGGGTGATGTCGGTGGTGCCGTCGCGGTATTGGGCTCCGGAGTCTATCAGCAGTATGCCTTCAGGGAGGATTGGTATATCGGTTGCTGGCGTGGCGCTATAATGTACGATGGCTCCGTGGTGAGCGTATCCGCAGATTGTGGGGAAGCTGTCGTACATGTATCCCGGCTGCTCTGCCCGTAAGGATGCGAGCTTGTTTGAGACGGATATTTCGGTGAGCTGCCGGCCTGAGCGGAGGGCTTCTTCGAGCCAGATGTAGAAGCGGGTGAGAGCGATTCCGTCACGCAGGAGAGCGTTGTTGAATCCTTTGAGCTCGGTTTCGTTCTTGATGCTCTTGAAGTGGTTCGGAGGGGTGAGGGCGTCTATAATGCGGCAGTTCTCAGGTATGGCATTGTAGATCGCGATGTTGGTTTTTTGCTTGTCGAGCACTATGCCTGTGCCGGCCGGCAGGTTGCGGAGGTGCTCCGTCACTAAGCTGTATGGCGCTACGTCGACGCCTTCGAGCCGGAGGGCATCCACGGTGCCGTCCGATAGTTTTGCCTGATCGACAAAGAGTATCTTCTGCTCTTCCGAGATATAGGCGTAGCAGAGGGCTACCGGATTATAGTCTACGTCGGAGCCGCGCATGTTGAATGTCCAGGCGATCTCGTCGAGGGCGCAGAGCAATAGCGCATGGGCTTCATAGCTGTGTACGCTCCGGAGCGTGTGCTTTATCTTGTCTTCGGCTGATTGCCCGGAGAGTTCGAGAGGCATGAGGTAGACGGGGTTTGCCGGAGCCTCCGGCCTGTCGTGCCATATTTCTCCGACAAGGTCTCGGGAGGTATCGAGGCGGATGCCTTTGGCGGCAAGACCGGCTTGGAGAGCATGGGCTGCGGCGGCGGAGTATGTCTGTCCGTCGAGGGCGACGGTATCACCCGCCTTGAGGTTACTCTTGAGGAAACCGTCTATGGATGGCATGCCTGCCGTGCCCAGTTCGATTAGGCCTATGCTTGTTTTGCGAAGTTCGGCTTCGGCTTGCAGGAAATATCTGGAGTCTGTCCAGAGGTAGGCGCAGTCGTCGGCCAGGACTACGAGTGTGCCGGCCGATCCTGTGAAGCCCGACATCCATTGCCTGGCTTTCCATCTTGGGGCTACGTACTCGCTCATGTGCGGGTCGGAGCTTGGTATTACGCAGGCGCTTACTCCGTATTCGGCCATAAGGGCGCGCAGGGCTGCGAGTTTGTCTTGTTGTGTGTTATACATGTCTATGTTGTGATTTAATGTGTTCGGAGAGGTTGGGTATTATTGCAGCTCTGCGAGTTCGAGCCACCGCATGCTCTTGCTGTCTATCTCGTCGATGAGGGCAGCCACGCGCTGCGAGTTTGAGATGAGCTCAGCCGGAGGCAGCGTGCCGCTGTTCAGCTGAGCCTCGAGCTGAGCCTTTTCGGCTTCGAGCTCCGGGATTTGGGCTTCGAGCTCCCGGTATTCGCGCTGCTCCTTGAAGCTGAGCTTGCGCTTGGCTACCGCTGGCTTCGGCGAGCGTTCGGAGGCCGTCGGGGCTTTATCTTTGGCTGCCGAATTGCCGCGCGAGGCCTGAGGCTGTTCCTCTCGCCATAGCCGATATTGGCTGTAATTGCCGGGGAAATCCTGGATTGCGCCCTGTCCGTGGAAGACGAGCAGATGGTCGACTACCCTGTCGGTAAAATATCTGTCGTGCGAGATTACGATCAGGCATCCGCGGAAAGCGGCCAGATAGTCCTCCAGAATATTTAGCGTTACTATGTCTAAGTCGTTCGTCGGCTCGTCGAGTACGAGGAAGTTGGGATTTCGCATCAGGATGGTGCAGAGGTAGAGCCTGCGCTTCTCGCCTCCGCTTAGTCGGAACACGTAGTCGTGCTGCCTGTCCGGCGGGAAGAGGAAGCGGTTGAGCAGTTGGGATGCGCTCAGATTGGCACCGTTGAGCTCTACGTATTCGGCTATATCGCGCACTACTTCTATCACTTTGACCTGTTCGTCGAATACGATGCCGTCCTGACTGTAATATCCGAAGCGGATGGTCTCGCCTACGTCGAAGTGTCCGCTGTCGGGAGCTACTTCGCCCAGCAGCATTTTGATGAAGGTAGACTTGCCCGTCCCGTTGTTGCCCACTATTCCGAGCTTCTCGTATCGCGCGAAGGTGTAGTTAAAGTTGTCGGTGATGACGGTGCTGCCGAATTGTTTGCTTATCTGCTGTGCGGTGAAGATTTTGTTGCCAATGTAGGCCGCAGAGGTTTCGAGGCGGATGGCCGTGCGCGAATCTTGCCGTTGAGCCTTGCTTTCGAGCTCGTAGAAGGCCTCTATGCGCGCCTTGGCTTTTGTGGCTCTGGCTTGCGGCTGCCGGCGCATCCACTCCAGTTCTTTTCGGAGCAGATTGGCAGCCCTGTCGCTTTCGGCGCTGAGGGCCTCGGTGCGCTCGCGTCGCTTCTCCAGGAAATAAGCATAGTTGCCCTTATACATATATATATACCGCTTGTCGAGTTCCATTATACGGTTGCAAACGCGGTCGAGGAAATAGCGGTCGTGCGTGACCACGAGGAGGCTGATGCCCGGCCTTGCGAGATAAGCTTCGAGCCATTCTATCATCTCTATGTCCAAATGATTTGTAGGTTCGTCGAGTATGATGAGTTCGGGCTCCGAAACAAGTGCGCGTGCCAGGGCTATGCGTTTGCGGAGGCCGCCGGAGAGCGCGTCGACCTGCTGCTCCGGGTCGACGTTCAGCCGGGTGAGGATTTGGCGCGCCTCGAGCTCACGGTCGGCCGGGGCCTTCATCGCCTGCCATACGGAGGCTCCGGCCTCGAAGCGAGGCTCCTGCTCAAGGTATCCCACCCGCAGATCGCTGCGAAAAACTACCGCGCCTTGCTCATAATCTTCATTGCCGGCTATAATATTCAGCAGTGTGCTCTTGCCGGAGCCATTGGCCGCAATCAGACCGATTTTGTCGCCCTGCGATATGCCGAAGCTTATATCCTCGAAAAGCTTGAGGCTACCGAAGCTCTTTGTCAGTCCGCTGATTTGTAGGAAGCTCGTCATTTCGCAGTTTCAATCTTGCAGCCGAAAGGATAGCGCAGGTTGACCGGGTTCCGGATGTATATCTCCACGGCGCCCACTTTCAGCCTCGCTCTCACCCGGAGCGGAAGATGGTTGCCGTCGTCGCCAACCCACACCTCTGCGGCTTCTTTGCTTTGGGAAAAGGCAGGGTCGTACACGTCAATATGGAAATGGTGAGAGCGATACCGCGCCGGATCGTTCAGCCTGACCGTTTCCGGGCCTGCATACCTGAAGGCGGCGTTCACGAAATTTTTGCCGACAGGCACCCTGAAAGAAAATTCGTCGCCCGGCCGGAGTTTGTCCCAATCTATCGCCCGCAGATACATAACGGCGCCCAGCATGTCGTAGGCGCATGCATCCGTCCTTAGCGTCGTATCTATGCGGACGGCAGTGCGGGTTCGGCGATAAGAGCGCACGCTTGTCCTGTCGCCGCTGCGGCTGAAGCTCAGCTCGTCCAGCAGATAGAAACCTCCTTCGTCTGTCATCTTGGCCGCAAAAATAATGCTGTTGTCAGGCGAGAAGTAGGTCGTCATCGTATCCCGCATCTTGTAGAAGGTTTCGAGCATCCCGGAGGAACGAAACAGCAGGTGATAGCGCCAGGCTCGCTCGGAATTTCGAACCGTGTCGCGAACCTCGAATGAGGCCGAGCCGGCTTTCGACGCTATCAGCCCCCACTTATAATATACGTCATAATTGACGCGCTCGCCGTGCTGAAACGGACTGAGGCCCCAATCGCATGCCTGGCCGGCCGAGCCGACCGACAGAGAGCTCAGACAGAGCAGGGCAAGAAGCTTAGAACGGCAGATTCCGACCCATGGGGTTCGCGGAGCTGCCCGATGTTTTACGTCCTTCATTTCTATGATCTCTAATGGGTTTTGTCACTGCCTTAGGCTTGTTTTTTGTAATCTCCATGGGCTTCTGACGCACTGTCGGGACGGCGTCAAGGCTCCAGTTCTCTTCTATCTCCCAGTTCTGCTTTATCTCCAGCATCTTGTTATAATAGTACACAGTTTCGGGCTGCCGGAGCTCGGCGTAGTTGCCGCTGTCCCACATCAGGTTGCCGTTTGTATCCACAACAAGTCGCAGGCCGTATTTGCCCGGATTGAGGTCCATGAAGAGCAGCCCGCCGTCGATGGCCCTCACCTTGCGCACGGGCTTGTCGGAGGCGTCGAGCAGCTCGCCGAAGGCCGGCAGGCTGTCCGGCAGGCCGTCGAGGTTGACGTACAGGTGGCCGTACTGGTCTCGCGGCTTAATGCCGAACGAAAGACTCAGACGGTCGCTGCTCTTGCCGTAGATGCCGGTCACGGCCGCCGAATCGGCCTCAAGGCGATAGCTCTCCTCGTACATCCATTTGCGGAGGATAAAGAAGTTGAGAGGATTGACCGTATCGGGAAAAAATCGGAAGTCCGCCGCCTGCCATAGCGTATCCGCTTTCAGCTCAAGCCGGAAAATATCTTTGGTTAGCTCCGTCACAGGCTCGTCGAACGAAATCGAGACCGTATCGTAGCGGTTCTGCGCCCCTTTGGCCGTCATTTGAAGCAGAGCCGGCGGCTCGGGCTCGTCCGCGTCGCGGCGGCGTCGCGGCTCGTTGCGCGGGCGGGCCCTCAGGCTCAGCGACACCGTATCGGTTTGCGGCCGCAGCAGGTTGAGCGAATCGCTGGCCGGATAGGTTATAGCCATCCGCAGCGTATCCATCCGCCACACCATCGAGTCCGTTATCCAATAATTAATGCTTGTACCGCCATCAGCCGGCTGCGGAATATACCATTCATCCTCTGCCGAAAAATTTATAGGCACAGGGACAATCATGCTGTCCAGCGGAGCATTGAAGCGCAGGCTAAAGCGGTTCGCCTCGGTGCGCTCGTGCCGCAGGGCGTATTGCCGCTGAAAATTCTCCCTGAACAAGCGCAGCACTATGTCATCCGGAAGAAAACGAGTGTAGGGCAGGGTGCGAATCGTGTCTATCGTAAGCGAATCCTTCCAGGTGGTGTCCTGCCTGGAGGTATAAACAAAAGTTGGGACAATGATGGAATCGCCGAAGGCTATATCCTCGCCCGGCTGGTCAAAGCGATAGTCGCGGTTCTTGTCGTTCAGCGCAAAGATGCGATAGGAGCCCGGGGCGATATTGCGGATAACAAACCGGCCGCGGTCGTTGGTCTTCGACGTCCGCAGAAAAGCATCCTTCACAAAAGCCGAATCGTTCAGGTTGGCGTGCAGCCCTATGACGATGCCCTGCATAGGTTCCAGATTATCCGCAGCGAGCAGATGCCCCGAAACCTCAAGCGAATCAAGAATATCGCCAGTGGAGAAAGCGAAGGTGAAGTTCTCCAAAACATTTTTCTCGTTATTGTCACCAATAGAATTAGTGAAATCAATAGTATAGGTGGTGTTGTCCTTAAGCGAATCCTTGAGCTCCACAACAGCCTTGCGTCCTTCGGCCATTATCACCGGAAGCAGGATTTGCGGCGGAGTGATTATCACGTTCTCGCTCGGCTTGTCGAGTACAATAAGCTCGTCGAACTGAATCTCTATCGTCTTGCCCTTAAAATTAAGCTGATTCGGCAGCGGCTTGCTGCTGATAAACCGCGGCGGACGCTCATCATACGGCCCCCCGTTCGGCGCACCTATATTGGCGCACGACCAGGCCAGACCGACAAGAAAAATAATAACGGAGATGTTTGCAAACTGTTTCATGGAGCAAAAATAAGGAAATCAAACTTATGAACCGTGAATCCGGCTCACGGAAGATCTTTTTGGGAACGGCGTTGTTCAAACAATCATTCCGCTCGAACAATGGGTCATTCCCGCGAAGGCGGGAATCTCCCAAGCGATAGTTGGGACGATTGTATCAGCCCTTTGCGTCTAAGGATTATACAATCGTCCCGTCTTCTTGCAAGGAGATTCCCGCCTTCGCGGGAATGACCCGTTTTTCGAATTGTTTTGATATATTCCTTAATTCAGGCGAGGAATACTGTTTGCTCATCTCCTGCGCATAATATCCGCAGCCCAGCCCGACGTCGGTTTGGCTTGCGTATAACATCCGGCGCCAAACCGACGTCAGTTTGGCCTGCCTGTAACATCCGGCGCCAGCCCGACGTCAGTTTGGCTCACCTATAACATCCGGCCCCAAACCGACGTCAGTTTGGCTCACCTATAACATCCGGCGCCAAACCGACGTCAGTTTGGCTCAAAAAATTTTTTTGGAGCCAAACCGACGTTAGTTTGCCTCCAAAAAATTTTTTTTGAGGTAGCCCGACATCAGTTTGCCTCCAAAAAATTTTTTTTGTGGAAAACTGATGTCAGTTTTGTTCCAAAAATTTTTTTTCAAGGAAAACCGACGTCAGTTTTGCTCCAAAAAAAAAATTTCAAGGAAAACCGACGTCAGTTTTGCTCCAAAAAATAAATTTCAAGCAAAACTGACGTCGGTTTTCCTTGCGGAAAAAAATTTTGAGGTAAACTGACGTCGGGCTGGCTTTCGGGATTCTTTTTGAAGGTGCCTGAGGCCGGTTTTCCCTCCGGAAAATCTTTTCAAGAGCGTAAATGTGTCAAAAAGTCATTCCGCCTGCCCATGCAGGTCATGAGGGCGTGTAGAGATCTTCACGCTCGTAAAGCAGGTCATTCCCGCGAAGGCGGGAATCTCCGATCGAAAAACGGTTACGATTGTAGTTCTTTTTTGAGGATAAAACAGTACTATCGTCCCAACTTTCGATCGAAGATTCCCGCCTTCGCGGGAATGACCCGTTTTACGAGCGTGACCTCTCTCTTGCACCCCCTCCGACCCGTTTTACGAGCGTGACCTGTTAAAAAATACCCCTCCGACGGCTCCCGATGTCGGTTTGGCTTTCGGATTTTTTGGGGAGGGTCCGGCGCCGTGTTGGCCGGCAGAGGCAAGTCCCGGCAAATCAGCTTAATTCTACTACGGTGATGCCGGCGCCTCCGAGCTGCACGTGCTCGTCCCTGAAGCTTCGGATGCCGGATGCCGCGCCTATATACTGTCGCACTACGCTGCGCAGAGCGCCTGTGCCGGTGCCGTGCAGTATGCGGACGGGCGAGACGGATGCGAGGATGGCATCGTCGATGAAATAGGCTACGGCTTGCAGGGCTTCGTCGGCCCGCATGCCGCGGATGTCGAGTTCGGGCTTGAAGCGCAGATTGCGCTCGCGCATCTCGTCGGTGGTTTTGGCGCTAAGGAATGTGGCCTTGCGATGGTCTGCGGCGGGACGGTCGGCCGGGGCTTTTTCGAGCTTGGCGAGCTTCACGGTGCTTTTGATCATCCCGAAGGCTACGGTGGCTTCCTTGCTGCCTATTTCGAGCACTACGCCTGCGGATTGCTGTCCGCGCAGCCGCACCTTGTCGCCCACGCTCAGGGATTCCTTGCGGACAGCTGCCGGGCGGCGCGTGCCGGAGTCGGAGGCTGCGGCTGCTTCGGGCTCGGCCAGCGACGTGCGGAAGGCGGCCAGCGATTGGCGCGCTTCCTTGGTGAGCGCCTTCTCGGCCTGCGCCTCTTTTATTTGCCGGATCACTTGCTCGATGCGTGCATTGGCTTCGGCCACAAGCCGGGCGGCTTCTTCTTTGGCCGTGGCGATAATATCTTTTTGCCGCAGGGCGAGCTCGTCGTGCTGCCGCTCGTTTCGGGAGATGAGTTCGTCGAGCTTCTTTTCTTGCCGGCGGATATTTTCGCGCTTGTTCTCCCAGTATCGTTTGTCGCGAACTATGTCGAGCAGATATTTGTCCATGTTGACATAGTCGGCTCCTACTTTTTGCGATGCTTCGGCAATAACCTCTTCCGGCAGTCCTATCTTGCGCGCGATTTCTATTGCGAAGGAGCTTCCCGGATGCCCGACCGCGAGCTGGAACAGCGGCCTCATATTTTGCCTGTCGTAGAGCATTGCCCCGTTGACTATGCCTGGGGTTTCGCCGGCCATCTGCTTGAGGTTCTGGTAGTGGGTGGTGATAAGTCCGTAGCACTGTTTGTCGTTGAATCGTCGGAGCAGCGCTTCGGCTATGGCTCCTCCTATTTGCGGTTCGGTCCCGCTGCCGAATTCGTCTATCAATATCAGCGATTGAGGCCCTGCCTGTTTGTCGATGAGCTTCATATTAATAAGGTGTGAGCTGTACGTGCTGAGGTCGTTCTCTATGCTCTGCTCATCGCCTATATCTATGAATATTTCGGCGAAGATGCCGGCGCGCGAGCCTTCGCCGACGGGGATGAGCAGTCCGCTCTGCATCATGTATTGCAGCAATCCTACGGTTTTCAGACATACGGATTTGCCTCCTGCATTCGGGCCCGAAATAAGCAGTATCCTGCGCTCGTCGTCGAGCTGAATGTCCAGCGGCACTACTTCGCTGTGCCGTGGTATGTGCGACAGATACAGGAGCGGATGCACGGCCCGGACGAAGTCGATTTGCCGCCGGTTTTCCACCGTGGGCCGTATGGCGCTAATTTGCCGGGCGAGCAGGGCCTTGGCGCGTATGAAGTCTATGTCGGCCAGGAATTCGTAGGCCTGCATCATTTCCTCGGCCAGCGGCCGTATGGCGTTGGTCATCTCGATCAGTATGCGTATTATTTCGCGTTTCTCTTCGGCCTCCAGCTCTCGTATGCGGTTGTTGGCTTCCACTACGGCCTCCGGTTCGATGAAGACAGTCTTGCCGCTGGCCGATTCGTCGTGCACCACGCCGCGGAGCTTCCTCTTGAAGGCGGGTGCAACCGGAATCATGAGGCGTCCGTCGCGCAGGGTTGGCGCAGCGTCTTTGTCTACCGTGCCGGCCTCCTGCGCCGATCGCAGGATGGCCCTAAGGCTGCGGGAGATGCTTGCGGCTGTGTCGACTATCTCGCGCCTTATGCGGGCGAGGGCCGGCGATGCATCATCTCGAATCCGCCCGGCTTTGTCGAGAATCCTGTCGACTGCGGCTATGATCTTAGGGAAAAGGGGCACGTCGGCCGACAGCTCCCGCAGCGCCGGATAGCCGGGCTCGTCGCCGCCGGACAGGAATGCTGCTACGTCGCGGACGGCTGCCAGCGACCGGCGCAGGTCGAACAGCTCTTCCTCTTCGAGGAAAGTTCCTTCGGGACGTATGCGCTTGAGCGATTCGCGCAGGTCGAAAAACCAGGAGGCGGGAAATTCCCGATCGCCTTGCAGAATGCTCAGGAGCTCGTCGGTTTGGCTGAGCATGCGTCTTATCCGATCGAAGTCGGCCGTGAAGGCCATCTCCTCCGTCCGTCCTTGTCCGAGCGAACTAAGGCACTTGTCCGACAGCAGCGCGCGCAGCTTGTCGAACCCTATCTTTTGCTCAAAGTTATGAGGAGAAAACATGAGGGCTGATTATATGGGTTATGGATGATGAATTATGAATATATGAAGATGATATGACAGTCGTGGTTCCGGTTCGGCATGGCGGCGCCTACTTTATCTCTACTGTTGTTTCGGTATGGATGGCGGGTCGAATCAGGGCTTCGCTGCGGTTGCGGCCGCGTCGTATGACGAAGGTGCAGGAGTTGGTGCCCGTGGGGCTCATGTATGGGGCGAACTTATAGAGGTAGGCGAAGGCCGTCATGTTATAGGGGTTCTGCATGGCGTCCAGTACCTGTACGTACTTCATCTTGTCCCACTGCATGCATTGCTTGAAGCCGTTGGCATCGGTAAAGACCGTCGACTCGTCTCTGAGGGGCATGGTGTTCGCGATAAATTGCTTGTAGGCGGCGGTAAATTCCTCGGCGGTATGTTCCATGCTCTGGTTGTCTATCTTCTCAATGATGTCGCGTATGCGTATGCCGGCAGCATGGGCGGGCGAGTTCAAGTCTACGCTCATCACCGTCGCCAGGTTGTTGATGTCGTAGCTTATGCCTGTATAGTTAAAGGATTTCATGGATACGAGGAACTGCACGTTGCGGGTATATTTCACGTAGGGATACTGCATGCACATCAGCGGTATATGGCTCTGGGCATAGGTTTCGAGCCTGTACGGCGCCGAGAGCAGCTCGTTGGCCTCCGCTTCCCAGAGTATCCGTCCGGGCTTGACCCTCTTGTCGATCATCCTGACGCCGAGCTGAAGGAGATACTCGGCCTCCGATTCGGGCACTCCCTGCTCCAGGAAGGGGAAGCGCTCCATGCGGCTCAGCGAGAAGTCGTACCGGTAGACGAGCTGACGGCTCTTTGCTGCTATGCCGGACTTGCGGAAGTTGGGATTCTTGCCGTAGGAGTAAAAGGTTTCTATCAGCACATCGGGGTCGTAGGCCCGATACGAGAGGCCTTTCTTCTTGAACTCCTTCTCGAGCGCGGCATTGATGGCCGTTTCTATGCGTGCATTAGCCTCGTCGACTGGTGCAAAAGCGAAATATGTGAAGCGATTGAAGTTAACCGTATCGGCCGTTATCCCCGTCTTGAACGGGCATACAAAGACCCTCTCGCTCGTATTCTCAGGGCTGTACATAGAGAAGGCAACCGCAAGCTGGTCTTCCGAGATGGCATCCGTTCGCTTGCAATCTTTGGGCACAATCACAGTCTTGCCCGATTCGCTGAGGTTGGAGATAAGCAGGCTCACCTCGGTCTTCCCGTCGGGATTCATCATGGCGGTGAGCTCCGGAGGCGTCATATCCGTGGTGGATACACCCTCAATGGCGTCGATTACGTCGAATAGCTTGATGCCTGCCCGTTCGGCCGGCGAATAAGGATAGATCTTAGTGACCACAGGTTTGCCCTTCCCCCAATTAAGCGACCGGCTAAGGTCGTAGGCGAAACCCAAACGGCATATAACGGGATTCTGGGCGGATGTGGCTGCCGACAGCATTATGAACGCCAGAGTTGTCAGTAGAAGTTGCTTCATTGTCTGAACATATTTATATTAATAAACTTTTTGAGTGCACGAAAATACGAATTATTCCGAAACCTCAAGGCTCCCCCTGCCTCATCCGCGCCGGTGGGCCAAACGCCCCGACAGGAAATCCCAGAGATTTTGAGGCCGAATGTGTCAAAATGTAATTCAGCCTGTCCCAACAGGGGTCGTGTTCAAAATGTAGAGACGCGATGCATCGCGTCTCTACGCACAACGCACATCACCCCCCTGACCCATTGTTCGAGCGTGAAGGGCTTTTGACACATTTGGGCAGGCGAAAATTCCTGTTTCGAACACCTCAAATCGCGCCGGCTCCGGCGTCTTCCGTAGAGAAAATGCGACATCGCAGCGGCTCCGAAGATATTATCGGCCGCCACATTATTGCCCCGCAAGCCGATAGTCGTCTCTTTGCAGCTATCCCGGGGCATATACATTATATATATATATTACAACGACGGATAACTGATATTGAACGACCCCCCGACGGCATTCCCGGCACCCCCCCAAATAAAAGCCTCAGTGCTGGATGCACTGAGGCCTAACAAATAAAAACTAACGAAAACACAATAGCGTGGGATTCTACCCACTGCCATTTCCCTTAATCGGCTTTGCAGCTAACTATATTTTTATAGTCGATAAACCTTTGGTACTTCAGGAAATTGGTGCCTGAATATCGGGTTACTATACGCAGCAGATATTTGCCCTTTGGCAAATCTTCAGGTACCAGGAACTTGATCATGTGGCGCACGTTCTCGACGAGCTCCACCAGAAAGGCTATATCGGGCTCTTCGTCTTTGGCGTAAGGCACAAGGAAAACTCCGAGGCCCGGCTCGTCGTCGGGGGTAACTTTGATGAGGCTGCCTTTGATGCACACTTCGCGGCCGGGAATCAGGACGTCGGCCCGGCCGGTGAGGACATCGGTAACGGTATCAACGAAAGCTATGTGAGGCGGCGCCGGAAGCTGCTTGGGCGGAGGAGGATTATCCATCTCTAATTCGGGGGGAGGAACATAAAATTCCGGTTTCTTGTTATCCATCATTCTATTGTTTAAAGTTTATTATGTTTGACAATGCACTCATGTGCGTTTGTATAAGATTTGAGGGCGTAAAGTTCGGTACTAATTATAATGTATGCAATATTAGCGAAGCGTTTTTTTTCAACATGGCATAGCTCATTCAAATTAATCGCTATCTTCGGGCCGTTATTTCAACAATTTAAATTTTAATCCCAAATGAAAACAGGTTTATTTATAGCGGCGCTGATGCTCATGACGAGCATGGCGACGATGAGCGGCCAGAAAAACAACGAACTGACCGCGAGAGAAAAGAGCGAGGGCTGGGAGCTGCTGTTCGACGGCAAGAACTTCGACGGCTGGCGCAAATGCAACAGCACCGGAATGCCGGCCAACTGGTCGGTCGACGAAGATGCAATGAAGGTAGCTCGCGGCGCAACGGCCGGCAGAGGGCAGGACGGCGACATTCTGTTTGCCTCCCGCAAGTACTCCGACTTTGAGCTGAGCATAGACTGGAAGATCGAGAAGGAAGGCAACTCCGGCATCTTCTATTACGTGGTAGAGTATCCCGGCCAGCCGATTTACTATGCAGCCCCGGAGGTGCAGGTGCTCGACAACTGGTACGCCGGCGACACCCGCCTCACCAACCATCTGGCCGGATCGCTGTACGACATGCTGCCTGCTCTGCCGCAGAATGCTCGTCCGGCCGGCGAATGGAACAACATAGTGGTGCGTGTGAAAGACGGTCATGCGGTGCATATCCAGAACGGAACCAAGGTATGCGAGTACACGCTCTGGACGCCCGAATGGAAGGCCATGGTAGCCAAAAGCAAGTTTAAGGATTGGGAAGGCTTCAAGACCGGCCCCGCACGCGAAGGCTACATAGGCCTCCAGGATCACGGCTACAACTGCTGGTTCCGCAATATCAAGATCCGCCCTCTCTGAAATCAAAAATTAATCCTAATCAATAAAGTGAACTTCTAATAATTAGCTTTTCCAAGGCTTGCGACAGAGGCAAAAGCGGAGTGTACTTCGGTACATGAGCATTTTGCCGCCGGAGCATAACGCAGGAAAAGCTATTAGTAGAAGTTCCCTGTTGTACGACGGGAGGGGCTCAATACCCCTCCCTTTTAATACCTATCTTTGCCGCACCAATAATCGGAAAACAAAAAAAGTATAAAATGACCCAGCGTTACGACAGGCGCGGAGTATCCGCATCCAAAGACGATGTCCATCGCGCCATCAGAAACATCGACAAGGGACTCTTCCCAAAAGCTTTCTGCAAAATTGTTCCGGACTTCATAGGAGGCGATCCCGCGTTTTGCAACGTGATGCATGCCGACGGAGCCGGCACCAAATCCTCACTTGCATACGTTTACTGGCGCGAAACCGGCGACCTTTCCGTATGGAAAGGCATAGCACAGGATGCGCTCATAATGAACATCGACGACCTCGCATGCGTCGGAGCAACAGGCCCCATCCTCATATCGTCTACCATAGGGCGCAACAAGAGGCTCATACCCGGCGAAGTAATATCCGTACTGATCAACGCCCTCAACGAGCTGGCCGAGCGGCTCTCCGGCCTGGGCATCAACTGCTGCCTGACAGGAGGCGAGACGGCCGACGTGGGCGACTTGGTACGCACCATCATTGTAGATTCAACCGTTTGCTGCCGCATGAGGCGCGACCGCGTGGTCGACAATTCACGGATCCGCGGAGGCGACATCATAGTCGGATTATCCTCCGTCGGGCAGGCCACCTACGAATCCGCTCCCAACAGCGGCATGGGCAGCAACGGCCTCACCTCGGCCCGGCACGACCTCTTTGCCCGCCTCGTAGCCGAAAAGTATCCCGAAAGCTACGACAGCGGCATCCCGCCGGAGCTGGCCTACTCCGGAAGCCTGCTGCCCACCTCCGCAGAGGAAGGCCTGGAGCCCGATGCCGGCCGGGCGGTACTCTCGCCCACACGCACTTACGCCCCTATCATCCGCAGGATGCTCGATACCGTAGGGCGAGACAGGATACACGGCATGGTGCACTGCACAGGCGGCGGGCAAACCAAAATAATGCACTTCGTGGAGAACATGCGCGTGGTGAAGAACAACCTCTTCCCCGTGCCGCCCCTCTTCCGCATAATCAAGGAACAAAGCGGGGCAACCGAGAAGGAGATGTACTCGGTGTTCAACATGGGCCACAGGATGGAGATATACGTGGCTCCGGAGGATGCCGAAGCGATAATATCCGTCAGCCGCAGCTTCGGAGTGGATGCTCAGGCAGTGGGATACGTAGAAGCCTCGGATCGCAACGAGCTTATCATAGAAAGCGAGAAGGAGCGCATAGTATATGTCTGAAAGCCTCCTGAGCCGCCTCGACGGATTGCTGTCGCGCTTCGAGGAAATCCGCACCCTCATGGCCGATCCCGACGTCATTGCCGACATGAAGCGATTCGTGCGGCTGAGCAAAGAATACCGCGATCTGGAAAAGATAATAGAAGCGCGGGCAGCCTACGTCCGTACACTCCAAAGCATTAGCGAAGCCGAGGAGATGCTCGCCTCCGAGCAGGACCCCGAAATGCGACAGCTGGCCCGCGAAGAGCTCGACAGCGGAACCGCCCGTATTCCTGAGCTCGAAGAAGATATAAAGCTGCTGCTCGTGCCCGCCGATCCGCAAGACGGCAAAGACGCAATAGTAGAAATAAGAAGCGGAACGGGAGGCGACGAAGCCTCCATCTTCGCCGGCGACCTCTTCCGCATGTACTCCAAGTATTGCGACGCCAAAGGATGGAAAACCGAAGTGACCAACTATGCCGAAGGAACCGTAGGCGGCTTCAAGGAAATCATCTTCACAGTTTCCGGGGATAATGTATACGGCACGCTGAAGTACGAATCCGGAGTGCATCGCGTGCAGCGAATCCCACAGACCGAAACGCAGGGCCGGGTGCATACATCCGCCGCCACCGTGGCCGTCCTCCCCGAAGCCGAAGAGTTCGACGTCGAGATAAAAGAATCCGACATACGAACCGACATCTTCTGCGCATCCGGACACGGCGGCCAGTCCGTCAACACCACCTACTCCGCCATCCGCTTAGTTCATATCCCCACCGGCATAAGCGTACAGTGCCAGGACGAAAAGTCGCAGCTCAAGAACAAAGCCAAGGCCATGACCGAGCTGCGCACGCGCATATATAATATGGAGTACGCCAAATATCTGGAGGAGATAGCCTCGAAAAGGAAGACCATGGTGTCTACCGGCGACCGCTCCGCCAAGATTCGCACATACAACTATCCCCAGGGCCGCATCACCGACCACAGGATAAACTATACCATATACAACCTGCCGGCCTTCGTCGACGGCGACATACAGGACTGCATCGACCACCTCGTTGTAGCCGAAAATGCCGAACGACTCAAAGAAGCCGAGCTATAAACCCAATAACAACACATCCGAATGACAAAGCAACAGCTCACCGACAACATCCGCCGCCGCCGCTCCTTCCTCTGCATAGGGCTCGACACGGATACAGCCAAAATACCCGCCCATCTTCTGCATCTCGACGACCCCATCTTCGCCTTCAACCGCGCCGTCATCGACGCCACCGCCCCCTTTTGCATAGCCTACAAGCCCAACCTGGCCTTTTACGAAAGCCACGGAAGCGCAGGCATAGCCTCCCTTGAGAAAAGCATAGCCTACATAAAGAACAACCACCCCGACCACTTCGTCATAGCCGACGCCAAGCGGGGCGACATAGGTAATACAGCCGAGATGTACGCCCGCGCCTTCTTCGAGCGCATGAGCTGCGACGCCGTCACCATAGCCCCCTACATGGGCTCCGACAGCCTCCGCCCCTTCACGGCCTATCCCGGCAAATGGGTCATACTCCTGGCTCTGACCTCCAATCGCGGAGCCTCCGACTTCCAGCTACAAGCCACCGCCGGCGGCGAGAGGCTGTTCGAAGCCGTGATACGCACCTCCATGCAATGGGCCTCCGACGACGCCCTCATGTTCGTGGCAGGCGCCACCCGGCCCGACCTGCTCCGCGACATAAGGAAAATAGCCCCGCACAACTTCCTGCTCGTGCCCGGTATAGGCGCACAGGGAGGCGACCTCCGGCAGGTGGTGGAGTACGGAATATGCCGCGACTGCTGCGGGCTTATAGTGAACGCCTCCCGCTCCGTCATCTATGCCGATGCCGGCCCTCGCTTTGCCGAAGCCGCCGCCGAAGCCGCCGCCGAGCTTCAAGCGGAAATGGACGGATATTTAAAGAAATATAACTTGTGAGCCGGACTAAAGCCGAAAAACCAATAACATTTCTATCTTTACCTTCGTTATATGCATGACAACATTGGTATATCCCTTTTATGGCCGCAATATTCTCTGATATAAATATCACATTCCCCTTTGTACATGCGCATTGTCGTAATGTATTCCGGACATCCCCGCAGAGTTCCGGCTACTTAGCCGGAAAACCCGGCTACTTAGCCGGAAAACCCGGCTACTTAGCCGGAAAATGCGGCTACTTAGCCGGAAAACCCGGCTACTTAGCCGGAAAATGCGGCTACTTAGCCGGAAAACCCGGCTACTTAGCCGGAAAATCGGGCTACTTAGCCGGAAAATCGGGCTACTTAGCCGGATCTCTAAGGGAATGTCCGCAGAACTTTGAGGCAGGTTGCCGGGAATCTCAGTAATATCAAATAATCAAACCGTATAAAAACAGAACATAATGCCAGCTCACAGTATTATTCCCAGAGCAGAATTAGCCGCCATGGAATGGGGCAAAATCTTCGTGGAAGCTATCGAAAACCATGCCGCACACTACGATGTATCGGCTGCCGACCTGGCCGACCTTCGCGCAAGGTTCGACACATTTTCCGACTGCATGGCCATTACCCGCTCCAATGAGCGGACACGTACGGCTGTGGTCAGGAAAAACGAGGCTTTCGCGGAGTTTGAGCTCATTGCCCGCGCCGTTATTAACTCCTATTTCCGCAGGCCGAGCATCACAGACGCTGACCGCAAGAGTCTTGGCCTGCCTATCCCCGACCGTACCCGGACGCTTGTGCAGCCGGCCGCTACTCCTCCCATCTTTTGGGTAGTGGTGGATGATGTGGCCAGGGTCGAGGTGAGATACAGGAGCAGGGAATCGAGCAAACGCGCCCGGCCTATCAGAACGGACGGCGCCATGATTGCCTACGACTTTGCTGAGGGCGATCCTCCGCCGCCGGACGAAATGCGACACAAAATGCTCTCGACCCGTACGCCTCAAAAGCTGCAATTTGAACTGAACGATCGCGGCAAAACCGTTTACATCGCTATATGCTGGGTGAACGAAAAGGGCAAGTGCGGGCCGTGGAGCGCCATAACCTCTGCAATAGTGCCTTGAGCACAAACAGGCCGCAGGCATTGGCAGAAGGGCAGATGCCGGCCTTGCGAGCAAATTGTACCGTCTTATGGGAACTTCTAATAATTAGATTTTTCAAGGCTTGCGACGGAGGCAAATGCGGAGTGTACTTTAGTACATGAGCATTTTGCCGACCGAGCATAACGCCGAAAAAGCAATTAGTAGAAGTTCCCTCAAGTGATAGCCGAAAGCGCCTGCTCCGGCAGCCTCTAACCCATGCCGACACTTTTAAGTTCAAAAAATAGGGGGGTAAATGTGTCAAAAGGTAATTCAGCCTACCCAAATAGGTCATTCCCGCGAAGGCGGGAATCTCCGATCGATAGCTGGGACGATTGTATGTGTTTTATATGATACAAATACATTCGTCCCGTTTTTATATCGGAGATTCCCGCCTTCGCGGGAATGACCTGCTTTTCGAACGGGAATTGTTCGCTCGCGATAATTATCGCGAGCCGTTGAATTGAGTTTGATGGGCTGCCATGCCGGCGAGAGGGGCTTCGGGCTCAGCGGCAGGCCTTCGGCAATCCTTTGCCGCCTCCGAAGGGGCCTGGAAGCATAAGCCGCCGTCGGGCTCGGCATCGAGGCGCCGTACTCCTTTTAAAGGCGTTTGCCCGGGCCGATTGCCGGGGTTTCACTTAAAAATTAAAGAAGTTCATTACATTTGTGGAACGATTATCACAGACCAATGTTTTATTATTATCACACTTTAAACTTTTAAGATTATGAGACAAAAGAATTTCAATCGCAGAGACTTTTTCCGCCTCTCCGCTGCAACAGGCGCAGGTGTTGTTCTGGCTTCGGGCTCCAAGGCTCAGGCTATGGTTCCGTATGCCATGCAGGCCGACACGGCTTTCCCGTTGCGCAAGCTTGGGAGCACAGGCCTCACCCTCCCCATACTTAGCATGGGCGTGATGCGTGCGGATAATCCAAACGTTGTGCGGGCGGCCTACAACTCCGGCATCACCCATTTTGATACTGCGCACGGATACCAGAACGGGAGGAATGAGGAGATGCTCGGCAATTTCTTTAAGGACAAGCCGCGCAGCTCGTTCACCATTGCCACCAAGGGCAAGTTCGACTATCCGCTCAAGGACAGCTTTGAGAAGGACTTCACCGCGCTGCTCGACCTTAGCCTGAAACGTTTGCAGATGGACTACGTCGACTTGTTCTACACCCACGCGCTCGACAGCCGCAACGGCACGGGCGACGTCACCGACGAGCGCATCCTGAGCCTGCTGAAGCAGTTTGTAGCCTCCGGCAAAGTAAAGCACGTCGGCCTCTCTACGCATGCCATGAATCCGGCGCAGATAGACGCAGCCATATCCGTTGGTTTATATAAGGTGATACTGCTGAGCTATAACTTCAAGATGCCCAAGATGCAGGAAACCAACGAGGCTATCGAGCGCGGAGTGAAGGCCGGCATCGGCTTCGTGGCGATGAAAAGCATGACGGGAGGAGTGGCCGACGGCAAGGCAGTCAACGGTCAGGCCTGCCTCAAATGGGTCTGGCAAAATCCTAACATCACCACGGCCATTCCCGGCTTCGACAATTTCGATAAGCTCGACGACTGCCTGGCGGCCGCGAGAAGCCCGGAGCTGAGCGCCGACGAGAGTAGCTATCTGGCATCGCTCGACAGCAGGGACATGCTGTTCTGCAATCGCTGCGGCAAGTGCGAGAAGGAGTGCAAAGAAGGCCTGCCCGTTCCGGAGATGATGCGGGCCTACATGTATGCCTACGGTTATCGTAACGCAGGCCTGTCGAAGGAGCTGCTCTCGGAGCTCAGGCTTGCCGACGCGGCTTCTATGTGCAGCTCCTGCAATGGCTCCTGCCGGGTGAAGTGCAGTCTCGACTACAACGTGGCCGAGCGTATAGCCGCCGTTACGCCGGTGCTTCACACTCCCGACATACTCCTCAGCTAAGCCCCCCGCACGCAATGAACGCACGATTTCCTCTTATAGCATTGCTTGGCATGCTGGCGCTCCGGATGTCGGTGGCCCAGTCGCCGGAGCAGCTGAGAAGCCTGCTGCCCTCCCTTGAGGGATGGACCACGGGCCGGGCCGAGGTATTCAATCCCGATAACCTCTACGACAGGATAAACGGAGCGGCGCCGCTCTTCCTTGCCTACAACTTCCGCGAGATGACGGCCGTAGACTATCGCAAGGGCGACGACTACATCACCGTCCAGGCCTACCGGCATGCTGCCCCGGAAGATGCCTTCGGAATGTATGCCTCCGAGCGCTCGCCGGAGATTCCTTTCATCGACGGTACAGGCGGCGAGGCGCAGGGCGATGCCGAGAACTTCTTCTTCTTTGCCGGAAGCATATACGTCAAGATGGCGGCCCACTGCGATACGGATGCAAGCGAAGCGATGAAAAGGATAGCGCAGGGACTGGCATCCGGGATTGACCCGCGTCCGTCTTATCCTCCCATGCTCTCGCTGCTGCCCACCGAAGGACGCATAGCCCATTCGGAGGTCTTTATAAGCTCCAGCTTTATAGGCCACGACTTCCTCAAGTCCGTTTACGCCGCCTCGTATCAAAGCGGCGGCAGCACCTATCAGTTGTTTATCATAGACGGTAAGACAGCCGAAGGCGCCCTCGGTATACTGAAGCAATATCTTGCCTTCACCAAGCAAACCGACAGCCCCGGGGAAGGCGCTATAACTATACGCGACCGATACAACGGCGACATCCCCGCCTTCCTGAAAGGCTCGTGCATTGTCGGACTCTTCAGCGAAAGCGGAGGCATAGCCGGAGGCGAGGCAATAGTGGCCGCCGTCGCAGGCCGCTTGAAGTAGGCTACGGACAGGAAGCCGCTATTACGGATTGAAGGTTGGGATGCCGGCATCTCAACCTTCAGCTTTTTCAGCCGGCTACTAAAGATGCGCCTTTGAGCCTCCGGGCATCTTTTATATCTTTGCTCAAACAAAATTTACCAACGAAACATGTATTCTTATCGCCTTGGCGCACTATATTTCTTCACAGCTATAATTTTCTCGGCATGCCGGCCGGAATTACCGGTCACTTCCACCATCCGCATCGACATGGAGAGCTCAACCGTGCCGCTCAACGACAATTTCTACGGCCTCTCCATTGAGGAAGGCGAGCTTGAGGCCATTAAGGCCGAGCTCATCCGCAACGGAGGCTTCGACGAGCACGACAGCATACCCGGCTGGCGCGCGCTCGCTCCCTACAATTATATAGGGCGCAGCGCCTCGAGGCCGGTGCAGCCGGACGACATCTACTCGCTGATGGTGTCGGCCAACCCCGCCGGGCCCGACCGGCGCGGAGGAGTAGCCGCATCGGGCTACGAAGGAATCAGTTTGCGTCGAGGCGAGCGGTATAGCTTCGGCTGCTATCTGCGCACCTCGTCTACGGTCACTCCAGTGCAGCTCGACGTTTGCCTGGAGGATTCCGCCGGAGCTAAGCTCAGCCTGCCCCTCGCGCTCATGCCCTCATACTCCTGGACGCAGCACCGGCATACTTTTATAGCCACCGACGACGCTGTCGGCGCCCGCTTAGTCTTCAGCATGCGGGAGGCATCAATGTTCCTCATCGACCGGGTTTCGCTCGTGCCGCAAACCACATGGCAGAACCGCGGCCTGAGGCAGGACGTGATGGAAATCATAGACTCCATAAGCCCCACATTCATTCTCGGCCAGGGCGACGTACACCATATATATAATGGTATAGCGCACGACTTGAAGGCCCGGCAGTCTATCGACAGCGTTCGGACAGCGCAAAGAGCCTTCTATGCCGACGCCAACTGGCTCATGGCCGACCACGATTTCGAGCGGCTCTTCCCCGCAGGCCTGCGCATCCACGGGCTCGGATGCATCAGTCCCGGCGGAGCCACTCTGGGAGCCGCCATAGCCCAGGCCTGCTTCATGATTAGAGCCGAGAGCCGTCCGCAAACCTTCAAGCAGATAATCTTTACGCCCGTGGCAGGCAGGCGGCAGGCAGGCGGCAGCGACATCACCCCCCTCATCTTTGTTGAACCGGGACGGGCCTACGCATCGCCGGCCGGCCATCTGTTGCAGATATTCTCGCGTAACGCCGGCGACGTGATACTACCTGCGGAGGTGAGCGCCTACGCCCGTCCGCAGGTGGAGCAAGCCGCTCCGGCAGTCGACATAAGGAACGGCAGCGTCGAAACTCTGGCGCTGGAGACCCGCAAAAGCAATGCCGCCGACTCTATCTACAACTACGAGATTGCCGCCTCCTTCCGCCGGCTCACCGACTCTGCAAGCTTCAGCCTGCACATCACCCGCACGCTGTCGATAGGCATCAGCGGCCGCAGCTACCTGCTCTATCGCCATAGCGGAGCCATAGTCGACACCATCGGCCTCGGCAACATAGACGACATAGCCGCAGACCGCCCCTTCCACATCCGCGTAGCCTGTCGCTACGACACCGTACTCTGCTACCTTAACAATGCCCTCGCACATCGCAGCATCAACCCCAACCTGCCCTCCTTAGTGGCGAATGCAACCTTCGACAACTCCACCCGAACCATACTGCTCAAAGTTGTCAATACCACTCATCACGCCGAAAAAACAGCCATAAAGATTCATGGCGGCAAGCTCCACCGCACTGCCGACATCATCCGTCTGAAAGGCGAACCCCATCTGCAAAACTCTGCTGCCTCACCACACAGCGTTGCGCCCGAATACCTCAGCCACAGCTTTCCGCGCCGCCGTAATCTCATCTACGATTTTCCCCCGAACTCCGTCACCCTCATAAAGCTCCGCGTCGATTAAGCACAGGGTAGCCGATAAATACATCAGCCTGCGATTTTTTTTCTCAGGTCGTATCACTTGCAGATGAGTTTGAGGAAAGAAATCCGGGCCTAAACTAAGATGGATTGGCTCCGGGAAAATAATTTGGCCCTAAACTAAGATGGATTTAGCTCCCGGAAAATAATTTGGGCCTAAACTAAGATGGATTTGGCTCCGGAAAATTGGGGGCGATGTAAGATCGAATTGACCGGCGTGAAAAATCGGAGAAGCTTTTCGTTCCTGCATTATTGCAATTGAAAAAAAACGGGACACGCAGTAAAGCCCTTTTGCGCAGCCCCCTGCATTTGATTTAGGCTCCTGCATTTTGTGTTTTTGTTTAAGGGGATATGGCGGAGCTCAAAAAAAGCAGTATCTTAGCGGCCCTAAAAGAATTATTATTAATATAGATGCATAACGACTGCAAACTTTTTCCATTGCTTTTCTTGTTACTTATTACTTCCATAAACTTCCTGTCGGCCACTGTTGACGGGCAGAGTGGGCCTGCGCTTTTCAGGGAGGCCGATTCCCTGAAGATGAACCATTGGGTCGATTCGGTTTTCGACGCTATGAGTTATGATGAGCGCATAGGGCAGGTTTTTATGGTGATTGCAGATCCGTCGCCCGATGAGCGCAACATGCGCAAGATGCTTACATATATTGATTCCATACATATTGGCGGCGTGCTCTTTTCCAAGGGGATGCCGGTGTCGCAGGCGGAAATTACCAACCGCATGCAGAAGGCTTCGCGTACGCCGCTGCTGATTGCCCTCGACGGCGAGTGGGGCCTGTCGATGCGCCTTACGGGCACGACGCGCTTTCCCAGGAACATGATGCTGGGCGCTATTTCGGACGTGGAACTCATCACGGAGTACGGCCGGGAAGTTGGCCGGCAGTGCAGGGAGATGGGCATACATGTAAATTTTGCTCCCGACCTCGACGTGAACAGTAACAGCAGCAATCCGGTTATAGGAACGCGCTCGTTCGGCGAGGATCCCAAGGCTGTTGCCGACAAGGGCCTTGCTTATTCGCGCGGGCTTGAGAGCGCGGGCATACTGTCTGTTGCCAAGCATTTTCCTGGCCATGGCGATACGTCGGACGATTCGCACAAGAAGCTTCCGGTCGTGAAACATAACCGCAGCCGTCTCGACAGCATAGAGCTTTATCCTTTCAAAAGATACATAGACGAAGGCTTCGGAGGGGTCATGACGGCTCACCTGTATGTGCCTGCGCTCGATGCTGTGGCCGGGCGGCCGTCTTCGCTCTCTGCTCCTGTCGTCACCAAGTTGCTGCGCGAGGAGTACGGCTTCGGCGGGCTTCTCTTTACCGATGCCCTGGCGATGAAGGGAGCTTCGACGGGCAAGGCGGATAATCCGTCGGTGAGGGCCTTGCAGGCGGGCAATGATGTTGTGCTGGGCACGGCTACTCCGCAAACCGACTTCAGGGCGGTGCGGCAGGCTATTGCCGAGGGCGTACTCGACCTGAAGGACATTGAGGCCAAATGCCTGAAGATATTAAGATACAAGTATATCGCCGGACTGCACGAGCGGCGGACGATAGAGACTAAAGGCCTCGAAGAGCGCATCAACACGCCTCATGCTGCCTGGCTTGCCGCCAAGCTGAACGCGGAGGGGCTTACGCTTCTGAAAAACGATTCGGGCTGCGTTCCGCTCCGCAATACGGGAGGCAGGAGGATTGCGGCGCTGTCGCTGGGCGAGTCGGAGACGAATGAGTTTACGGCTATGCTGAACAGGTACGACAGCGTTGCGTGCTTCGGCCTGCCGCGCGATGCCAAGCCTGCCGCACGGCAAAAGGTGTTCGGCGAGCTGGCGGGCTTCGACCTTATTATATGCGCCGTGCATACGGTTCGCGCCGCGGAGAGCGCCGAGCTGAGGCAGCTGTCGGCCCGTCGGGATGTGGTGATTGTTTTTTTCACCCAGCCTTATTTTTGCAGCAGCTATGCAGCCTCGGTGGGTTCTGCCAAGGCCGTTCTTATGGCTTACGAAGATACTCCGCTGAGCCGCTCCTACGCGGCCCAGCTGCTCTTTGGCGGAACGGGCGCCGGCGGAAAACTGCCGGTGGGCATACCCGATCTCTTCCCCGTAGGCACGGGAATATCTACAAGCCCTACGCGCCTTGCATACCATGAGCCTGAAGAGGCGGGAATGGATGCGGCTGCGCTTGCGGGCATAGATTCGATAGTGGCGACGGGGCTCAGGGAGCGCGCCTATCCGGGATGCCAGGTGCTGGTGGCACGCAAGGGGATTGTGGTGTACGAAAAGGCTTTTGGCTTTTACGACTACGAAGGCCGCAGGCGGGTGACTGAGGAATCGGTATACGACCTGGCATCGGTTACAAAGACCGTGGGTACGCTGGCTGCCGTAATGCTTGAGTACGACGGCGGCAAGTTTGGGCTGACAGACAGCATTGGTAGGCATGTGGAGGAGCTGAAGGGCTCGAACAAGGAGTCGCTCAGCATACGCGATTTGCTGTACCACGAAACGGGCGTGATAGCCACCTTGCCTTTTTCCGTGTATAAGAAGGCAGCCGTGCGCGACAGTGCCGGCGAGGGTTTCAGCCTTGAGGCGGGCAGGAGGTTCTTCGTGGCCGATGCTTTCCGTGACACGCTGATGGAGAGCATCCGCGGGTCGAAGCTGGGCGCGAAGGGGAAGTATCTGTACAGCTGCATCAACTTCGTGATGCTGCAAAAGATGGTGGAGGCCCAAAGCGGCCGCCGTCTCGACAGCCTTCTGCGCGAAACGCTATACGACAGGATAGGTGCCCGCAAGCTGACCTACAATCCTCTCCGCAGCTTTGATACGCTGCTGATAGTTCCGACGGAGACCGACAATTCTTTCCGCAAGCAATCTCTGCGCGGATATGTTCACGACGAGGTTGCGGCTTTCCAGGGAGGCGTGTCGGGCAATGCCGGCCTGTTCTCCAATGCCAACGATCTTGCGAAGATGCTCCAGGTGTATCTGAATAGGGGTACATACGGAGGCGAAAGGCTTCTGTCGGAATCGACGGTGGAGCTTTTCACCCGTTCTAAGACTCCGACATCGCGCCGGGGTCTCGGCTTCGACAAGCCCGATACGCGGAACCTGCGGCTATCGCCCTGCGGCGAGCTGGCTCCTCCGTCGGTATACGGCCACACGGGATACACCGGCACATGCTTCTGGATTGATCCCGACAACGAACTCATATATATATTCCTCTCCAACCGGGTTTATCCCACTCGCGAGAACACTAAGCTAAGCAGCCTGCACATACGTACAGGCATACAAGACGTGATATATCGCTCGCTGAGATGACAGCCGGGCCCGCATCAATAAAAGAATCGTCGGTAAGATTAGAGAGGCAATAGATAAATTGAGCGGAAAAAGATAATTTTGCATCCTATAAATTTTGTAATAAGAATATGAAGCACCCAATTTTAACAAGCATTATTGTATTTGTAATCCTTATCGGAGCCTTAGCAGGATGCGCCACGCGCAAAGACGTTGTTTACCTGCAAGACGTAGCTCCCCTGATGCAAATGACGGTTCCTACGAATTATGAGATGAGCATCTATCGCGACGATTTGCTGGGCATCTCCATCAGCAGTAAGGATCTGGAACTTGCAGGCCCGTTCAACCTGCCGCTGGTGTCGTTTCAGACAGGCGCAGTGTATAACACCCAGCAGCGTATGCTGGGCTATCTTGTGGACATCAACGGCGACATTGATTTCCCCATCCTCGGCAAGCTCCACGCGGAAGGCCTCACCCGCCTGCAACTCACGAACCTGATAAAGAATCGCCTGATAAAGGAAGACCTGATAAAGGATCCTATCGTTACGGTTCAGTTTCTGAACTTCAAAATATCGGTTATGGGCGAAGTAAACCGTCCCGGCGAGTTCTCGATCACGAGCGATCGCGTTACGCTTCTCGAGGCTATAAGTATGGCGGGCGACCTGACGATCTACGGTCGTCGCGACCGCGTGGCTGTAATACGCGAGCGCAACGGCAAGCAAACGATTCTGTTCCACGACCTGAGGTCGGCCGATATGTTCCAATCGCCCTGCTATTTCCTTCAGCAAAACGACATAGTATACGTGGAGCCTAACAGCGCTCGCGCCGGGCAAAGCAGCATCAACCAGAACAACACCGTCGGCGTATGGATGTCGGCCGTGGGCGTGCTTCTTACGGCCGTGAATGTTCTGGTAACACTAAGCCGGAGATAAATCCGAATAATAATATTATAGTAGATAATACCTTATGGATGATAACAGAGATTTGATTGCACGTGAAGCTGAAAGCGAGATTTCGCTCCAGGATTTATTTGCCGTTGTGAAGAACAATTGGATGTGGTTTGCCATATCAATAATAGTATGCATAATTTTTGCAGCCGTTTACCTGATGTGGGCTCCCTACGTGTATTCCCGCACGGCAACCGTCCTGATCAAAGATGACGGCAAAGGAGGAGCGATGAGCGAAGCCGCAGCCTTTGGCGACATCGACATGTTCAACATTAAGCGCAGTGTTGACAACGAGATGCTCGTATTCCAGTCGGAAACGCTCGTAAAAGAGGTTGTAAAGCAGCTTAACCTCGACGTCAGTTACAGCATGAAGGAAGGCCTGCGCACCATTGAGCTGTACACTCGCTCTCCGGTTGTATTCAGCTTTATCGACATTGACGAAGCCCAGTCTTTTACTTTCACCGCAACCCCGCTGCCCGACAAGCAGGTATTGCTGTCGCATTTGCCCGACCATGCGGAGAATGTAACCATAGCTATGAACGACACTGTCGACACGCCGCTTGGCAGAGTTGTTGCCACTCCCACTTCTTATTACGACGAGGATGCATATAACCTCGCCATTGCCGTCAAGAAAAGCAAACGCATCTCGGTGGTTAACGGCTATAAGAATAAGCTGAAAGTGGCTCTGGGAAGCAAAACCGCAACCATAGTCAATCTTAGCATAGACGACGTATCCATACCGCGAGCCGAGGATTTCCTGAACCGTCTGATCCTTGTGTACAACACCTCGGCCCTCAACGACAAGAACCAGGTGCTTATCAATACTTCCAATTTTATTGCCGAACGCCTCCGCATCATCGAAGAGGAGCTTGGCGGCGTTGATTCGAACATAGAGCGCTACCGTCGCGAAAACCAGCTCACCAACCTCCAGTCGGAAGTTGGCATGTACCTGACGGAAAGCAGCCGGTACAGCCAGGAGCAGCTATCGCTCGAAAATCAGAAAGAGCTTGCGGTAACGATACGCAATTATCTTACCGACCCCGCCCGCAGTGCAGCGATGATTCCGGGCAATACCATGAGCGACATCAGCATCGAAGGCCAGATTACCGAATATAACACCACGGTGCAGAGACGCGACCGCCTGATACAAAACAGCAGCGCCCGCAATCCCATCGTCATGGACCTGAACAACTCGCTCGACGCCATGCGACGCAACATCATCCAGGCTATCGACAACCTTATCGTGGGCCTCGATGTTAAGATACGCAACGTGCAGGCCAGCGACAGACGCAACACAAGCCGCATCGCCGCCGTTCCTACGCAGGAAAAGCAACTCCTCTCGATCGAGCGTCAGCAAAAGATCAAGGAAGAGCTCTACCTCTACCTGCTGAACAAGCGCGAAGAGAATGCCCTCTCGCAGTCGATGGCCGCAACAAGCGCCCGTATCATCGACGACGCTACGGGCACTGAAGTTCCGGTGTCGCCCAAGAGCAAGATAATCCTTGCGATCGCCATTCTTCTTGGAGCCATTATCCCTGCCGGAATCTTCTGGGGGATGGAGATGCTCAACTCCACGGTTCGCAACCGCAAAGACCTCGAAGACGCAATAACAGTTCCCTACTTGGGCGACGTGCCTCTAAAGGTTACTAAAAAAGGCGAGAAGCCGAATCCGGTCGTCGTAAAGGAAGGAGGCCGCGATTCCATATCCGAAGCCTTCCGCATCATCCGCACTCACATGGACTTCATGAACTACAAGGAAAACGAAAGGCATCAGGTCATACAGCTCGTTTCCTTCCAGCCCGGCGAAGGAAAGACATTTGTGTCGATCAACTTAGCCATGAGCTTTGCGCTGGCGCAAAAGAGAGTCTTGCTGGTTGACCTCGACATTCGCCGGCACACGCTTTCCTCAACGCTGCAATACGAGAAAGGCGCGATAGGCGTAACCAACTTCCTTACCGGAAAGGTGAAAGACGCGGATATGCTGATAAGCGACAAAGCCGCGAGCCCGCATCCCAACCTCGACGTAATCAGTGCAGGCCCTATTCCTCCAAATCCTGCCGAGCTCTTGCTTAGCGATCGCCTCGACGCCATGATAGAGGCCCTGCGTAAGAACTACGATTACATCTTCCTCGATAACGTTCCTGCGGGCATGGTGGCCGATGCCAAGATCGTGAACCGCGTGGCCGATGCCACAATCTATGTTGTTCGCGCCGGTTTGATGGACAGGCGAATGTTGCCGCAACTGGAGCAACTGTACAAAACGAAAGAGTTCAAGAACATGGCCGTCATACTCAATGCTGTCGACTACAAGCATGCCGGATATAGCTATTCCAGCTATCGCTACGGATATAGTTACGGCTACGAATATCACAAAGAATAATGTTTTCCTTCAAACGTAATATACTTCAGGCAGGTCTGCTGAACGGAATGACCGACATCCATTCGCATTTGCTGCCTGGAGTTGACGACGGCATGAAGAGTGAGGAAGATTCTCTGAAAGCGCTTATGTATATGAGTAGCATAGGCGTTGAGAGAATATTCCTCACTCCGCATGTTATGTCGGACCTCAGAGAGAATACGCCGGCCCGCCTTAGGGCTGTCTTCGAGCGCTTCGCGGCAAACTGTCCGTACCGGATAAAGATGCGGCTGGCAGCCGAATACATGCTCGACGCCGACTTCGCCGCAAAGATGCAGGACGGCCTGCTCACGATGGGCGACAGGCATGTGCTGGTGGAAACCTCCTATCTCTCGCCCCCTCCCGGCCTGACCGATATGCTGTATGAACTGACGGTTTCGGGATACAAGCCCATCATAGCTCATCCCGAACGCTACATGTATATGCAGGAAGAGACCTACTACCGGCTGCGGAATCAGGGCTACATGTTCCAGCTAAACCTCTTCTCCCTCATCGGAGCCTACGGGCATACGCCGCAAAAGAAAGCGCTATCGCTGCTAAAGCAGGGGCTATATGATTTCACAGGATCCGACGTTCACCATTTGCGCAGTTACAGGAATGCCATCGGAGCCTGTTCGCTTTCACGCCGGCAGCGCAAAGAGCTGGAGCAGCTTCTGCACAATAATACTATGCTGTGGGACGAAAGCGCATGCTGAGGCAGAAGTCGGATTGCCCTCCCGGAGCATCTGCGCACCGGATTCTGCGCGTTGGCCTGGCGATAGGCCTGGCATTGACGCTCGCAGGATGCGGCAGGCGAACGGAGAAAAGTTTCATAGCCGTTACGATAGAGCCTCAGCGATATTTTGCCGAGAGAATCGCCGGAAACCGATTCGAGATCTACACAGTCGTGCCGCCGGGTCAGAGCCCGGAGACCTACGACGCTACGCCGAGGCAGATGCTCCGCTTCAATCAATGTGCAGCCTACCTGCTGATGGGAAGTCAAATAGGATTCGAGCAGGCCTGGATTCAAAGCATACTCGACAACAATCCGGCCATGAAGGTGTTCAACCTCTCGGAAGGCTTCCGGCTCATCAGTGACGACAATGCAGAGAGCGACGGCCACCATCATCATCATGCCGGAGGCGTTGACCCCCACGTTTGGAGCTCCGTTGAAGGCGCTCGGACAATCGCAGCCAACACCTTCCGCGCCTTCGCAGAGCTCGACCCCGCAGGCGAGCAGCTCTACCGGGAGAACTACCTCAGGCTCACGGATGACATCGACGCCACCGACTCCCTTATCCGAGCCGAATTAGCTCCGCTGGGGCGATGCGCCTTCATCATTTACCATCCCGCCCTTACATACTTCGCCCGCGAATACAATCTGGAGCAGCTCTGCATCGAATTAGACGGCAAAGAGCCCTCGCCTGCCCGCCTCAAAGAACTGGTCGACGCGGTAAAAACCCACAACGTAAAGGTTATTTTCATACAGCAGGAATTTGATCCTGCCAACGCCCGCCGGCTCGCCGAGGCAACCGGCTGCCGCTTGGTGAGCATCAATCTGCAAGCCTACGACTGGAGCCGCGAAATGATTCGCCTGGCCAAAGCCCTGGCCGATGAATGAACTTATTTCCATAGAAAAGCTGTCGGCGGCCTATCCCGGTCGAAGCGAAACAATACTGCACGACATATCGCTCAGCCTGTTCGACAGCGATTTCCTTGGAGTCGCCGGCCCTAACGGAGGCGGCAAAACAACCTTGCTGAAAATCATACTCGGACTGCTCAAGCCCCTTGCCGGAAGCATCCGCTTCTTTGAGCAGGGACAGGAAACCGCTTCGCTCAAGATGGGCTACCTTCCGCAGGTCAATCTAATCGACAAGAAGTATCCCATATCCGTGCGCGAGGTCATCAGCTCCGGGCTTGTGTCCGAAAAGCCCCTCTTCCGCCCGTTCGACAAGGGGCAGAGGCTACGCATAGAACAAACGACAGAGCAGATGGGCCTGACAGCCCTGGCGCGCAGGCCCATAGGCGAACTTTCCGGCGGACAGCTCCAGCGCGCCCTCCTCGGACGAGCCATAGTAGGCAAGCCCAAAGTGCTTATACTCGACGAGCCCGATTCGTATATAGACGCAGCCTTCGAAACACATTTCTACCGCTTGCTTGGCGACATCAAACACGAAAGCGCCGTCATCCTGGTTTCGCATAATATAGCCGGCATGGAAAAACTCGCCACCCGCATCATCCGTATCGACAAAACAATTATTACATAAAACTCAAACAGTATGAATATGACACGCACTTTGTTCACTCTCACCCTATCTTTATTCCTGTCGCTAAACATCTTTGCGGCAACGGAGCTGAAAACAAAACTCGAAGCTCTGGAGAACGTAGCCCGGATTGAAGCTTTGGAATCAAGCTTCGCCGAAAAATATGTCCTCAGAGTTAGCCAGCCGCTCGACCACAGCAATCCCGCCAAGGGACAATTCGAGCAGCGGGTCGTAGTATGCCACGCAGGTTTCGACCGACCAACCGTTTTTGTCACCGAAGGATACGGCGGACGCTACGCACTTTCTTCCCGCTATCGCGAAGAACTGTCGACCCTCTTCAACGCAAATATTGTGTTCGTCGAGCACCGTTATTTCCTCGAATCCACCCCGGAGCCCCTCGACTGGGCCTACCTCACGGCCGAAAACTCAGCCTTCGACCTCCACCACGTCCGCCTGCTCCTCAAAGACATCTACCCCGGCAAATGGATCAGCACAGGCGTAAGCAAAGGAGGGCAAACCACCATGATTTACCGCGCCTTCTTCCCCGACGACGTCGACATCTCCGTGCCCTACGTCGCCCCCCTTTGCCGCGGCGTGGAAGACGGACGGCACGAGGGCTTCCTCCGCAAAGTCGGCACAGGCTCGGAGCGCAGGCAAATCCTCAGCTTCCAGATAGAAGCCCTCAAGCGCAAGCCCACCCTCGTCCCGATGATGGAAAAACTTGCCTCGGAGAAGAAGATGCAATTCCGCGCGCCCATGGCCGAGATATTCGACTACTGCGTGCTCGAATATTCCTTCGCCTTCTGGCAGTGGGGCACCTCGGTGAAGCTCATTCCGCCGCTCACAGCCGCCGACAGCACCATCTTCGAGCACTTGGTCGACATTTGCGACCCCGATTATTTCTCGGAGAACCAATCCGAAAACACCTTCTTCGTACAGGCCGCACGCGAGCTCGGATATTACGGTTACGACATCAGGCCATTCCGCAAGTACCTCAGCCTGCGCCAGTCAGGCGGATACCTTGCGCGCCTCATGGTGCCCCAATCGGCCGGCCCCGTAGCCTTCGACCCGGCCCTGTACCACAAAATCTACAACTACCTTAAGGACAACGACCCCAAGATGATTTTCATCTACGGCGAAGTCGATCCGTGGAGCGCCGTACACGCCCCGCTTTTCAAGGGCAAGATTAATCAGCAGCAATATTTTCAGCCGCGCGGAAGCCATCGAACCCGCATCAACACCATGCCGGACGACCTGAAGACGCAAATCATAGAGCAGCTCACCGCATGGCTCTCCGAGAGCTAAACCCGGGGACTTCTACTAATTGCTTTTTCTGCGTTTCGCTCGGTCGGCAAAATGCTCATGTACTAAAGTACACTCCGCATTTGCCTCCGTCGCAAGCCTTGAAAAATCTAACTATTAGAAGTCCCCATCCGTAAGTTTTGCCTCCGCCAAAGATTATCGTCAATTAAAACATTGATTTTGAGAATAACCGAATGCTTCCGGAGCTTACCTTTGCAGCATATTAGTTAATTCACATGAAAGAATAACCTCAACAAACATTTTTTATTTTAAGTTAATTATATGTGGGGAGAGTTGCCGGGAGGCAGTTCTCCCCTTTTCATTTCAACCCGGTTTGCAGGAAAGAGCCTCGTCGCAGAGCTTTCCTGAGCCCTGCCCCCAAAAAAAAGCAGGGGCCCAAAAAAATTTCGGACCCCCGCAGTCTACTAAAGCATAAAATATTTTTTATTCGCCGGCGAAAGGATGTTCGCCCGGGTCGAGATGATGCGGCTCGTCGGTTGGATTCTGGGTGGTGTCGTGAGCTTCCGGGCGGTCGGTGTTCGGCTGCTGGGTTCCCGGAGTCGTGCCTGGGGTCCCCCCCGGGTTTGCCGGGTCGGTTGTTTGAGTTCCGTCGTCGGTTTTATCGTCCTGTTTTTTGTGCCGTCCGCGATGCGCAAGGTTGAGCTCGGCCTGGTGGATGGCGGCGGTAATAATTTCCCTGGCGCTGATGAGCGCTGCCCTCACGGCCGGGTCTTTTGCGCCTATCTCGTTCGCCTGCCAGGCCACGTTGACGGCGTCAACAAAGGCGTCGAAGGCGTTGTCCATATCGACGCGGATTTCGGCAAGCTTGCCCATTCCGGCCACATGCTCCTGGTCGATGGAGCGTTCGCGGTACAGGTCTCTGAAGGCCTCATTGTCGGTGGCCATCTGTGTGACGAGGAAGCTCAGTCCGGTAAGCTGTATGTATGGCTTCCAGGCGTTACTCTCGCAATCCTGCAGGAAGTTGGTCATCAGGCCGCTCACGTCCTGATAGGCAGCCGTGGGCAGGTCTTTGTAGGTGTTCTTGAGGAACAAAAGTTTTTCGGCAGCCAGCGCTTTAGCCGTATCGCCGAGATATTTAAATATTGTGACATAGTGCCAGAAGAAGGAGAAGAGCGCAAGCCGTTTTTCGTGCAGAGCGGTAATATCGGAGGTCAGGATAGAGGCCTGGCTCAGTTTGAACATTGCATCTTCCTTCTGAAAAACAATTTTGAGGGCATCAAAAATGCCTGCCAGCGAAGCGACGGAAGCTATAAGGCTCTGAAGCCCTGCTATAATCCCGTTAGCAAAAAACTCGAAATGCTCGGCATTGTGGAGCTTGCGAAGCATTACTTTGAAATGAGAGGAAATGAACTTAGACATATCGTTATTTTTTGATGTTTGATGAGGCCGCAAATATAAAGAAATATTCGGATTAAGCATGAGACAAAAAACTGTATTTGAAAACAAAAAACTTTGAAGAAAAAGCAGACCTGCATTTCCTCCCCTAAATCACCCGGTAGAAAAGCAGGTCTGCATTTCCTTGCGGAAAAAAATCGGAGCTTCTGCAGACCTGCATTTCCTTGCGGAAAAAAAATCGGAGCTTCTGCAGACCTGCATTTCCTTGCGGAAAAAAATCGGAGCTTCTGCAAGATTACAATTCCCTGCGGAAAAAAAGGCCTGCCCCTACGGGTCGGGGGAGGGGTCAAAGCTAATTCCGCCTGCCCACACGGGTCATTCCCGCGAAGGCGGGAATCTCCGATCGAAAAACGGTTACGATTGTAGTTCTTTTTTTATTTGATACAACTACTATCGTCCCAACTATCGATCGGAGATTGACTTCGTCGCTTCTCGCAAGCTTAAAGCTTGCTTCGAATTCCCGCCTTCGCGGGAATGACCTGTTTCCCAGTCGGGAATTCCTTTTTGCACCCCTCTTACCCCCGTGTGGGCAGGCGGAAAAGGTGTGGAGGCCGGCCGGGGGCTGCTTTCGCCTGCGGAGGAGTTTTTTTTTGCGTACCTTTGCCGCATGTATCAAAAAAACAATATATTATAAACAATGATAACGACAGACCAGCTGCGAGAAGTGGCGGAGCGCGAGCATGCGCTGAGGGGGTATCTTTGACATCGACGGGAAGAAGATACGACTTGAGGAAGAGGAACTGAGAACGCATGACCCGGCCTTTTGGGAGGATGCCAAACGGGCTGAGGAGCAGATGAAAACAGTGAAGGAGCTGCGCCGGTGGATTGAGCTCTACGAGGAGGTGCGGGCCGCCGTTGAGGAGCTCGAACTTGCCTGCGAGTATGCGCGCGAGGGCATAGCCTCCGAGGAGGAAGTTGAGGCGGCCTGGCAACGGGCGCTGGCCCTGACCGAGGCCCTGGAGTCTCGCAACATGCTCAGGCAGGAGGCCGACCGTATGGGCTGCGTGCTGAAGATCAACTCCGGCGCCGGCGGAACCGAGAGCCAGGACTGGGCTTCTATGCTGATGAGGATGTACATGCGCTGGGCCGAAACCAATGGCTACAAGCTTTCGGTGAATAATATTCAGGAGGGCGACGAGGCGGGTATCAAATCGGTTACTATGCAGATGGAAGGCGACTATGCTTACGGCTATCTGAAAGGAGAAAACGGCGTTCACAGGCTTGTGAGGGTTTCACCCTATAATGCTCAGGGCAAGCGCATGACCTCCTTTGCCTCGGTTTTTGTCACTCCGCTGGTAGACGACGATATTGAGGTTGAAATCAACCCGGCGGACTACAGCTGGGACACCTTCAGGTCGGGCGGGGCCGGCGGGCAGAATGTCAACAAGGTGGAGACCGGCGTGCGCCTCCGTTACAACTATAAAGACCCGGATACGGGCGAGGTGCGCGAGCTTCTGATTGAGAACACCGAGAGCCGCTCGCAGCTGATGAACCGCGAGAACGCCATGCGCCTGCTTCGCTCCATGCTGTACGACTTTGCCCTCCAGAGGCGCATGGCTGAGCAGCAGAAGGTGGAGGCGGGCAAGAAAAAGATTGAGTGGGGCTCGCAAATCCGCAGCTACGTCTTCGACGACCGACGGGTGAAAGACCATCGCACCGGCTTCCAGACTTCGGACGTTGGCGGCGTGATGGACGGAAAAATAGACGGCTTCATTAAGGCCTTCCTTATGGAATTTGCCGGCGATAACAGCAACGGATGATGAAAGCCCGGTCGCCTATCGTTTTGCTGGCCCTCGGCCTCTGGCTCCTTGCGGGCGGATGCCTGTCGGAAGGTAATGAGGGTGTGAGCCTCAGGTCTTTGCTCGACGAGCTCTCTCCTGAAGCCGATGCCTCGCTGATGCCCTCGCAGCTGTGGGCGGCTCATGTGTCTTCGGGGGAGATAGCGGCGGAGGCCGTCACGGCTGTGCTTCTCGACGCCCGTGGCCCCGGAGCCGTCAGCCGCATGCATCTCTCGGCCGCCGACAGGCGTGGTCGCCTGCTCATCTTTTTCGACGGAGCCGCCTCGGCGGATATAGAAATACCGGCATTTGCGGTCAACATTCCCGATATGCCCGAAGGCTTTGCCGACGGCGAGGCCACAAGCCGGCTGCCTCTGCCATATTCTCGCAGTTGCCGCATAGTATACGAAGCTCCGGCGGATGCGGCGGAGCGAGGCCCCAAGTCTTATCATATCGACTACCGAAACTATCCGCAGCGAACCCGCGTGGAGACTTTTTCTCCCCGGGCGCTTATAAGCTTGCGCAAGAAAACGGCCCGTATAGCCCAGCTGCTCGCGGCTCCCGAAGCGCCGGCCGATACGCAGCGCATCAGCGGCTCTGTCAGTCTCGGATCGGGGGAGCCGATAGTGATTAATCTGCCGGCGGGCCAATATGCCGTGAGCGAGCTAAGCCTGCGCGTCGCCGCCCTCAGCGGTTCCTACGAGCAGGTCATGCGCGACATCATCCTCCAAAGCGTTTTCGACGGGCTGCACACCATGCGCCTGCCGCTGTCGGACTTTTCAGGCGGAGGAATGACGGCCGGCAGCGTATCCAGCTGCATGCTTTCGGCCGACGGACAGGGCAGCCTCACCAGCCGCTGGCTCATGCCGTACCAGGAAGAGGCCTCCATAGCTCTAATCAACGAAGGTTCGAGCCGCATACGCATCAGCTATGCCGTAACATTAGGCCCCAGGGCCTGGAATGAGCGCAGCCTGTACTTCAATGCATCCTGGCGCGAAGTACTTGCCGGGGATAAGGATTCGGTTGTACTCGACATCAGAGGAGGCCCCGGCGTCTTCAAAGGCGAGGCCTTTACATTATATAATTACACATCCCGCTCCGCCTGGCTCACCGATGGCCTCATTGAAGCCGAGGCCGACGGGGCAACTTTGTTTGCGGCCAGGGGCTTGGACGGCTACTATAATACTCCGGCCGGCGGGCCTTCCGTCAGGCAGACTCCCTTCGGGGGAATGATTCGCAGCGGAGGCGCGAACACTCACGGCTACAATTCCCTGCTCCGGCTCCGCGCTCTCGACGGCATAGCTTTCGAAAACAGTCTGCGGATGACATACAGCCTACCGGCGGGCCGGACGGACTATGCGGTGGTCAGCTACTGGTACGGCAGCAATAAAACCCGCGCCGCAGGCTTCAGCGCCCCGGTGTTCCAATCCCGAACCTTATTGCCGGCTCCCGCAGAAGGTGCCGGCGGCGAAGATTAAAATTTGGTGTGGAGAAGAGAAAGGCGAGGGAGCAATTACAGTCCCTCGCCTTTTTTCAGTTCGATAGCCCTTCCGGCGGCAGCGCTTTCAAAGGCTGCATCAATCACCCTGATAACATCCAGCACTCCGGAGGCGTCTGCAGCCGGAGGCTCTCCTGCGCAGATAGCCCTGTGGATGTCGTCGTAGAAGGCTCCGTAGTTTCCCGGCAGCGTTTCTATCTGTCCTTCAAAGTGCATCCCACCGAGCTCGGCGTTGAGCTTTCCCCATGCCTGCGGAGGCTCAACTCCCCAGAGGGGCTGCCCGGGCGACTGTCCGGCCTTCAGCAGATCTTCCTGCGGGTCTATGCCGTGCTTGATGAAGGAGCCGGCCTCGCCGTGGACGTAATACCGCGGCGTGGCTTCGCGAATAAGATAGCCTCCGCGCACCGATACCTTTGGGCCGTCCGTATAAATAAGGTGTATGAAATAGTAGTCGTCAACCTCAGTCCGCCGCCGTAGCTTGGAGATGTCGGCGTACACAGCCTGCGGCAATCCGAAAAGCTGCACGGCCTGGTCTACCATGTGCGAGCCCAGATTGTATGCCAGCCCTACCCTGCCGTCGGCTCTCTCCTTCCAGGTATTTTCCTGGATGAAGTTGCGATAGCGCTGGTATGCGGAATGAAATTCGACTACCCTTCCGAGCAAGCCTTCCTCCAGGATTCGTCGGATGGTGAGGAAGTCGCCGTCCCATCGTCTGTTCTGATAAACGGCAAGTAGCAGATGTTTGTCGGCTGCCAGACGCACAAGTTTTTCGCCCTCCTCAATGTCGAGCACGAAAGGCTTCTCGACCACCACGTGCTTGCCGGCCAGCAGAGCCATGCGGGCAAACTCGTAGTGCGTCACGTCGGGCGTGTTAACGACAATGAGGTCGACGTCGGCGTCCGACAGCAGAGCCTCGTAGCTGCGGAAAGTCCTGACGCCCGGATACCTCAGCGCCGCTCTGTCTGTGCTCCTTTCCAGGACGCTGTGCAGCTCGAAGCGCGGATTAATATCAATGAAGGGAGCATGGAACACCGATCCCGACATTCCGTAGGACGCAAGTCCGGTGCGAATAATTCTGTTCATTTTTCTGTGGCTTATAAGATGATCTTGGCAGAGTAGGTTCCGCCCGAAGTAGTTGTGCGGACTATGTAGACGCCGTGGGCCAAGGACTGTGCGGGGAGGGTAGCGCCGAGCGTCCGGCCGTCGAATCTCTGCCGGTAGAGCAGCCGGCCGCCTGTGCCGTACAGGGCTATCTCGCGTAGGGGCTCTGATGCCGCGCGAACGCTTATGCTTCCGCCGGCGGAGGTCACCGCGACCTGGGCAGGCTCAGCTGCTTTCTCGGCCGAGGAGCCAATCCCGGTGCTAAGTGGAAGCCTGACGACGGAGCCGGGCAGTCCGCGCACCATGCGCCAGTTGTGTCCCTTGGAGCGATAGTAGAGGCTGATGTGGTCGCCCTCCTCTATTTTGGAGTTGATAACATAGGCGGTGTCGGAAGATAGCATCACGCCGTATCCTGCCGGCAGGTCGTAGTCTACGACTTCCAGCGAGTCCTTAATGACGCCCGCAGCGCTGACGACGAAAAATCCCCAGGAGCCCTCGAAGTGCCGGATGCCGTAGTCGGCAACGTATGTGGTGATGAGGTTGAAGGGCGTGCCCTGCCTGATAGAATCGACGTCGGCCATCAGTCCGGTGGGGCTGGCGGGGTCTACCTCAGCGTCCGACCCCACGAAGAACATCTCATGGCTGAGCTTTCCTCCCTCATCTTTGCGCAGGCCTATCACGGCGTCCTGCTCGAGGTTGTATCCCTTGTGCGCGCTGTTCGGATTAAGAGCGCTGAGCAGATAATGTCCGTTGCTGCTCCCGTTCCATCCCCAGTTGATGTGGTAGTAAGACTTGCCGGCTTCTCCGGGCAAGGTGGGAGCCGAGACGGAGTATCCGTCGACCACGAACTGATGTCCTTCGTCTTCCTCAACGGAGTAGCCCGTAATTCCGCCGTAGAGGATGGGCCTTCCTTCGTTGATCTCGCGCTGCATGAGGGAGTCCCATTCGGCGGTAGAATAGATGTCGCGGTATGCCAGCATGAGCGACTTGTCGTAGCCGAAGTTCTCCGTCATTGCCCTGACGACAGCCCACTCCGTGGCTCCGCTTCCGTTAACTAAATAGTCCATCTCTACGGCCGCTCCGCAATGAAAGAGCAGAGTGGCTACGGCCTCGGCCTGCTGCTGCGTCCAGGAGCCTCCTCCGGAGCGGTTGTAGGTGGCGAGCATGCTGTCCCATTGGTAGTCGACGTTAAAGGTTGCGCTGACGCTTATATTTTTTGTTTTGGTGGAGTACTTGATGCTCCCCTGGCCCCGGACGGGCCAGCGGTGATACTTCATCACTATGCCCATGGCAGTTGCGACGCATCCGGTTTGGGTGATGCTGCGTCCGTCTTTGGGGCACATGATGTTGTAAGGGTCGTTCTGGTCCCATATAGCGGTCTGGATGCGGGCCTCCTGCGCGGCGGTACGTGCCTTGCCCGCCCGTATTGCTTCCCACTCCGACAGCAGGGAGGCCTCCGGCGGCAGGTTGGAGGCCACGGCTGCGGCTATCTCCTCCTCATAATGCTTGAGCAGGGCGCTCAGCGAGGCAGGCATGCCCTCGGCCGAAAATTCGCCCTCATCCGAGTAGGCAAGCACAGGCCAGGCTTGAGTTTCGGCCGACACTATGACGAAGCCGCCTCCCTCGAGGTTGTATGCATAGAACAACGGACGGCTGCCGGCTGAGCGCAGAGCATCGGAGCCCGTTGCGGTATAGGCCGGCTCCGGGAGCGGCGCCTTGCGGCTAAGCTGAGCTTGCGAGAAGGCAGATGCTATGGCCAGAGCCTGAGCTTTGCCCACTTCCTTAGCCGGGGCAAGCAGGGCGGTCGCATGGCTAAGAATAAAGAGCAGGAGAATAAATCTGATTGTAATCATGGCTGTGTTGTATAAAATTAATTGGTAGCGGCAAAAATAGCTATTAATAATATATGAATCAATGCTGCTCCGCCACTGATTGCAGCGGCTCGGGCGGCGGCAAAGGAATCGCCCGGCCTCATCGACGGTGATGCCTCCAAGGCTTATGGCGAAAACCGGTAATGTTGATCCTGACTTCCTAATGTCTTATATTTGCCCAAAAAAGAATTACTATGAATATAGGACTTGATGCTCATGCGGCTTTTGACGGCGACCTGCTGCGCAATTATAGCCGCTACGTAATTAACAATCTCTCCCACATCCACTACGAACATCAATACAGGCTCTACACGCCGGACATCTCCGCCGAACATCACATGGATTCAATCACAGAAAGGGAGAACGTTGCCGTAGTGCTTCCGCTGAAAAGCATAGACAGGACGTTCTCCGACCGATGGCGCAAGCGAACCCTGATTCGCGATCTGGTGCGCGACCGGGTGGAGCTCTATCACGGCCTCTGCGGCGAGCTGCCTCCCGAGCTTGGGAGCAAAGGCATACGCTCGGTTGTCACCATTCCCAACCTGCATATCTTCTACCAGCCCGGCTTTTACTCCGCCTTCGAGCGCAGCCGCTTTATGCGCAAGCTGAGCCAAACCTGTGAGGCGGCCGATCATATAGTAACCCTGAGCAATTATACCAAGCAATATATAGTCACCAACGTAGGTATAGCGCTCGACAAGGTCAGCGTGGTCTACCAGGGCTGCGATTCGGTCTTCATGAACATAGCCGCAGACGAGGACAGGGAGCGCGTGCGGCAAATCTACTCCCTGCCGGAGACCTTCGTGCTGAGCGCCGGCGAGATTGACGCCGACAGCAACCTGAGCACGGCGCTCTCGGCCCTGTTCCACCTCGATTCGTCGGTGCAGCTCGTGGTCATAGGGAGAGAGACGCCCTACGCGGGCCGGCTGAAGGAATTTGCCGCAGCCAACGGGCTTGCCTCCCGCCTGCACCTCAGGCACGTCATTGCGCATGAGGACTTGCCGGCGGTGTATCAGGCTGCCGTAGCCTTTATTTATCTGTCGGCCTGCGAAGGAATGGGGCTGCCCATCATTGAGGCCATGTTTGCAGGCTTGCCGGTAGTGACGGCCGGCGGTGCATCGCTGATGGAAGCCGGAGGCGAGGCCGTAGTCTACGTGAGCTATACCGACGACCATGCCATATCGCAAGCCGTCAGCGATATTATGAACTTCAAAGTGAGGGAGCGGAGCAAGGTTGTGATGGCGGGAAAGCGTCAGGCCCTGCGCTTTGGCGACAATCGCCTTGCATGGGAGCTGATGAGCGTGTATGAGAAGGTCATGAATCAATAGGGCATGCCGTGCTTTGAGGCATATCTGCGCCAGAAGATTTTACGGCGGCGCGATATGAGGCGGCGGCATAGCCTGGCGCTGGTTTTGCGTGCATCGGCGTAGCGGTCGGCTATGAATTCGAAGATGTCGGCCGAGCCCCACAGAGCGGCAAAGGCGGAGCATCCCCGTGCAATCGACACATCCCCGAAGCTCATACGGTTGGTATCTACAAGGCAAAACTCTGCCCGTCCGTTGTGCAGGGAGAAGAGTATGTTGCCGGGCGAATAGTCGTGGTGGAAGATACCGGCTTCGTGCAGTGCGGCCGTATACCGTGCAAAAGCCGTAAGGATATGCTCGCGGCCTTCCGTACCTCCTTGGCCGAACTCGTACATGTTGCGGTTGTACTCATCTTCATGGCTGGAGATGTAGAAGGCGTCCGTTATCAGTCCGCCTTTCCTGACGGCGAGCCATGCAACGGGCTGCGGCGAGTTGAATCCCCGGCGGACAATCTCCTCGGAGTTGAGATAGGCACGCTCGGCCTTGGTCTTCCTGAAGAATGTGTAGATGATGCGGTTGCAGAAGCTCGGTCGTTTGTATCGCTTCACGTTGAGGATATGATAATCCATGTCGAACAGCTTTATGGTGTTGCGTCCGCGGTAGAGCAGCTCGCCTTGGCTGTCGAAGTTCTCCGGTATGCGGCTAAGCTCCGGCTCTAAGGACAGGAAAGCGGGGTGTATGGTGATAAGCTTTTTCATGTGGCTGTGCTATGTTGTTTTTTGTTTCTCGGATGATATGCAAGTATCTCCCTCCGCAGCGAGTCGCGGTCGAGATGTATGTAGATAGCCGTGGTGGTGAGCTGTTCGTGGCCCAGCATTGCCTGTATGGCCCGTAGGTTGGCTCCTCCTTCCAGCAGATGTGTGGCGAAGGAGTGCCGGAAGGTATGCGGGCTGACGCTCTTGCGTATGCCGGCCAGCTCCGCATGCTGCTTTATAATAAGGAAGACCATGACGCGGGAGAGCTTCGAGCCGCGGCGGTTGAGGAACAGAATGTCTTCGCTTCCCTTCTTTATAGACTGACTGCTGCGCAGCACGGCATAGCCTGCTATCTCTTCCAGGGCCGTATCGGATATGGGCACAATGCGTTGCTTGCTTCCTTTTCCTTCCACTTTGATAAATCCTTCGCGGGCATAAATATCGCTGCATCGCAGCGCCACAAGTTCGGATACCCGCAGCCCGCAGCTGTACAGTACCTCCAGCATGGCACGGTTGCGCGGCCCCTCGGCTGCGCTTAGGTCTATGCTGTCGATGACGGCATTCACTTCGGCGAGCGAGAGCGCTTCGGGCAGCCTGAGGCCAATCCTCGGCATTTCGAGCAGCTCCGAGGGGTCGGCCGTGATATAATCTTCCAGGACAAGGAAGCGATAGAAGGACTTTACGCCCGATACGATTCTCGCCTGCGAGCGCGGGCAGATGCCCAGGCCGTGCAGCTTGGCGACGAACTGCCGCAGGTTGTCGTAGGTCAGGGATTCGTAGGCCAGGCCCTCCTCCCCGGCAAATCGCATCAGCTTGTCGAGGTCTGTCATGTATGCCTCTATGGAATTGCCGGAAAGTCCTCTTTCCAAGCTGATATATGTGTGATATTTTTTGATGATAGCTGTTGTGTTGCTCATAGCATAGCCTTTTGTTTTGCCTGCAAAGATAGCGCATGCCCGTGATTAATGCACAACGGCCCCAAATCGCCTCCCCCATCCCAATGCAGGACATGCAGAGGCCCCGGCCGACCCCTCCCATCCCAATGCAGGACATGCAAAGGCCCCGGCCAGCCCCTCTCATCCCTTTGCAGGACATGCAAAGGGCCCAAATTATTTGCGGGAAGCCTCTGCATGACATGCAAAGGGCAAAAAAGGCCGTTTTGGGGGTAAATTAAGGCTTGCATCGGTTACAAAAAAGCGATTTGGGGACAAATTGGCAGCTGCATTGGCCTCCGGAAAGCGATTTGGGGACAAGTTGGCAGCGGCAAAGGCCTCCGGAAGTCGATTTGGGGCCTTTGCATGTCCTGCATTGGCTCCAAATTAATTTCCGGGGCAAAATGCAGCTGATGCAATAAGGCCTGAAAAAAAATCGGCTTTGCAGCACCTGCATTGACCCGCCCGGCCTACCCCTCTCATACCTTTGCCGCTGCGGCAATGGCCTCGGCCTACCCCTCTCATACCTTTGCCGCTGCGGCAATGGGGCCGGCCTACCCCTCTCATACCTTTGCCGCTGCGGCAATGGGGCCAATTTTTTTGCGGGAAGGCTCTGCCGCTGCGGCAATGGGCAAAAAAGGCCGTTTTTGGGGGTGATAAGGGCCGGCATTGGTCGCTGAAAGTTGATTTGCGGACAAATTGGCAGCGGCAAAGGGCTCCGGAAAGCGATTTGGGGACAAGTTGGCAGCGGCAAAGGCCTCCGGAAGTCGATTTGAGGGCTTTGCCGCTGCGGCATTGGTTCCAAACGGTTTTGCCGGGCATTTTGCCGCTGCGGCAAAGGGGCGGGGAAAAAAAATTTGCTTTGCCGCTGCGGCATCGGGCCCCGCCACTGCACAGGCTGTGGGTGGTGATGCCCCGGCCTCAACCGCAGCTGCGCCGGTTTTCCGCTTAATCTGTCTATCTTTGCCCGCTCAATAAACAATGTAACAATGAAACATATTCGCAACTTCTGCATTATAGCTCACATTGACCACGGCAAGAGCACCCTTGCCGACAGGCTCCTGGAATATACTAAAACCATAGATGCAGCCAACATGCAGGCGCAAGTGCTGGACGATATGGAGCTCGAGCGCGAACGCGGCATCACCATCAAGAGCCATGCCATACAGATGGAATACGAGCTGGGCGGCGAGCCGTACATACTGAACCTTATAGACACTCCCGGCCATGTTGATTTCTCCTACGAGGTGTCTCGATCTATTGCCGCCTGCGAAGGAGCCCTGCTGATTGTGGACGCGGCGCAGGGCATTCAGGCTCAAACCATATCAAACCTGTACATGGCCATTGAGCACGACCTCGAAATCATCCCGGTGATAAACAAGATAGACCTGCCCAGCGCCATGCCCGACGAGGTGGAAGACCAGATTGTGGAGCTGCTCGGATGCCCGCGCGAGGCCATACTGCGGGCCAGCGGCAAAACGGGCGAGGGCGTGTTCCGCATCCTCGACACCATAGTGGAGAAGGTTCCGGCGCCCAAAGGCGATCCCGGCGCTCCGCTGCAATGCCTCATTTTCGACTCGGTGTTCAACTCCTTCCGCGGCATCATTGCTTACTTTAAGGTGGTGAACGGGGTGATTCGCAAAGGCGACATGGTGAAGTTCATAGCCACCGGCAAGGAATACGACGCCGACGAGGTGGGGGTGCTCAAGCTGGAGATGTCGCCGCGCAGCGAGATCTCTACGGGCGACGTGGGTTACATCATATCCGGCATAAAAACATCGGCCGAGGTGCGCGTTGGCGATACCATCACCCACCTGAAGGGCGGCGCCCGCGAGGCTATTGCGGGATTCGAGGAGGTGAAGCCTATGGTGTTCGCCGGGGTCTATCCGATAGACAGCGAAGATTTCGAGAACCTGCGCACGTCGCTGGAGAAGCTTCGGCTCAATGATGCGTCGCTGACGTTCCAGCCGGAGAGCTCGGTGGCTCTGGGTTTCGGCTTCAGATGCGGCTTCCTTGGGCTGCTCCACATGGAGATTGTGCAGGAACGCCTCGACCGCGAGTTCGGCATGGAGGTGATCACCACCGTGCCTAATGTGTCGTATAAGGTGTACGACAAAAAGGGCACCTGCACCGAGGTGCATAACCCCGGCGGCCTTCCCGATCCGACGCTCATCGAGCACATAGACGAGCCGTACATCCGCGCCTCTGTCATCACCAACACTACATACATAGGCCCCATCATGACGCTATGCCTCGGCAAGCGCGGCATACTCATCAAGCAGGAATACATATCGGGCGATCGGGTAGAGATATTCTATGATATACCTTTGGGGGAGATAGTGATAGACTTCTACGACAAGCTCAAGAGCATCTCCAAGGGGTATGCTTCCTTCGACTATCATCTGCAAGACTTCAGGCCGGGCAAGCTGGTGAAGCTCGACATACTGCTGAACGGCGAGCCTGTGGATGCCCTCTCCACCCTTACTCACGTTGATAACAGCGCAAGCTTCGGCCGCAAGATGTGCGAGAAGCTGAAGGAGCTAATCCCGCGGCAGCAGTTCGACATAGCCATCCAGGCCGCCATAGGCTCGAAGATCATCGCCCGGGAGACCGTTAAGGCCGTCCGCAAAGACGTCACCGCCAAATGCTACGGGGGCGACATCAGCCGCAAGCGCAAGCTGCTCGAGAAGCAGAAGGAAGGTAAAAAGCGTATGAAGCAAATCGGCACGGTGGAAGTGCCTCAGAAAGCCTTCCTGGCGGTATTGAAGCTCGACTGAAGCCTCCCCGTCTCTGTGCCTGCGATAAGAGGGCATGGGGCCACCCCGTATATTTATGTAAGTAGCTTAGGGTTCACGATGTAGAGCCTTGCTTCGGCTCTCGTCAGTGCTGTGTATAGCCAGCGGTAGAATTCGCGATCGGTGGTTTCGTGGGCGAAGGAGCCTGTGTCGAGAAAAACGTTTTTCCATTGCCCTCCCTGTGCCTTGTGGCATGTTATGGCGTATGCGTATTTCACCTGTACGGCGTTGTATAGCAGGTCGGCTTTCAGTGTTTTCATCTTTTCTGCTTTGGCGGAGATATGCTCCAGGTCGTTCCATACGGCTTGGAAGAGTCGCTCGTTCTCTTCGCGGGTGAGGGCGGGCGCCTCGGATTGAAGGGCGTCTACAATGACTTTTATCTCGACCTCTGCCTCGTAGTCGGGCAATCCGATAAGAAGGTCGGCAAAGCTGAAGCCATGAGCTTCGGCTGTATGCATAACTCTTATCACCTGCACTATCTCTCCGTTGGCCAGGAAGTCTAAGCCTTCGATGCCTGCCGGCTGCACGTAGTTGTTGCGCGCCACCATGAGCCTGTCGCCTGCCGAGAGCTCTTCCTCGTGATAGAGGATGCGGCTGCGTATGCCTGCGTTGTACATCCGGGCCCTGCTGTTGGAGCGCACCACCACCATAGTGCTGTCGATGCCGTCGCGAGCGTAGGCCGATGCAATCTCCTCTATGATTTCATTTCCTTCCACCTTGATGATATTCCCCTTTGGCGAGAGACGGATTTTGGGCATGACGGATGTTTTCTCCTCATGCAAAGCCTGCCGCAGCGCTGTTGCGTTCAGGAGTATGTCGGAGTTGGCCTCGTGCCTGACCACCTGGGTGAGAGCCGCCTCCGTCACCGTCAGCGCATATCCGGAGCGCAACAGCTCGGCCTGCAGAGCCGGGCTCTCGGCAAGCATCACGGGAGGAAGCTGGGCATCGTCGCCCATCAATATGAGGCGGCAGCCCTCTGCCGAGTAAACAAAGTGCAGCAGGTCGGCCAGCAAGCGTCCTGATCCGAAGGCAGTCCCTCCCTCGGTTTCCCGATCGGCAATCATTGAGGCTTCATCCACTATAAACAAGGCGTGGCGGTGCGGGTTAGGAGCAAGCGTGAAGGCGGCCGGCTCGCCTGAGAAAGCCTTTTGCCTGTATATCCTCCTGTGGATAGTCCAGGCCTTGCATCCGGCATACGCAGAGAAGACCTTGGCAGCCCGCCCCGTAGGAGCAAGCAAGACGCTTTTCCGGTTCATCTGAGCCAGAGCCTTGACAAGCGCGGCAACAAGCGAAGTCTTGCCCGTACCGGCATAACCCTTCAGCAGGAAAACCTGCTTATTATTATATGTGTCGGATAGAAATGCCGTCAGTGCGTGAATGGCCAGCGTCTGGTCGTCGGTAGGCGAATGCGGGAAATGCATCAAAATACGTTCGGATAGTGAGTGTACAGTCATAGGGAAACAATATTTTTTTTCGGTTAAAGATAGGACATTAAATATTCTTTTTTAAATTTGCCGGGCAAACAATTTAAAAATCATTATACCACCATGAAGATTACAATTAGAATCATCCTCTTAGGCGCAGTTTTACTGCTGGCCTACATGTGCTATGCAAGCTTGCTCGTTCCTATTACTTTCCAGAATGAGCAGAAAATCAGAGAAACAGCTATCATCGCTCGTCTTATCGACATCCGTAAAGCTCAGATTGAATACAAGAACGTATACAAGGAGCATACGCCGAGCTTCGACAGGCTCGCCGAATTTCTGAACAACGAAAAGCTCCCCTTCATCATGAAAGAGGGAGTCCTGACCGACGAACAGCTCGAGGCCGGCATGACCGAGCAGGAAGCCATCAAGAAAGGCTTTATCACCAGAGATACCTTCTGGATTCTGGCCAAGGACACACTCTTCGGCTCAGGTTTCAACGCCGCCGACCTGAGGTTCGTTCCGAACGTCAAAAAGAGCGACGGTACGCCGCTTGAGTTCAATATGGATACCGCCACCATCCTCTCGCCGTCGGGATATTCGGTGAAAGTATTCGAAGCATCCGTATCATACGACGACTATCTGCGCGGCCTCAACAGGCAGCTCATAGTCAACCTCGACGCCGTAGCCCTCACGCTGAAGAAGTATCCCGGACGGCGCGTCGGATCGCTCGAAGAAATCAACAACTATGCCGGCAATTGGGAAGACCTCTAAAGCATACTGAGCATCATGACGATCAGCATCCCTGATACGTTGAATGTCAACAGTTCGGAAAAGTATATAATGTCCATCCGGTTAAAGCCGGGTGGATTTTCTTTTTCCGCACACAATCCGGCCGAGGCGCAGAGCTTCTTCTTCAGGGATGTGGAGTTCGACGAAACCATACCCTACAAGCAATCGCTGAAGGAAGTCTTCTTCTCTAACGACTGCCTCATCTGGAACTATAAGCGCACCAAAGTGCTTTGCGTAACCCAGCAATACACCCTCGTGCCCGACGAGTGCGCCGACAGCAAGAAGCGCTCCGAACTGCTTGCCTACAATTTTTTCGCGCCGGAGAAGCGCATCCTCTCAAACCGCATAGACGACGAACAGGCCGAACTCGTCTTTGCAGCCGACGAAGACGTTTACGAGTTCTGCGCCCGCTCCCTCACCAATCCTATCTTCCTGCATCACGTCACATCGCAGCTCATAATGTTCAAAAAGCAATGCAGGGGAGAGAAGCAGGCGCACATGTTCGCCATAGTCCGGCAATCTATGGTCGACGTTTGCTGCTTCAACAACAGCCGGCTCATCTTTGCCAATACCTTCACCTACGACCAGACCAGCGACTTCATCTACTACCTCTGCTACGTGTGGAAGCAGGCCGGGCTCGACCAGCTCAACGATCGCCTTTCCATATCCGGCGACGCCTCCGTCACCAACCAGGCCCTACTCACGCTGCATACCTTCATCAGGCATGTCGACAGTATTGAAATCCCGGCCAAAGCTTATTTCCTTGGAGGAGAAATACTCCAGGCGCCGGTCGACCTGATATTAATGTCGGTATGCGAATAATAAGCGGGATATACGGACGGCGCCGCTTCGCCATACCGTCGAACTTCAGCGCAAGGCCCACCACCGACTTCGCCAAAGAAAACCTCTTCAACGTACTTGCCAATATTACAGACCTCGACGGAGCCAGGGCCCTCGACCTCTTTGCCGGCACCGGCAGCATCTCCTTCGAACTCATCTCACGGGGATGCGCCCACGTTGTCGCCGTCGAAAACCATCGCACTCATGCCGCGTTCATCACCAAGGTGGCCGCCGAGCTGCCAACCTCCGCCCTGCAACTGTTTCGCACCGACGCCTTTCGCTTCATGCAAAAATGGAAAGGCGAGCCCTTCGACTTCATCTTCGCCGATCCGCCATACAGCCACAGCGCCCTCCCCACCGTTCCTCCTCTCGCACTTCGCAAAGGGCTGCTCAAAGAGGACGGCCTCTTTGTGATGGAACATTCCGCCTCCCACAGCTTTGCCGACATTCCCGGATTCGTGCAGCAACGGGCTTACGGCTCCGTGAACTTCAGCTTCTTCAGGGGCTGAGTTTATCCGGCGATCGACACAGATAATCTTCCCGGACGAAGGCCCTCGACGGCAGCGGCAAGCATATTTTTTTTGGGCGAAGCCCCTCGACGGCAGCGGCGAGCTTATTTTTTTCGGACGAAGGCCCTCGACGGCAGCGGCGAGCTTATTTTTTTCGGATGAAGGCCCTCGACGGCAGCGGCGAGCTTATTTTTTTTGGGCGAAGGGCCTCGACGGCAGCGGCGAGCTTATTTTTTTCGGACGAAGGCCCTCGACGGCAGCGGCGAGCTTAGTTTTGAGAGCTTTGCAAAATGCAGCAATCCTCATTTTTCTCTCTTTTTTCAGTTTTCTCTTCTTGTTTTATTTGAAGAAATTTGTCCTTTGGGGCTTAAAAATAGGATATACAAGCCATTTGTATGCCCATTTCGACCCTATTTGAGCGAATTGGACATAACTATCCCAGGAGAGCGCTTTAAATTATAGGCAATTGCCAGTAAAACATGCTGAGTATGTGTC